>JANQFA010000143.1 GCA_028278065.1 Myxococcota bacterium
TGGGGATCGCCTGGGCCCTCTCGACCGACCGCGGGCGCTTTCCGCTGCGCACGGTCCTGTTCGGTCTGGGCCTGCAGCTGGCGCTCGCGCTCCTGCTGCTGCGGAGTGCCGTGGGAACGCGCTTCTTCGTGGCGCTCTCCGCCGGCGTGGACGCCTTCCTCGGCTACACCGAGGCCGGCGTGGCGTTCGTCTTCGGAGGGCTCACCCAGACCGGCTTCTCGTTCGTGCTGAACGTGCTTCCCATCATCGTCTTCATGGGCAGCGTCTTCGCGGTGCTCTACCACCTGCGCCTCATCCAGCCGCTGGTCGACATCCTGGCGACGGCGCTGCGGCGCACCATGGGCTGCTCGGGTGCCGAGAGCCTGGCGGCGGTGGCCAACGTCTTCGTCGGCATGACGGAAGCCGCGCTCGTCGTGAAGCCCTTCGTGGAGCGCATGACGCGGTCCGAGCTCTTCACCCTGATGGCCACGGGCATGGCCACCGTGGCCGGCTCCGTGCTCTTCGCGTACGTGCAGATCCTGGGCGGCGGCGACTTCGCGGGGCACCTGGTGACCGCCAGCCTGCTCTCGGCCCCGGCGGCGATCCTGCTGGCCAAGGTGATGGTGCCCGAGAGCGAGACGCCGCTCACCGCGGAGCGCGGCCATGCCCAGGTGCCGCGCGAGTCGGTGAACCTGATCGACGCGGCGGCACGCGGCGCCGTGGACGGGATGCGCCTGGGGGCCACGGTCGGAGCGATGCTCGTGGCCTTCGTGGCGCTGGTGGCGATGCTGAACGACGCGGTCTCGGGCGTGGGCGGCTGGTTCGGCGCGCCCGAGCTCACCCTGCAGCGGCTGCTGGGCCTGCCCTTCGTGCCGCTGGTCTGGCTCATGGGCGTGCCCTGGGCCGACGCCGTCACCCTCTCGGGTGTGATGGGCGTCAAGACGGTGCTGAACGAGTTCATCGCCTACCAGGACCTGCGCGGGCTCATGGACAGCGGAGCGGTGGAGGCGCGCTCGGCCGTGATCCTCTCCTATGCGGCCTGCGGCTTCGCCAACTTCGGCTCCCTGGCCATCCTCCTGGGCGGGGTCGGCACCATGGCGCCGTCGCGACGCGGAGACCTGGCCAGCCTCGGCATCCGCTCGATCGTGGTCGGCACTCTGGCAACGCTCATGACGGGTTGCATGGCGGGGTTGCTGCTTCCCGGGCCGACGGCCTGACCCAGCCGGTTGCTGGTTCCCGGGCCGACGGCGTAGCCCAGCCGGTTGCTGGTTCCCGGGCCGACGGCGTAGCCCAGCCGGTTGCTGCTTCCCGGGCCGAGCGCGTAACCCGCAGCGCAGCGGGCTCGTATGGGAGGACGTATCCTTGGCCCTCCGGGACGCATCGGACCCGGGTGCCATCCGACGAGAGGAGTCCCCATGCACGCCGACCCCCGCTACGTCCGCCTCGCCCTGGCCGCCCTCCTGCTGCTGGCGCTGACCGGCGCGCCGCGCGCGCAGGCCGGAGACGCCGCCCAGCCCTTCATCGTCAAGGTGCACGCCGAGTGGTGCGGCACCTGCACGATGCTCGAGCCCACCTGGAAGCGGATCGAGAAGGAGTACCAGGGCAAGGCCCAGCTCGTGGTCTTCGACGTGACCGACAAGGAGAAGGTGCAGGAGTCGAAGGCGCTGGCCGAGGTGCTCGGCCTCACTCCCGTCTTCAACCGCTACAAGGCCAAGACGGGCACCATCGCGGTCCTGAACGCGAACAAGAACACGGTGGCGGTGATGAAGGGCGAGATGGACTTCGCCGCCTACGAGGAGGCGATCGCCAAGGCGAACGCCTCGTGAGCACGTCGGCGCAGTCACTCGCCGAGGTTGACGCCTCGTGAGCACGTCGGCGCAGTCACTCGCCGAGGCGAACGCCTCGTGAGCACGTCGGCGCAGTCACTCGCCGAGGCGGACGCCTCGTGAGCACGTCGGCGCAGGTTCTCGCGGGCCCCGCGCCGCTCTGGCGTCATCCCGCCTTCGTGCGGACCCTCGCCGTGGCGGGCGTTCTGGCGGCGAGCGCCCCGCTCTGGTGGGACCCTCTCTCGGCGCTGCTCTACCGCGCCGAGTTCGCGGTGGCGAACCTGCTTCCGAAGGAGGCGATCGCCGGAGCCGCCTGGTTCCTGCTCCCGCTGGTGGGCTTCGCGGCCGGTCTCCTGGCGAGCCTCTCCCCCTGCATCCTGCCCCTGGTGCCCCTCAATGTCGCCTACATCGGCGCCGCCGACGCGAGCGGCGGCCGCGCCGTGTCGCTCTCGGCGCGCTTCGTGCTGGGTGCCGCCCTCGCGCTCGCGCTCCTCGGGCTGGCCGGGGATCTGGCGGGATTCCTGCTGATCGAGCAGCGCGGACCCGTCCTCATGGCGGTGGGCGCGGCCCTCCTCTACTTCGCGCTGGCCACTCTCGAGCTGGTGCCCCTCCCCTTCGCGGGCGCCTCCCCAGGCGGCTCGCGGCGCCTGGGTCCGATCGGTGCAGGCGCGGCCTTCTCGCTGGTGACGACTCCCTGCGCCAGCCCGCTGCTGGGCGCCGTGCTGGCGGCCGCCGGCGCCCAGGCGGTACCCGGCCTGGCCGTCGCCGCCATGCTGGGATTCGCACTCGGCTACACCCTCCTGGTCTTCCTCGCCGGCGCCTTCGGCGGCGGCATGGTCGCGCGCCTGAAGCAGCGCTCGTTCGAGGCGCCCCGCGCCGCGGCGGCGGCGCTCCTGGTCGCCGCGGGGCTGGGCTTCCTGACGTTCGGAGCGCTCTGGTTCGCCTGAGCCGACGCTGCGCGGATCCGTTCAGATCTCGAGCCAGACCGAGACGACGAGGCGCAGCGCCACCGCGCTGAGGACGGCCTTGTAGAGACCACGGAAGAGGGGCTCGGAGACCCGGTCGAGGAGCAGGCTGCCCAGGCCGGTGCCCACCAGCACTCCGGCCGAGAGCACCAGCAGCACCGCCCAGTGCTCCAGGAACACGAAGCCGGCGACCGCGAAGAGGCCGATCTTGATCGTGTGTCCCAGGCTCTGACACGCTGCGAAGGTCCCGACGATCTGATGGCGGGTCAGCCCCAGGTCCGTGTAGAAGGGGCCCTGCAGCGGACCCGTGGCTCCGACGGTGGTGTTGAGGAAGCCGGTCACCGCGCCGAGGCCCAGGAAGCGGCGCGTGGTGGGCACGCGCTCCGGGTGCACCCCGAGCAGCAGGGCCCGTGGCGCCCAGACGGCGATCAGGACGAAGACCCCGATGGCGGCACGGGTCACCGACGGCGGGATCTGCTGGGCCGCCAGGATCCCGAGGGCGCCCATCGGGATCAGCGGAATCGCGTAGGGTGCGACCAGGTCCCAGCGCACGTGCCGTCGCTGCACGACCGTGCGGGAGGAGTTGCTGACGAGCTGGACGGCTCCGTGCAGCGGGATCGCCGCGAGCGGCTCCCAGAAGAAGAGCATCACCGAGAGCAGGATGATCCCCCCGCCCAGGCCCACGACCGCCGTCATGCCGGCGGTGAGGAACGCGACGGCAGCGAGGAGGGCGAGCTCGGCCTCTGCCAAGGCTAGGCGGCCGCCCGGGGGTCGGGCCCGACGTAGCGACAGCTGGGCCGGATGATGCGGCCCCCTTCACGCTGCTCGGTCACGTGGGCCAGCCAGCCTGCGACTCGCGCCACGGCGAAGGTGGGCGTGAAGAAGCCACGCGGGAGGCCGATCGCATCGAGCAGGATCGCCGTGTAGAACTCCACGTTCGTGTCGAGCGGACGGTTCGGGTGTCGCTCGCGCAGGATCTCCACCGCGGCCCGCTCGACGGCGCGGGCCAGGGTCAGCCGGTCCCCGCCGATGCCCGCGGCCCGCAGGTCTTCCACCTGCCGCTCCAGGACCGCGGCGCGCGGGTCGCGCACGCGGTAGATGCGATGGCCGAGGCCCATCAGGCGGCGTCCCGAATCGAGCTCGCGCTCGATCCAGGTCCGCGCGTTCTCGGGCCGACCGATCTCGTCGAGCATGTCCAGGACGGGACCCGGCGCGCCCCCGTGCAGCGGTCCCTTCAGCGCGCCGAGCGCGGCGACCACCGCGCTCGCAGCATCGGACCGGGTGGAGGCCACTACCCGCGCGGTGAACGTCGACGCGTTCATGCCGTGCTCGGCGACCGTGACCAGATAGGCATCCAGGGCGGACGCCCGCGCGCCGTCGGGCTCCTCGCCGAGGGCCATGCGCAGGACGTCCTCGGCGTGGCCGCGTGCGGGGTCGGGTGCCAGGGGGCCCTCGCCCGCCTGGCGCCGCAGCCAGGCGGCAGCGCAGACCCCGAGGGCCGCAGTGATCGCGATCGGGTCCTCGGCGCGGGCGCCCCCCAGGTGGGCGAGGGCCGCGCGCAGCGCCTCCATCCCGTCTGCCGCCTCGAGAGCGTCGCCGATGCGGTCGAGGCCGGCGAAGGCCTCCACCCGGCCCGCACCGAGCGCGTCCCGGATCTCCGGTCCGGCGTCCGGGTCCGACCTCCACAGGAGCCCGCACACCGCCTCGAAGGGCGCCGTCCGGGCCAGCTCCTCCACGTCGTGCCCGCAGACGACGAGCGTCCCCGCCTCGCCGTCCACCCGCGAGAGCCGGGTATCGGCGACCACCACGCCGTCGAGTCCCTCCTGGGCCATGGGTCGTCCTCCTGGATTCGACTCCGGGCGCTCCGCGCGCTCGGGAAAGGAACTGTACTTTGGGCTTGATAAATGATCAATATTGATTAATAATCAATGTCATGAGCGAGCCCGAGACCCTCTCCGCCCGCGAGGCGGCCGACCTGCTGGGAGTGAAGCTGCCCACCCTCTACGCCTACGTGAGCCGGGGCCTGGTCCGCAGCGCCCCGGCTCCCGCTGGACGGGCCCGCCGCTATCGGCGCTCCGACCTGGAACGGCTGCGCGCGCGCAGCGGGGGGCGCGGCTGGCGCAGCGCCTCGCCGCTCTCCTGGGGCGAGCCCCTCTTCGAGACGCGCATCACCGACATGACCCAGGAGGGCCCCGCGTACCGCGGCCAGCGCCTGGCAGAGCTCGAGGCCGACGGCGTGCCTTTCGAGCGCGTGGCCGAGCTGCTCTGGGAGGGCGAGCTGCCCGCCGCGGACGCACCGCTCGATCCGGCCTGGTGCGACGCGGACCCCGGGCTCGACCTCTCCGACGTGGCGCGTGTCCTGCCGCTCGGCATCCATCCGCTGGCGACGCTGCAGGTCCTGGTGCCGGCCCTTGGCGCTGCCGACCCGGCCCGCTTCGACACCCGCCGCGAGGCCACCCTGCCACGCGCCCGCGCGCTGATCCGGCGTCTGGCGGCGGGCCTGGCGCTTCCCGACGTGGAGCGCGCACACGACGCCCTCGCCGCCGGGAGCGTCGCGGAGGCCGTCGCGGTCGGCCTGGGCGCACGCGGGGCCCGCGCGGCGCGCGCCGTCGAGACCGCCCTGCGCGCGTGCGCCGACCACGAGCTCAACGCCTCGACCTTCGCCGCCCGGGTCACCGCCTCGACCCGCGCGGATCTGTACGCCTGCGTGAGCTCCGCCCTGGGGGCCCTGTCCGGCCCGCTGCACGGAAGCGTGTCGGAGCAGGTGGAGGCGTTGCTGCTCGAGATCGGCCGGCCGGAGCGCGCCGAGCGCGTGATGCACGAGCGACTGCGCCGCGGCGAGCACATTCCGGGCTTCGGGCATCCCTTCTACGCGGAGGCCGACCCCCGCGCGCGCATGCTCCTCGAGGCGGCCGCACCCCTCGCCCCGCGCAGCACCGGCGCGCGCGTCATGGACGCCCTGCTCGCCGCAGCTCGCGAGGCGCGGCGTCCCGCACCCAACCTCGACGTGGGGCTGGCGGCCGTGACCGCGCGGCTCGGCCTGCCGCCCGGCTCCGCAGCCGGCCTCTTCGCCGTGGGCCGCGCGGCGGGCTGGGTCGCCCACGTCCTCGAGCAGGCGGAGACCGGGCACCTGCTGCGTCCCCGAGCGCGCTACGCGGGACCCGACGAGGACGCCTGACGGAAGCGCCGCCTGTTCCCGCTCAGCGCGGACCGCCACCCACCCGAGCCGGGGGTCGGTATCATCGGGCGATGCCCGCCACGGAAGCGCTTCGTGCCTGGCTGGCTCGCCACCCCCGCTGGGTGTCGGCCGTCTTCCTCTTCTGCGCCTACATGACCTTCCTCTACATGCCCTTCGACTTCCTGCTGAAGCCGCTCTGGCAGGACGTGTCCGAGGCGCAGGAGGTGTGGTTCGGATTCCTCCTCACCGGCAAGGCGGCCAAGGCCACCGAGCCTCTCCACTGGCTGATCTACGGCGCGCTGACCTGGGGCTTCTGGAAGGAGCGCCCCTGGGTCTGGCCCGCGACCGCGCTGTACATCGCGCAGGTCGCCGTCGGAATGCTGGTCTGGAGCCTCCTCGACGAGCGGGGCGGCGGCCTCCTCCAGGGCGGCATCGCTTTCACCCTCTTCGGCTCACTCGCGGTGGCCCTGTGGCGCTACGGAAGCAAGCTCTCTTCGCCCTCGCCATCCTGATCGGGCTCGCCTCCGGCTGCGAGGCCCAACCGGTGCCCGGGTCGCACGACACGGAGACCGCCGTGCGCGAGGCCGAGGCGAGATCCGCGAAGACGGGCCCGAAGGGTCCCGTCTCGGTCCCGCTCACCCTGCGAGGGCGCAGGCTCCACCTCGAGCTGGCGGCCGATCCCGTGACGCGCATGCGCGGACTCGGCGGCCGCAGGCACATCCCCGAGGGCTCGGGGATGCTGTTCTCCTTCCGCCGGTCGGCGCCGCGGCAGTTCTTGATGCGGGACTGCGTGGTGCCGATCGACATCGCCTTCCTCGATGCCGAGGGCCGGGTGACCGCGGTGCACACCATGCCGGTGGAGCCCCCGCGTCGACCCGACGAGACGCCGCTGGCCTACGAGGAGCGGCTGCCGCTCTACGGCAGCGGCGACCCCGCCCAGTTCGCGGTGGAGACCGCGGGCGGAGCGCTCGTCGACGCCGGAGTGCAGCCGGGCGACGTCGCCGAGTTCGATCGGGCGGCGGTGCTCCGACGCACCCGGTAGTCCGACCGGGCGGCGGTGCTCCGACTCACCCGGTAGTCCGACCGGGCGGCGGTGCCGCGAGTCACCCGGTAGATTCCCCCGCATGGCGCGCGCCTACTGGCTCGTGAAGTCCGAGCCGTTCAAGTACTCCTGGGACGAGCTCGTGAAGGACGGCTCCACCTACTGGGACGGGGTTCGCAACGCCCAGGCCCGCAACAACCTGCGCGCCATGCAGAAGGGCGACCTGGTCCTCTACTACCACTCCAACGAGGGCAAGGAGGTCGTGGGGGTGGCGCGCGTGACGCGCGAGCACTACCCGGATCCCACCAGCGAGGACGAACGCTGGGTCGTGGTCGACGTCGCTCCCGTGAAGGCGCTCGCGCAGCCGGTGGGCCTGGCCGAGATCAAGGCCGACCGGTCCCTCGCGGACGTGGCACTCGTGCGCCAGTCGCGCCTGTCGGTGATGCCGATCGAGAAGAAGCACTTCCAGCGCATCCTGAAGCTGGGCGACACCACGTTGCCGGCCCGCTACTCGTGAGCCCACGATGGCCACCCCCCTCGACGAGCTGCTCGAGATCCTCGATCTCGAGACCCTGGAGGTGAACCTGTTTCGCGGGCGCAGCCCGCGGGAGGACCGCCAGCGCGCCTTCGGCGGGCAGGTGGCCGCCCAGGCACTGGTCGCGGCGGTGCGCACGGTGGACGACGACGAGCGCGACGTACACTCGCTGCACGCCTACTTCGTGCGCCCCGGGGACGTGACGACCCCGATCATCTACGAGGTGGACCGCACCCGGGACGGGCGCAGCTTCACCACGCGCCGGGTGGTCGCCATCCAGCACGGGAAGGTCATCTTCACGCTCTCGGCATCCTTCCATCGCCGCGAGGAGGGCTACGAGCACCAGCTTCCCATGCCCGACGCGCCCGATCCGGAGACGCTGCCCACCTGGAGCGAGAGCCTCGAGCCGTTTCTGAAGGACGCGGACGAGGGGCTCCGGAAGTGGATCCTGCGCGACCGGCCCTTCGACATGCGCACGGTCGGCGAGCCCGACTGGGTCGACCGGCGGCCGCTCGACCCCTGGCGGCAGGTCTGGATCCGGGCCGCCGGGCGACTCCCGGACGACCCCATGGTCCACGAAGTGATGGTCGCGTACGCCTCGGACATGATGCTCCTCGACACCGCGATCCGTCCGCACAAGACCTCGGTGGCGGATCACGGGGGGATGCTGGCCAGCCTCGACCACGCCATGTGGTTCCACCGCGAGTTCCGCGCCGACGAGTGGCTCCTCTACAGCATGGAGAGCCCCAGCGCGTCTGGCGCACGCGGATTCGCCACCGGCCGCTTCTACGACTCCGGGGGGCGCCACGTGGTCTCCGTGGTCCAGGAGGGGTTGATTCGCCCTCCGCGTGGTAAGAAGTAGGGCATGACCCGGTTCGCCCTGGTCGCCGCGCTGATCCTGGCCGGCTGCGCCGACGAGCCCCCGTCTCCCGAGCGGGAGATCGCCGCCCTGCTCGACCAGTTCAGGGCGGCCGCCTCCGAGCGCGATGTGGGTGCCGTCCTCGAGCTGGTCTCCGAGGACTATGCGGACTCCGCCGGCCGCGACAAGAACGCCATCAAGGCGGTCGTACTCCGCTACTTCATGGGTCACGAGGCCATCCACGTCTTCCACCAGGTGCGCGGGATCGAGCTCGCGGATCCCCCGCAGGCGGCCCACGTCCGGGTCTCGGCGGCGCTCACCGGAGCTCCCGTCGTCGAGGTGGGGGAGCTCGAGACCTTGAACGCCGACCTCTTCAAGTTCGAGGTCACCGTCGCCCGCGAAGGCGACGGCGCCTGGCGCATCCGCAGCGCCCGCTGGTCGCGGGCCTCGATCGTGGACTTCCTGTGAGTGGAGACGACCCGGCTCTCGACATCGCCTCCGTCGGCGAGGACGTCCCCCTGCTCGAGGGGATCCGCACCACGCGTGCCATCCGGCGCCTGCGCCCGGACCCGGTCCCCGCCGAGCTGGTCCGCAAGGTGGTCGAAGCCGGCACCTTCGCGCCCAGCGGCGGGAACCGGCAGCCCTGGATATTCGTCGCGGTCAGCGAGCCGGAGCGACGCGCCTTCATCGCGAAGCGCTACCTGAAGGCGTTTCGGACCTACGTCGCGCCAGCGCTGGAGGCCGCGAGGGATCCGGACTTCCCGGATGCCAGGCGCCGCAACGTCCACGCCGCCCTGCACCTGGCCGAGCATCTGCACGAGGCTCCCGTGCACCTCTTCGTGGCCGGCTGGACCCGGCGCGGCGTGCAGCAGACCGAAGGTCTCTTCCCGGCCATCCAGAACGTGCTCCTGGCGTGCCGCGCCGTCGGGCTGGGAGCCTCGCTCACCACCGTGCACCGGGCGTTCTCCGAGGAGATCGACGCCTTCCTCGGGCTCTCGCCGCGAACGCCGTCGTGCGCGCTCCTCCCGATCGGCTGGCCTGCCGGCCGCTATGGGCGCCCCCCGCGCCGCCCGGTCGACGAGTGTCTCTTCTGGGAGCGCTACGAGGGGGACGAGTCGCGCAGGTAGCTGCTGGCCAGGGCGTCCACGTACTCGTTCCAGCGCGAGCCGTCGTGGGCCTTGATCCAGCGCAGGGTCACCCCGGGATGGGCGCCCGCCAGCGCGTAGAGCTCCTTGACGAGCTCGAGGTTCTTGATGGCCCCCCCCTTGCGGCGCCAGCCCCGCGCCTCCCAGCCGGCAGCCCACTCGTTGATCGTGTTCACGCAGAGCTGGCTGTCGGAGAAGACCTCGATCGCGGCGTCCTCCGGCAGGGCGCGATAGGCCTCGATCAGCGCGGTCAGCTCCATGCGGTTGTTGGTGGTGTCCGGATCGGTGCCGCGCCGCTCGACGACGACCCGATCGTCCTCCACCCACACGAACCCCCAGCCGCCCGGTCCCGGATTGCCCTCGCAGGATCCGTCGGTGAAGACGCCCGTCTTGGGCCCGTCCGTGAAGCGCGCCAGCACCTCGGCGGGCGCCAACGGCTCGGTCCGGCCGCCACGACGCGGCGGGCTCAAGCACTCACCCGGAAGTGCATCACGTCGCCGTCGGCGACCACGTAGTCCTTGCCCTCGACTCGCATCTTTCCGGCGGCCTTGGCGCCGGCCTCGCCCTGCGACGCGATGAAGTCCCCGTAGCCGATCACCTCGGCGCGGATGAAGTGCTTCACGAAATCCGAGTGGATCTCCCCGGCGGCCTCGGGGGCGGCCGCCCCTCGTCGCACGGTCCAGGCCCGGGTCTCCTTGGGACCGACGGTGAAGAAGGTGATCAGCCCCAGGAGCTCGTGGACGGCGCGGGCCAGCCGGTGCAGTCCGGGCTCCTCGAGCCCGAGATCCTCCAGGAACTCGCGCTTGTCCTCGGCGTCGAGCTGCGCGAGCTCGGCCTCGATCTTGCCGCAGAGGCGAATCACCCCGGCGTCGGAGGCCTCGGCGCGTGCCTCGATGGCGGCGACATGGGCATTGCCCTCGACCAGGCCGGCTTCGTCCACGTTGGCCACGTAGAGCATCGGCTTTCGGGTCAGCAGGTGGCAGTCGCGCACCGCCGCCTCGCGCTCCTCGGGTACCGGGAAGCTCCGCGCGGGATGTCCCTCGGAGAGATGCGTCTCGAGCGCCTCGAAGAGCTCCACCTCGGCCCTCGCCTCCCGGTCGCCGCTCTTGGCCTGCTTGCGCGCGCGATCGAGACGTCTGGCGAGGGTCTCCAGGTCGGCCAGGGCCAGCTCCGCCTCGACGGTCTCGGCGTCGCGCAGCGGGTCGAGCGCCCCGTCCACGTGCACGATCTCCGCATCCTCGAAGCAGCGCACCACGTGACAGATGGCGTGCACCTCGCGGATGTGGCCGAGGAACTGGTTGCCGAGGCCCTCACCCTGGGAGGCCCCGCGCACCAGGCCGGCGATGTCCACCAGCTCCACGGTGGTGGGAATCACCTGGGCGGCGCGCACGAAGGCGTCCAGCTCGGCCAGGCGCGGGTCGGGAACCGCGACCACGCCGGTGTTGGGGTCGACGGTGCAGAACGGGTAGTTCTCCGCCGCGATCTCCGCCGCCGTGAGGGCGTTGAAGAGCGTGCTCTTGCCCACGTTGGGCAGACCGACGATTCCGCAGCGCAGGGCCATGGCGGCGGAAGGCTAGCGGCCGCGTCCGTATTCCTCCAGGAAGCGGCGCTGGAACTCGACGTAGCTGCCCGCCGTGATGGCCGCGCGCGCCCGCTCCATGAGCCGCTGGTAGAAGCGCAGGTTGTGCACCGTGGCGAGAACGGCCGAGAGCACTTCATTGGCGTTGAACAGGTGGTGGAGGTAGGCGCGGCTGAAGCCCCCGCTGCACGCCTCGCAGTCGCACGAGGGGTCGATGGGATAGCCGTCGCGTCGGTAGCGCCGGTGGGTGAGCCGGATCCGACCACGCGCGGTGAAGACGCTGGCCGAGCGTGCGTAGCGCGTGGGGATGACGCAGTCGAAGAGGTCGATTCCGTAGCCCACCGCGGCGAGGAGATCCTCCGGCAGACCCACGCCCATCAGGTAGCGCGGCCTGTCGTCGGGCAGGAGCGGCGCGGTGTGCTCGGTGATGCGACACATCTCCTCGTGCCCCTCGCCCACCGAGACGCCGCCGATGGCGTAGCCCGGCAGGTCCAGCTCCACGAGCGAGCGCGCGCAGGCCTCGCGCAGGTGCAGGTACGTGCTTCCCTGGACGATTCCGAAGAGGGCCTGGTCGTGGGGCCGTCCGTGGGCGCTCATGCAGCGCTCGAGCCACTGCAGGGTGCGCCGCACTCCGGTGCCGGCGAGCTTCTCGTCGGCCGGATACGGGGTGCACTCGTCGAAGGCCATGATGACGTCGGCCCCGAGCGCGTTCTGGATCTCGATCGAGCGTTCGGGAGTGAGCTCCACCACCGATCCGTCCAGCTCGTTCTTGAAGCGGACGCCCCGGTCGCGGATCTCGACGCCGGGGAGCGAGAAGACCTGGAAGCCGCCGCTGTCCGTCAGGATGGGACCGTCCCAGCGCATGAAGTCGTGCAGGCCGCCCAGCTTCTCGATCAGGCCCTCGCCCGGCCGCAGCGCCAGGTGATAGGTGTTGGCCAGCACCACCTGTGCCCCCGAACGGCGCACCTGCTCCGGAGTCACCGCGCGCACCGCGGCCTGGGTTCCCACCGGCATGAAGGTGGGCGTCGCCACCTCGCCGTGGGGCGTCGTGAAGACTCCCGTGCGCGCGCGACCGGACGTGGCGCGGACGGTGTAGGTGAAGACGGACACGGGCGCCTGATGCTAGCCCCGCCAGCGGCTACCGCCCCCGAAGCCGCTACCCGCTGCCGCCGCCGCTACCCGCCGCCGCCGCCGCTACCAGCTGCCACCGCCCCCGCCCCCGAAGCCGCCGCCGCTGAAGCCGCCGCCACCGCTGAAACCGCTGCTCCCCGAGCCGCTCGACGAGGGTTGCGACGAGAGGGAGCGACCGATCGTGCCGAGCCCGCGCCCCACGTCGGAGACGAAGTGCCGGGGATGGAAGTCGACGACGCCGCCACTCGACCGGTACCAGTCCGGCGGGCGGGTGTAGATGTCGGCAAAGGCGTCGGCCCAGGCGTCCGCCACGCCGAGCACCACGGCGAAGGGCAGCACCCGCTCGAAGGCCTCGGCACTGCGCCCCCCCATGCGTTCCAGGCGATCCGCATCGGCACGGGCCACGAACTCCCGAAAGCCCAGGATCTCCTCGTATGCGCGCCGTCCCTTCCGGGTGCGCCTGGGCATGGCACCCGCAAAGGCCAGTACGATCGCTCCGGACAGCGCGACGGCCACGGCTCCGGGAATTCCCAGGAAGCCCGTCACGGCGCCGGGCACCGCGAGCACCACGATGCCGATGCCGAGCGCGCGCCAACCGCCCTTCACCTTCTCCGGCGAGGTCGGGAAATGACCGTCGGAGCCGGAGAGGGTGTCGTAGAGTGCGTTCCGGATCCCGGGCAGCTCGGTGTAGAACTTCTCGCGCAGGGTGGAGACGAGCACCGAGTCGACGCCGCCGAAGAGGCCGAGGAGGAGCTTCTTCTCGTGAGAGCGCAGGCCCTCCATGTCCGGCCGCGTCCGCTTCAGCAGATAGTCCTTGTCCGAGAAGAAGAGGAAGCGCGTGCTCTCGATCTCCTCGATCACCAGCCAGCCACGCACGGCGAGGTCGAGGATCGTCGCGGTGATGTCCTCCAGGTCCGCGCTCTCGTCCACCACCACGCCCACTTCGGCCGGGGTGAGCCCCTCGGGCGGCTCGTAGCGGACCGGAATCGCATCCCGCGCACCGCGGTCCCGCCCGCGAACGCGCCAGGTCCTCCACATCCCCGCCAGCGCCACGACCGGGGCCAGCAGCCAGATGCCGCCCCAGTCGCCCAGACGCGCGCGCAGCCGCTCCCACGGCGTCGGCTCGCGCAGGACTCCCTTGGGCATGGCCACCGCGATCGAGAGGCCCTCGCCCGCAGCCAGCGGACGCGAGGTCGCGAAGGCGACGCTGTCCCCGGCGGCCTCGCTACCGCACTCGCTCGCGCGGGATCCGAACGGTCCCGTGTAGCAGACGAGGCGCACCTGTTCGGAGCCCACGCCGGTGGGGAGGAAGACCCGCGCGGCGGCAGCACCGATCGGCACGCGCCAGCCCGTCCCCGTCACGTTCCAGTAGAGCTCGTCGTGCTGCTCGAAGAACAGGAGCCCACGCCCCACGGTGTACTCGATCCGGTACTCCTGGACGCCGGTCACGCGTCGGTCCGGATCGCCGATGCGGATCCGCACGTCGCCGCCGCGTCGCTCCACTCGGAAGGGGCGCTCGGCACCGCTCGCGTCGGTCACCCGCTCCACGTCGAGGGAGATCTGGTAGTCCAGGACGCCCCGCTCGTAGCGCACGGGGATGTCGCGGTAGATCCCGCGACGCTGTGCGACCTCGAAGTCGTAGACGATGCGCTCCACGACGCGGAAGGGGCCGTCCGCCTGGACGAACAGCTCCGTCTCGAAGCGACGGATGCGCTCCGCGGACCCCGTATCCGCACACAGCACGCCGGCCCCCAGGAGGAGGAGCAGCGCGACTCCGCGCCCCTTCACGAGCCGAACGAAACCTGGGGGGCGCTGCGCTCGGCCTCGCTGTCCAGCTCGAAGTAGGTCTTGCGGAGGAAGCCGAAGAGGTTGGCGACGATGTTCGACGGGAACATCTCGATCTTCGTGTTGAGATCGCGCACCACCGCGTTGTAGTAGCGACGCGCGTTCTGGATCGCGTCCTCGATCTCGGTGAGCTGGCGCTGCAGGTCGAGGAAGTTCTCGTTGGCCTTGAGATCCGGGTAGGCCTCGGCCAGGGCGAAGAGCTGACGCAGGGCCCGGGTGAGGCCGCCCTCGGCACCGGCCTTGGCCTCCGGGGTCTCGGCGGCCATGGCGACGCCGCGGGCCTCGATGACCCCCTCCAGGGTCTCGCGTTCGTGCGAGGCGTAGCCCTTCACCGTCTCGACGAGATTCGGGATCAGCTCCCAACGGCGCTTGAGCTGCACGTCGATGTCGCTCCAGCTGCTCTCTGCGCGATTGCGCAGCTGCACCAGCGCGTTGTAGATGCCCACGGCCCAGATGGCGACCAGCACCAGACCGACCAGGAAGAACCAGGTCATGTGCAACCTCCTACCGTGATCCGGACCCGCGATCGGCGCCCGGCCCCGCTGCGAGCGTGGACGAGGCCGGCCGCGGATGTCAACCCGCCAGCGGTGGATCCGCCGCGGATGTCAACCCGCCAGCGGCGGATCCGCAGCGGATGTCCAGCTGGCGGTGGAGGCCCGGCGGGCGGGCGAGGACGGAGCTAGCGGTAGGTCTTGCGACCGCCGCGGCTCCGGCGGAGACGCACGCGCTTGTGCTTGGCCTTCAGCTTCGCGCGGTGGCGCGAGGACTTGCCGCGGTTGCGGTGGGGAAGAGGCTTGGCCTTCTTCACGGGGCCCTCCGATCGGGGGCGAAATCTAGGGGAAGCCCGGACGCCTGTCCACGCTAACCTCAGGTCCGATGGGCTCCCCCCTCGAGCGGATGGCGGATTTCGACCTGACCGAGGAGCAGCGCGCCGTGCGCGCAGCGGTCCGGGAGTTCGCCGAGAAGGAGATCCTCCCGCATGTGGAGGAGCACGAACGCGCGGCCCGCTATCCCAGCGAGCTGGTCCGCAAGCTCGTTCCGCTCGGCTACATGGCGCCGATGATCCCCGAGGAGTACGGCGGCTCCTACGTGGACGCCATGAGCTACGGCCTCATCTGCGAGGAGCTCGCCCGCGTGGACTGGGTGGTCGCTTCGGTGGTCTCCGTCACCAACTCGCTGGCCGCCAAGTCCATCCTGGGCTTCGGGAGCCCGGCCCAGAAGGAGCGCTGGCTGCCGCCGATGGCGCGGGGCGAGTGCCTGGCGTCTGCCTGCCTCACCGAGACCGGGGGCGGCACGGATCTCGGCAACATGCAGACGGTGGCGAAGCGCTGCGACGGCGGCTGGCGACTCACCGGCACCAAGGTGTTCATCTCGCACGCCGACCACGCCGGGATCTTCTTCGTGGTGGCGTCGGTGGACCGCTCCCGGAAGCACAAGGGAGTGACCGCCTTCCTCGTCGACCCGAAGACCACCGAGGGCATCACCATCGGCGAGTTCCCGATGCGCACCCTCCAGCGCGACAACCTGGCCGAGGTGCACTTCGAGGACGCCTTCGTTCCGGACGAGGCGCTCCTCGGAGAGCCCGGCGGCGGCTTCCCCATCCTGGGCGGTGCGCTCGACATGGGGCGCTTCTCGGTGGCCATGCGCTGCGTGGGCCAGGCGCAGCGCTGCCTGGACCTGGCCGTTCCCTACGCCATGGAACGCGAGGCCTTCGGACAGAAGATCGGCGAGTTCCAGATGATCCAGCTCAAGATCGCCGAGATGGTGTCGCGCCTCGAGCGCGCGCGAGCGGTCTGCTATCGGCTGGGCCGGATGCTCGACGCCGGCGTGGGACGCGCGTCCCTGGAGTCCTCGCTGGCGAAGCTCACCGCGAGCGAGGCCGCCACCCAGAATGCCCTCGACGCCGTCCAGATCCACGGCGGATACGGCCTCTCGGCGGAGTACGAGGTGGGCCGGCTGGTGCTCGAGGCCAAGGCCCTGGAGTTCGGCGAGGGCACCAGCGAGCTGCACCGCAAGCTCATCGCCGAGTTCGCCCTGGGAGTGCGCAAGCAGTGAGCGACGCCCGCCGCGAGCTGCTCGACCTGATCGTCGAGGTCTCCTTCGAGCGGCGCGAAGTCACGCTGGCGAGCGGCAAGAAGAGCGACTTCTACCTGGACCTGCGCCAGACCCTGATGCGCCCGCGCGGCGTCGCCCTGGCCGGCGCGCTGATGCTCGAGCAGCTGGAAGCGGGTCCGGCCGTGGACGCGGTCGGGGGCATGGCGGTGGGCGCCGTTCCGCTCGTGACCGCTGTCCTCGCGGCGGCTGCGGGGCGCGAGCCGGCGCCGGTCTCGCTCGGGTTCTTCGTGCGCAAGGACAAGAAGAAGCACGGACTGGCCCGCCAGATCGAAGGCGGGTTCACTCCCGGCCAGACGGTGGCGCTCGTGGAGGACACCACCACCACCGGCGGCTCCACCCTCGAGGCGCTGGACCTCGTCAGCGAGGCGGGTGGCAAGGTGGCCCGTGTGCTCTGCATCGTCGATCGCGGCGAAGGCGCGACAGAGGCATTCGCCGCGCGCGGAATCGCCCTCGAAGCGCTCTTCACCCGCGAAGATCTCCCGGTGCCCTAGCCTAGCCAGCGAAGGAGGACTCCATGCTGAACCTCGGCTCGATCCTGCAGGCGGGCGCGCACGAGCGCGCCGATCATCCCGCGGTGGTGCTCGGCGATCGCCGCATCAGCTACGCGGAGCTCGACCGCGCGGCTCGGGGCGTGGCGACCAGCCTCCGGGAACGCGGTGTGAATCCGGGGCAGCAGGTGGCCCTCATGGTCCCCAACGTCCCGGAGTTCACCATCGCGTACTTCGGGATCCTCTATGCCGGCTGCACGGTCGTGCCGCTCAACGTGCTCCTCTCGGCGCCTGAGGTCGAGTACCACATCGAGGACTCGGAGGCGGTGCTGCTGATCGCCCACCCGCTCTTCGCCGAGCCGGCTCGAGTCGGGGCCGAGGCCGCCGGCGTGCCCGTGGTCTGGTCTGACGGCGATCTGGGCGAGACCGTGGCGGAGCTGGCCGCTGCCGAGCCGGTGGATGCCCTCTTCCCGACCAACCCGGACGACACCGCGGTGATCCTGTACACCTCGGGCACGACCGGGCGGCCCAAGGGGGCCGAGCTCACCCACGCCAACCTGCTCATCAACTGCGCGCTGGTCGTGCCGCGTCTCGTCCCGGTCGACCGCAAGCAGGTGGCGCTCGCCACCCTGCCCCTCTTCCACTCCTTCGGGCAGACCTGCATCCAGAACGCCACGATCGCCGCGGGCGGCACCTTCACCCTGCTGCCGCGCTTCACGCCGGAGGACGCCTTCGCGATCATGGAGCGCGACGGGGTCACGCTCTTCGCAGGGGTGCCCACCATGTACTTCGCGCTGCTCCACCACGAGGGCGGTGACGACTTCGACCTGTCCAGGCTGACCTACTGCATGTGCGGCGGCGCGCCCATGCCCGTCGAGGTGATGAAGGCGTTCGAGGAGAAGTTCTCCGTTCCGATCCTCGAAGGCTACGGCCTCTCCGAGACCTCGCCGGTGGCGAGCTTCAACAACCTCGAGCAGGAGCGGAAGGTCGGATCGATCGGATACCCGGTCTGGGGGGTCGAGATGGCCATCCTCGACGAGAACGACCAGCCGGTTCCCCAGGGCGAGCGCGGCGAGATCTGCATTCGCGGTCACAACATCATGAAGGGCTACTGGAAGCGGCCCGACGCCAACGCGGAGACCCTGCGCAACGGCTGGTTCCACTCCGGCGACGTCGGCCGCGTCGACGAGGACGGCTGCTTCTGGATCGTCGACCGCACCAAGGACATGATCATCCGCGGCGGCTTCAACGTGTATCCGCGCGAGGTGGAGGAGGTCCTCTACGAGCACGATGCGATCGTGGAGGCCGCCGTCATCGGCGTGGAGCACCAGAGCCACGGCGAGGAGATCAAGGCCATCGTCGCCCTGGCGGCGGGACACAGCGTCACCGCCGAGGAGCTGATCGCCTGGGCCCGAGAACGGCTGGCCGCCTACAAGTATCCCCGCATCGTCGAGTTCCTCGACACGCTGCCCAAGGGACCGACCGGCAAGATCCTCAAGCGCGAGCTGCGCAAGTAGGGACACCGGGCCCCCTCGCGCGGGGGCGATCCCCGGTGGCCGGCTCCGGTAGAACGTGTTTCAATCCGGGCGTGGAGGATCGCGCCCGGCGCATCGTGGAAACCGCCGTCGAGCTGGCCGAGAAGGGCGGGTTCGAGGCCGTGCGACTGCGCGACGTGGCCGACCAGGCGGGCGTGGCCCTGGGCACGCTCTACCGGCGGTTTCGCAGCAAGGAGGATCTCCTCGTCGCCGCCCTGGAGCGCGAAGCCGAGGAGCTCGAACGCAGGGTGCTGGCGCGACCGCCGCGCGGCGACACGCCGGCGGAGCGGGTGACCTCCCTGTTCGCCGCCGGCACGCGCGGCCTCTGCCGCCGTCCCAACCTGACCCGCGCCTTCCTGCGCGCCACCACCTCGGGCGATCCGGAGATCGCGCACAAGGTCGCCTCCTTCCATGACCGGATGGGCCGTCTCATCATCGCGGCGATCCGGGGCATCGACGGCAGCCAACCCGACACACTCGAGCCGGCCAGCGAGGCGGAACGCACCATCACACTGCTTCTCGAGCACATCTGGTTCTCGTGCCTGGTCGCCTGGGCCAGCGGCAACCACACGCAGACCCAGATCATCGACCAGCTTCGCTCCGCCGCGCGACTGCTGCTGCGCGACGGAAGAGCCTGATCACCCGATGCGCGCGAGTCGGCGTATTGTAGACTGTCTCGCGATCCCACGAAGGAGAAGAGAGGATGAAGGTCGTCGTCGACTACGATCTCTGTGAGGCCAACGCAGTGTGCATGGGCGTCGCGCCCGAGATCTTCCGCGTCGAGGAGGACGACACGCTGACGGTCCTCATCGATGCCCCGGGCGAGGAGCTGCGCGGGAAGCTCGAAGAGGCCGTGCGCCTCTGCCCGAAGCAGGCACTCTCGATCGGGGAGTGACCCGAGCCGGGCGCCCGCTCCGCCCCGGTCCGTCGACGATCGGGGGGCCTTGCCAGCCCGACTGAAACATGTTCTACTTCGGGCCGCAGGGGCCCCGCGAGGGGCCCGGAGGCCCTGTTCCGTGGATTTCCGTGACTCCCCGGCCGAGGCGGCGTTTCGCGCCGAAGCCCGCGCTTTCCTCGAAGCCCATGCGCCCCGCGACTATGCGCACGCGTACGGTCAGAACGTCGACGAGGACGCCCTGGTCCGGAATCAGCGCGCCTGGCAGCGCACCCTCCACGAGCACGGCTGGGCGGCCCTGACCTGGCCGAAGGAGTACGGCGGACGCGGAGTCGGCCCCATCGAGCAGATCATCTGGAACGGCGAGCTGGCGCGGGCGGGCCTGGGCGAGTCCATCTTCGTCGTCGGCATCGGCATGGCCGGGCCGACGATCATCGCCCACGGCAGCGAGCCCCAGCGCGCCCATCTGGAGCCGATGCTGCGCGGCGACGAAGTCTGGTGCCAGCTCTTCAGCGAGCCGGGCGCGGGCTCGGACCTGGCGAGCGTCGGATGTCGCGCGGTGCGCGACGGCGGCGACTGGGTCGTGACGGGCCAGAAGACCTGGTGCTCGGGCGGCCACTACGCGGACTGGGGCATCCTCTTGACCCGCAGCGATCCGAGCGTGCCCAAGCACGAGGGCATCACGTTCTTCCTGCTGGACATGACGTCTCCCGGAATCGAGGTGCGACCGCTCCGACAGATGACCGGCGGCGAGCACTTCAACGAGGTCTTCCTCAACGAGGTCCGCATCCCCGACGCCAACCGGGTGGGTCCGGCGGGCGGGGGCTGGTCGGTCTGCAAGACGACGCTCATGCACGAGCGCATGGCGATCGGGGGAATCGAGCTCTTCGGCTTCCGCTGGGACGATTTCCTCGGGCACGCGAAGGCCAACGCGGAGCGCATCGACGACGTGCTGCGGGACGACATCGGCAAGCTCTATACGTGGGTGAAGACGCTGGAGCTGCTCAACGCGCGCATGATCACCAAGCTGGGCCGCGGCGAGATGCCCGCAGCGGAGGCCTCCGTGATGAAGCTGGCGATGGCCCGCATCGTCACCGAAGGCGGCGAAGCGGGGCTCCGCCTCCTGGGCGACGCCGCGATGTCCAAGGACGGGCCCTGGCAGGACATCTTCCTGATGGCTCCGTCCTTCCACATCGCGGGCGGCACCGACGAGATCCAGAAGAACCAGGCCGCAGAGCGCGTGCTCGGCCTGCCCCGCGAGGCCGAGACGGACCGCCGGGTCCCCTACGACCAGATCCCGAAGGGCTAGGCGGTCGCTCGACCACGCCCCCCCGTCAGCGCGACTCGTGCTCGGTGGAGAACACGTGGGCGTGGAGGTTGGCGATCCACTGGCGCCCGTCCTGGGTCACCCGCAGGTGCTCCAGCCCGTCCTCGATGTAGGGATGGACCACGTCCCAGTAGAAGCCCGGATACCCGGCGCGCAGGTCGGCCGGACTCTTGTAGCCGAGCTTCGCATTGGTGCCGGTCTCCTCGAACTCCCAGAAGAGCGCGGGCTGCTTGCGCAGGTAGGCCGGGTCGGCGAGCTGACCGATCAGGTCGGCCGCGCGCACCAGCCCACGGTAGTCGGCCGTCTCCCGGTGGTCCGAGTCGTCCGGCGTCGGGAAGCGCGTGAGCTCGATGTTCTCGGCGAGGATGTCCGCGTCGATCACGCTGTGGCCTCCGAAGCGCTCGCGGATGAAGAGGATGCCCCGGTCCACGTGGTAGGGCGTCAGATAGGCGTCCGTCGCGCCCGGCGGCATGGTGATCGTCTCGTCGTCCTTGCCGGTGGAGCAGATGTCGCCCTGGTCGCCACGGCAGATCCCGCGGATGTAGCCGATGTCGTGGAAGAGCAGCGAGATCATGAAGTGCAGCCAGTCGCTCGGAGTGACCCCGCCCTGCCGGATGTGCTTGCCGCGCAGGATCTGCTGTCCGACCAGCGTGACCATCACGGTGTGCTCGACGTTGTGGTAGAGGGCATCGGTCTGGGCGATGCGCTCCAGGGCCATGCGTCCGGCCCACTCGAGGATCTCGCCGTAGCTGGGCTCGAAGGTCCCGTAGTTGCGGTGGTAGGCCTCGCCGAGCCGATCGACGAAGGCGTCGATCATGAGCTGGGTGCCGTTGAACATGCCGTGCCTCCTGGGTCGGCCCATCTGGGGATCCACCATTATACGCCGCCTCCGCGCGTCGCCTAACGGCCCGTGAAGACCGGCTCGCGCTTCTCGAAGAACGCCTTGATCGCCTCCCGCGTGTCCTCGGACGCGACGTTGACGGACTGGGCCATGGCCTCGGCGTCCAGGGCCTCGGCCAGGCTGACCGAGAAGGCGTTGTTGAGCATGCGCTTGGTCATGGCCTGGGCCAGGGGCGGTCCCTGGGCGAGCCGCTCCGCCCACTCGGCGGTGGCGGCATCCAGCTCGTCGGCGGGCACGACCCGGTTGACCAGACCGATGCGCTCGGCCTCGGCCGCGTCGATCATGTCCCCGAACAGGGCGAGCTCCTTCGCGCGGTGCATTCCCACGAGGCGCGGCAGGAGCCACGATCCGCCCAGGTCGAGCGAGAGGCCCCGCTTGATGAAGATCTCGGCGAAGCGCGCGGTGTCCGCGGCGACGACCAGGTCGCAGCTCAAGGCCAGGTTGAGGGCCGCCCCCACCGCCAGCCCGTTCACCCGCGCCAGGGTCGGGACCGACAGGTTGTGAAGCGCCATCCCCACGTCGTTGAAGTGCTTCATGAGTGCGAGCTGATGGCGCCCGTCCGGCTCGCCCCCCAGATCGGCACCCGCGGAGAAGACGTCACCCGCTCCGGTGAGCACGATCACGCGATCCTCGCTGCGCTCCTCCACCTCGCGGAAGACGGCGAGCATCCCGTCCCACATCGGCATGTTGATGGCGTTCTTCCGCTCCGGCTGGCTCATCGTCACGGTGACGACTCCGGACCCGGATCTCTCGACGAGCAGATTCTCCATGGCGGCCAAGGCTACCATGATCGCGGGCGTCCCAGCCCGGGGAGAAGCGGTGACGGATGCGCGCCGGCAGGTCCGGACGGGGGGCGAGCGCTTCGGGTACCCAAGCGTCGTCAGCCGCTACGCCTCGCGACCACCCTACCCCGACGAGCTCTACGACGCGCTCGTCGGCCTCATGCCGGACGTCTCCGGCGCGGTGCTGGACGCGGGCTGCGGCCCGGGAAAGCTCGCCCTGGGCCTCGCCGACCGCGTCGGCCGGGTGGACGGGGTGGACCCGTCGGAGGCCATGCTCTCCGCCGCGCGGGCTGCCTCGGGAGCGCGCGCGGGTCTGCGCTGGATCCCGGGACGGCTGGAGGACGTCGAGCTGGCCCCGCCGTACGCCCTCGCCGTCGCCGGGGCCAGCATCCACTGGATGAACCCGGAGATCGTGCTGCCGCGCCTCGCCGATGTCCTGGCGCCCGATGCCCGACTCGCCCTCGTCGGCGGAGACGCTGCGTACCGAGCCCCCTGGGCGGAGGCCGAGGCGGCCGTCCACATGCGCGCGATCGACCGCATGTCCCACAAGCCCTCGTTCGGCTCGAGCGCCCGCTATCGCCCGGCGGACCCCGCGCGCCCGATCCTGGAGCATGCGCGCTTCCGGCGTCGCGGCAGTCGCGTCTTCTTCCAGGAGGTCGCGCAGACCCCGAACGCGTACGTCGACGCGCTGCACTCGCGGCAGAGCTTCTGCCTCGAGGCCATGGGCGCCGAGCTGGCGGCCGCGTTCGACGCGGAGATCCGTGCGCTGCTCGAGCCGCACGTCCGCGACGGGCTCGTCCGCTTCCGCGTCTTCACGCGGCTCGAATGGGGCGACCCGGCGTGATCCGCTACTCGACGGCGCGCGGCGAAGCCGGCTTGTAGAGCTCGGCCCGGGCGACCTTCACGGGGAAGCCCGGATCCAGCCGCTGCGTGGTGTGGACGCCGTTCATCACGGCGGTCGAGTTGACGTTCCACTGGTTCTTCACGCGCCTGGCGAGGCTGGCCAGGGTCTCACCTTCCTGCGCCTCGACGATGCGGACCCGGGTCTCCTTGATCTGACGCAGCTCGCGCTCGGTGATCGGACGGAAGGTGCGTGCGGCGTTGATGAACACACCCTCGTGGTGGCGGGAGAAGGACAGCCCGGTGATGCGGAAGATCATGTCGTCGTTCCAGGGAATCCAGGTGACCACCCCGTGCAGCGAGCCGCGCCCGGAGGTGAGGAGGGCCGATGAGCGCAGTGCCTGGCGCCCGGACACGGTCACGGCCTTCGGCTCGTCCAGCTTGAGGTGCTGGCGCGCGACCTTCCTGCGGTACTTCTCGGCCACCTCGCGCAGGTTCTTGCCCTTCCCCCCGAACTCGAGGACCAGCTGGGCGCGCTTCTGCGGATCGAGGGCGCCTACCGCGGTGTGGGTGTTGATCGTGTCCCAGCCGTCCGGGAAGCGCATCGTGAATCCCAGGTCCGGGTGCAGGAAGCGGTTGCGCTTGAAGACGCCCTCCGAGGCGGAGAGGCCCACCGACATGCCGTCGAGCAGCTCGAGGTAGCCCCTGCGGCCCTCCGCGATGGGGGGCTTGGGCGTCCAGCTCATGCGGCCGGCGCGCTGCTTGTTGTCGGCCACGCGTTCGCCGGAAGACGGGTGCGTGTCCATGTAGCTCGGAAGGCGCGACGAGCCGCGCTCGAGCCGGGTGCTGAACTCGAGCTGCTTCATGAAGCTGGCCATCCCGGCGGGGTCGTAGCCGGCCTTGGCCGCGAGCTGCTGGCCGAGCTTGTCCGAGGTGCGCTCCTGATTGCGGCCGTACGCAGCCAGGCTGCGGAACTGCATCATCTGGAAGAAGCCCGGCACCCCCTCGACGATCTGCTGGCGGGCGGCGGCGTGACGCTGGGTCACGTGGATGATCTCGTGGCCGATCACGTTGGCCAGCTCCGCTTCGCTGTTGGCCAGGAGCAGCAGCCCGCGCGACACGAAGATGTAGCCGCCGGGCAAGGCGAAGGCGTTGGGCGGATCCTCGTCCACCACCTTGAAGGTGTACTGGAAGGGGCCGCTGGCATGGCGCGCCACGCGCGCGCCGACCCTGGCTACGTAGTCGGCCAGGGGACCCTCCACGATCCCCATGGCCTCCGCGACCATCTCGGCCTGTTCCTTGCCGACCCTCTTGTCGTCGTGCTCGGTGGAGAGGATCGGGGGCCGCTGGCGACGCTCTTCCTCGTCCTCCTCCTCGTCCTCCGTCCTCTCCTCCTGGGCTTCCTCCCCCACGGCGGGCGCAGGGGCGGGGCTTCCCAGGAAGAGGGCGAGGAGGACGGTGAGCAGGATCGCGAGGGCGGAGAGGGTTCGTGTCACGGCGGAGAGCTTAAGTCTCGGGGGGGCGCCTTTCCAACGATCCCGGTGGATGCCATGATGCGCCCATGCCGATCCGCGCAGTGCATGTCCTCCTCGCCGTCGCGCTCCTGGCCGGTTCGGCGGGCTGCGGGAAGCCGCCCCCCATCGCCGAGCTGGGCTTCCTGGCCACTCGACCCGACGTGATCCGGCCCGTGGTCGTGAAGCGCGGCGTCGAGGGCGAATCGTGCTTCACGGAGAACCTGATCGCGGTCACCCTGCGTCCGCCGTGGAATGCGCGCCTGGCCGACCACGGCGCGGCGATCCGCGATGCCCTGTCCCGGGTCCCCGACGCCAACGTCCTCTCCGACGTCGAGGTGCGCGTGCGAGTGGAGCAGTACGGCCTCTTCCAGCGCATCTGCGCCATCGTGCAGGGCGATGCCGGGGCAATCCGATGACGCGGCTCGCCGGAGCGATCCGATGACGCGGCTCGCCGGGGCGATCCGATGACCCGGCTCGCCGCCGTCGTGCTCGCGGCTGCGCTTCTCCTCAGCGGTGGCTGCGTCACCTACGTGCGCGGGACGATCGACCTGGCCGGGCCGGAGACGCCTCCCGTCGAGATGGTCACCCTGGTCGAGCACGTGGAGGGCCGCTCCTGCGGCAACTGGAGCCAGCGCAGCTACGAGCATGCGGCCGAGCAGGCCCTCGTCCACGCCCCGGGCGCCGACGCGCTGGCGGACGTGCGCTACCGCTTCGAGGACTTCTGCATCGTCGTCCACGCGCGCGCCGTGAAGCTCGTGCGCGACTAGCGGCTAGCGCTCGGGGGAGATCTCCTCGAGCACGCGGCCGCGGGTCTCGGGATAGGCGCGCGCCACGACCAGCGGAACCAGAAAGCCCACCGCTGCCAGGATCGCGATCGCCTGGGCGTGGCTCCCGAGCCTCCCGTACAGGACCGACTCGACCGCCAGCGCCAGGCTTCCTCCGAGCTGCCCCAGGATCCCGGCAGCCGAGCCCGCCGTGGCCCGATAGGAGGTGGGAAAGAGCTCCCTGGTGTAGACGCCCAGGTTGTGATCGGAGCCGATGTCGGTGAGGAACACCAGGAGGAAGAAGAAGACGACGATCGCGAGCGGCCCAGCCAGGTAGGCGCCGATCACCGCGATCGGGTTCAGGGCGATGAAGACCATGACGACGGGCTTGCGGCCCACGCGATCACCCAGGCGGCCGAGAATGGGCATGGCACACATGCCCGCGATCCCGATCCCGGCGGCCAGCAGGGTCAGGCGCGCGGGCGCCAATCCGTGGCTGTCCTGGAGGAACTTGGGCATGAAGAAGCCCGCGGCCTGGCCGGAGAAGCTCATCAGGAAGGCCACCGCCGCCACCGCAGCGAAGCGCGCCGGATACATGCGAACCAGGGAGACGAGGGGCTGCAGCGTCTGGCGGATCCCAGCGCGTTCCGGTCGCGACGAGCGCTGGCTCTCGAAGCGCTCGGTCTCCGGCAGCCGGCGCCGCAGCCAGGCCAGGAGCACGAGCGGCCCCAGGCCCACGAGATACATGCCGCGCCAGCCGAGCGGGAGGGTCTCGACCTGGGCGAAGAGCACCCACGCCAGGGCGACACCGAGGAACGACAGGCCTCCCAGCACGCCGAGCGCCCAGCCGCGCTGGGCGGCGTCGATCTCCTCGGTCACCACCACCGCGGCCAGCGTCGCCTCGGCGGCGCCGAACGTGCGCGAGAGGAACTGGCACGCCACGAACGCGGTCTCGTTGGGGGCGAAGGCGGTCAGGCCGGTCGTGATCGTGTAGCCCACGATCGTGATGAGCAGGAGCCGGCGACGCCCCCACACGTCCCCCAGCAGCACGAGCAGCACGCCGGGGATGACTCCCAGGCGCACCACCGATCCCAGGTAGCCGAGGCGACCCTCGTCGATCCCGAGTCCCTCCTGGATCTGCTTCAGGGCCAGGGAGAAGATCTGGTGGTCGTAGGCGTTGAAGAGGCCCGCCGCGATCATCAGCCCCAGGACGCGCCACTGGCGTTCGGGCAGTGCGGGGGTGTGCCCGAAGAACGCCGGGATCCACGGCGATGCGTAGCGCCCGTCGGGGGACACCGTGGGCGGAGGAGGGGCCTGCGAGCGGTGGCCCGCGACCAGCAACAGCACGAGACAGACGAGGAGGGTCCGCAGGGTCCAGCGCCAGGCGAGACCGTCCTCGTGAGCCTCCAGCAGGCGCAGGCCGTCGGCCTGGGCGTCGGGCGGCGCCTCGATGCCGGCCACGTAGGCCAGCGCCACGATGGTGAAGACGGTCCCGCCGCGCAGGAGCGCCCGGGCGCTGGCCAGGCTGCGCGCCC
>JANQFA010000094.1 GCA_028278065.1 Myxococcota bacterium
GGCGGCCCAGCAGCTCGGCAGTCTCGCCGCGGGCCGTTCCTTGCGTCCAGCCGAGGAGCCCCAAGACCGCCGCGACAGCGAGGGCGGCTCGCGTCACCCGGCCGCCTTCTTCACCGCGTCCAGGTGGCCCCTGCCGGGGACGAAGTTCATCTCGATGCGGATGCCCTCGGGGTCCTCCGCCAGCACCGAGTAGTAGCCCGGCGCGAAGGCGCCCTCCTCCGGCGGGTGCACCACCGTGGCTCCCAGCTCCACCAGGAGGTCGTGGAAGGTGTCCACGTCCTCGCGGCTGCGCGCCCGGAAGCACAGGTGGTGCAGGCCCACACGCCCCTGGACGAAGCGGTCGCCTCCCCCCACGTACTCGGGCGCCCCGCGCTGGATGCCCACCGCGGTGCGTCCGCCGATGCAGTAGTAGACGCCGTCGGCGTCGATGAGGGGGTTCAGGCCGAGCTCCGGGAGGACCCGCCCCCAGAAGGCGCGGGCTCGTGCGAAGTCCGCCACGGTCAGCATGAGGTGCGCGATTCCGTTGATCTCCATGCGGCAAGGGTACGGTTCTGTTAGTCTTTTCGCATGACAGATCTGGGCTTTCGGATGCACGCGGAACGCACCCCCAACCCGGACAGCATCAAGTGGGTGCTCGGCGATCCCGTCGCCGAGGCGGGCGTAGCCGCCAGCTTCGATGCGCCGGTGGGGGAGGACGTCTCTCCGCTGGCGAGCCGGCTGTTCGCGGTGCGCGGAATCGTGGGCGTCTTCTTCGCCTCCAACTTCATCACCGTCACCAAGGAGAGCGACGTCGACTGGCAGGACATCGCCCAGGACCTGGTGGACGCGATCAAGGCGCACGTGGACTCGGGCCGCTCGGCCACCGGCCCGGCCTACACGCAGCAGAGCTCGGGGCCGGCGGGTGCCGTGGAGGGACGGATCCGCGAGATCATCGACGCGGAGATCCGACCCGCGGTGGCCATGGACGGGGGAGACGTCGTGTTCGCGGGGTACCGGGAAGGACGCGTCGAGGTGTACCTCCAGGGCGCGTGTGCGGGCTGCCCCAGCTCGACCGCGACGCTGAAGTTCGGCATCGAAGCCCGGCTTCGCGAGGAGATCCCCGAGATCACCGAGGTGGTCGCGCTCTGATCCGGAGCGCGTGAGTCGGACCCGCCCCCCCAAGGCGGAGATGCAGCTTGAGCACCTGGCGTGACGCCCAGAGACGCGGGCGCAGACGGACGTTCAAGGGCCGTGTCGCGAGCGTGCTGGGGCTCGTCGGTCTCGCGATCTCCGGAGCCGCGATCGCGTCGTTCCTGCAGCCGATGGAGGAGGCGCCGGGCCTCGCGCCGGTGGTGGCGTCGATGGGCCCTGCTGGCTCGGGATCCGTGGAGCCCGGGAGTCCGCCGGATCCGCTGGCCTCGGTCAGGGCCGGGCCGCCGGCGCCCGTGTCCACCCACGACGAGGCGCTGACCGCGCGGATCGAGAAGATCCTCGATCGCGGGCGCGTCTCGCTCGGCCACGTGATCGTGATGGAGCCCTGGTCCGGCCGGCTCCGCGCCGTCGTGTCCACCGATACCGAGCGCTTTCCGCTCGAGCGGACCTATCCGGCCGCGTCGCTCGTCAAGGTGATCACCGCGGCGGCGGCGCTCCACGTGGACCCCGCCGTCGCCAAGCGGACGTGCCGCTACGTGGGCAGCCCCTGGCGGCTCACCCGCTCGCGCATCGATCCACCGAGAGCCGGAAACGAGACGAGCTTCCGCAAGGCCCTGGCCATCTCCAACAACCAGTGCTTCGCCCAGCTGGCGGTGCACACGCTCGGATCGAACGTGCTGCTCGACGCGATCGGTCGCTTCGGCTTCCTCGAGTCGCCCGCCCCCGGGTTCCCGGCCGGGAGCGTCGATCCGGGTGACGACCTCTACGGCCTGGGCAAGCTGGGCTGCGGGCTGGCGGGTACGCGGATCACCCCGCTCCACGCGGCGCAGCTGGCCTCCGTCCTCTACGACGGCCAGCTGCGCGAGCCGATCGACATCGAAGGCGCGCGTCCCTCCCGGCCGCCGCGCCCGGTGCTGACCGAGGATCTGGCGAGCGAGCTGCGCGAGATGCTGGTGGACACCACGGCACGGGGCACCGCGCGCAGCGCCTTCCGGGATCCGCGCGGCCTTCCCCTGATGGGACGGATCCGCGTCGCCGGGAAGACGGGCAGCCTCTCGGGCCGCGACCCCACCGGACGCTACGAGTGGTTCGCGGGCGTCGCTCCCGCCGACGACCCCGAGGTGGCCGTTGCGGTGGTTCTGGTCCAGAACGACCTGTGGTGGCGCAACGCGTCCCAGATCGCGGCCTCGGTCCTCAAGGCGCACTTCTGCCCGGATCGGATGTGTCCGCGCTGAGGGTACGCCCCGGCCGCAGCGAGGACCTCGCGGCGATCGACGAGATCTACGCCCACTACATCCAGGAGACGGCGATCACCTTCGACCTGGAGCCCGCCGGGGCCGAGGCGCGCCGCGCCTGGTTCGCGCAGTTCGGCGAGACGGGCCGCCATCGCCTGTTCGTCGCCGAGCGGGATGCCGTGGTGGGCTGGTCGTGCAGTCATGGCTTTCGTCCCAAGGGCGCCTACCAGACCTCCGTCGAGACCACGATCTACCTGCGCCCCGAGGCCACCGGAACGGGGGCGGGAACGGCGCTCTATCGCGCCCTCTTCGACGCCCTGGTCCGGGAGGACGTGCATCGCGCCTACGCCGGGATCACCCTCCCCAACCCGGCGTCCGAGGCGCTGCATCGCCGCTTCGGCTTCGAGCCCGTCGGGGTCTTCCACGAGGTGGGCCGCAAGCACGACCGCTGGTGGGACGTACGCTGGTACGAGAAGCGGCTCTAGGAGAGCGCTGCGCCTGGTGCGTCGGGCTCCGGGTTCCCGAAGTCGGCGGCGCTGTGCTGGGCGAGGCGCTCGAGCCACCAGGCGGGAGCCGCGCCGAGCAGCGTCTGGAGATCCCAGTAGTCGCGCCACAACGCGATCTTGCCGTCGGCCAGCACGTGGATGGAGACGAAGGGCAGGGTCACCGACTCGCCGGTGTGCCAGTGCCAGGTCTCTGCGTGTTCGGTCACCACCGTGTCGCCTTCCGCCACCATGCGCTGGAGCGCGTGCTCGTAGCGATCGATGGGCTCGAGGCCGATCTTGAGTCGCTTGACCACGTTCTCGGGACCCGTCGCCCCCGGGTCGGGGGCGGGGACGTCCTCGTAGTGGCCGTCTTCCGCGAAGAACGACGCGATGCGTTCGAAATCCCGCGCGTAGAGGGCCTGCCAGAAGGCCTCCACGATCCGCTTGTTGTCCATCGAGCGATGCTACCCTGATCGCGAGGAGGAACGCCATGTGCCGCGCAACCCGGATCGCGGTCGCTCTCGTCGGTCTGATTCTGGCCGCTCCTGCCGCGGCCGACGTGATGATCCACGTCGGCCACAACAAGCTCGAGCCCGCGGAGGTGAAGATCAAGGCCGGCGAGACGGTCGTCTTCCACAACATGGACGAGATGCCCGGAGGGCACACCGTGGTCTCCGACGACGGTGAGCTCTCGAGCCCGCCTCTCGAGCTGGACGGCAAGTGGTCGCACACCTTCGTGATGCCCGGTCGTCACGGATTCCACATCAAGGAGCACCCGAAGGCGCGCGCGACCGTGGTCGTCGAGTAGAAGGGCTCGGTGCCCATCAGCCACCGCATCGATCGCGAGCTCGGCTGCATCTTCACGACGGCCGAGGGCGATCTCACCGACGAGGAGCTCCTCGCTCACGCTCGTCGCGTCGAGAACGATCCCGACGCCGATCCGCGCTTCGATGAGGTCGTGGATCTCCGCGGCGTTCGCGGCTTCGGTCCCAGCACGCCCACGGTCCGCGAGACCGCCAACGTCCTGAAGACCGGCAAGCGTCATGCGAAGGAGGGGCGCCTCGCCATCGTGGCGCCCAGCGACGCGGGCTTCGGCGTCGGTCGCATGTTCGAGGCGCTCGCCGGTGCGGAGGCCGGGCGGGTGCAGACCTTCCGCACGCTCGAGGAAGCGCTCGCGTGGCTCGAGGTGGCGCCGTCGCCCGGCGGCCCGGGCTCCGCCTAGCGTACGCCCACGGTCCCCGCGATCAGGTCGACCAGCGCGAGGGCCTCTCGGCGGTCCGGGATGCGCGTGCCGGCCGTCACCTGTCGGCCCCCGCCCCGGACCCGGATCCGCCAGTAGTGCCGACCGCCCGACTGCATCCCCGCGGTGGTCTCGATCGCATCGATCTCGTGGGCTTCCCAGCGCCGCGTGCGGCCGATGCCGAAGAGGCCGCCCCTGACCTGCAGGCGTCCCGGCTCCACGCGTACGCGGGTCACCCCGAAGGTCACGAGCAGGAAGCCCAGCACGAGACCGAAGACGGCCAGGCACCAGAAGAGGCGGAAGAAGAGCGGCGCACCCTGCTCGAAGAGGAGCCAGAGGGCCCCAGCGAATCCGCCCGTGAAGACGAGGAGCATGGCGCTGGTGGCCGGGTTGCGCAGCATCCCGAAGCGGAGCTCGCGGCCGCCCATCCCCCAGCTACGGATGCGCACCTTCGAGCCCAGCCGCGGCATGGCTCCTTCGAGGCCGGGGGGCGGAACCTGGATCGACTCGATCAGCTCCTCGTCACCGGTGACGTCCTCGCGGCTCTCGTCGGTGCGGTAGATCGGCACCTCGAAGGACTCGGCGTAGTCGACGCCGTGAACCTCGGCCTCCACGCCGAGCCGCCACACGGTCTCGTCGTCCGAGTGGCTGATGTCGCTGGCGGCGCACTCGAAGGGGATCGTGAAGGAGAGCGGGATGCTCACCCCTCCAGCCATCGCGAAGCGCGAGCGCGGGATCTCCGTGGTCCGCTGCCACAGCATCTCCTCGCGCGTGCTGTCGCCGCTGGTGATGCGGCGCAGGCAGTCGAGGGTGACGGTGAGCGAGCGGGTCTCGCCGAGGCCCGGGCCCGCGTGCAGGACGGCGCGGAAGGCACCACCCACCACACCGGGCAGCGTCTTCAGCTCGAGCGTGGACTGTCCGAACTTGCGCCAGCGGACCCCGGCGCGAACGGCCATCGCGGCGAGACCGAGCCCCACCAGCGGGAACATGGCGACCATCGCCACGGCGCTCCAGCCGATCTCGCCGGCGAGTGCCTTGAGTGTGACGCCGACCGCGGCGGGAATGGCGATGGCGTTCCAGAAGCCGGTGATGGCCCAGGCGCCCAGGGTCGCGGGACGGCCTCCGCTGGTCACGCGACCCGCGGCCCAGTCGTCCCGCAGCAGCCAGGGGCGATCGGCGAGCTCCTCGCGCCGCGCAGCCTCGCGGTCCTCCCCGCGCAGGGCTGCGATGGCGAGCCACACCAGACCGAGTCCCATCCCACAGAACGTGACGCCGCCCACCACCGGCATCCATCCACCCTGGGTCTGCCGGGTCTCCCACCACGCGTACACACCCAGGCTCGCGAAGGCCAGCCCGAAGACGACCATGAACGCCGCCGTCGCGCGACCTCCCCACTTCGATCCCTGCTTCGCGCGGATGCCCATCTCCCGCTCATCGGCGCTCCGTCACGCGGGCTGGAGAAGGGGCGCGGCGTGGCGCAGGGGCTGAAGCCGGCGTGAAGGGGAATTGATCACCAGCGTGCGCGCAGCCGCGTAGGCTGGGATGGGAGGAGGCGGTGCTCGAGGGGTTGGAGGTGCTGGTGGTCGAGCCCGATCCGCGCGCAGCGGAAAGGCTCGACGCGTTCCTGAGTGCGGCGGGGGCTCGAGTAGGCCGTGCCGAGGACGCCGCGGCCGCGTGGCTTGGGCTCTGCGGCGGGCCTCCGGACGCGGCGGTCGTGGCTTCGCCCCTGCCGGATGTCCCGGCGCTCGACGTCGTGCGCTGGGCGCGGCTCTTCGAGCCCGTGCCCGACTGTGTGCTCATGTGCGCCGCGCCGCGGCTGAGTGACGCGCGCGCGGCTCTGTGCTCCGGGGCGCGCGGCTACCTGCCTCGCGAGGGGGACCTCGAAGAGCTCGCGCAGCTGCTCGGGGAGGCTGCGGATCGGCGCCGCCCGCGGAGCGATGCGCTCTCCACGTTCGTCGGTGTGAGCGCGGCTGCCGAGGGAGTACGGCGGGAGGTTCGCGCCGCGGCTGCGGTGGATGCGCCGGTGCTCCTGTGCGGAGAGACCGGCGTCGGGAAGGACGTGCTGGCACGGGCTCTGCACGGTGCGGGCCCGCGGGCGCAGGGCGCCTTCGTTCCGGTCAACTGTGCGGCCCTGCCCGAGGCGCTCCTGGAGGCGGAGCTCTTCGGCGCGGAGCGGGGTGCCTACACAGGCGCGGATCGGACCCGCGTCGGTCTGACCGAAGCGGCGGCGGGAGGCACGCTCTTCCTGGACGAGGTGGGAGAGCTCTCGGCCTCCGCCCAGGCGCGGCTCCTGCGCTTCCTGGACGGAGGCCGCGTGCGCCGCGTCGGGTCGACCGACGAGCGGCGCGTCGACGCGCGGATCGTGGCGGCCAGCCACCGCGATCTCCACGCCGAGGTCCGCTCGGGCCGCTTCCGCCAGGACCTCCTCTTCCGCCTCGACGTGGTCCGCATCGAGGTACCGCCGCTGCGCGAGCGCATCGCCGACCTCCCGGTCCTCGCACGCCACCTCGCCGAGCGCATCGGAAACGGGGTCCAGGTGCGGCTCGACGCGGGAGCGGTGCGCGACCTCCTGGCATGGCACTGGCCGGGGAACGGCCGCGAGCTGGCCGCCGTCCTGCAGCGTGCCGTCGTGCGCCAGGGATCCGTCGTGCGCCGCCTGGATCTGCCGCGAGCGCGTCCCGTCGACTCGGGCCGGATCCTCGAGGAGCTGCTGCTGCGGCATGCGGGCGCCCTGCCCGCCGTGGCGGGCGAGCTGGGCGTCTCGGTGCGCACGGTGCAGAGGCGCCTGGCCCGGGCGGGGCTGCGCGCCGCCGCCTACCGTTCCCGTGCCATTTCCATTGCAAGCGATATGTAAATGAGATAGGGTGGCGGAGCGTCCAGCGAGGAGGCTGCCCCTTGGCCGATCCCGTCGACTACGACCCGTACGCCTACGCGATCCACGAGGATCCGTATCCGGTGTACGCGCGGCTGCGCGAGGAGGCGCCGGCCTGGCGCAACGAGAAGCTGGGGTTCTGGGCGCTCTCCCGACACGCGGACGTCCTGGCGGCCTTCAAGGACCCGTCGCGCTACAGCAGTCGGCACGGTGTATCGGTCGATCCCGACGCCTTCAGCGAGAAGGCGTCCGCCAACATGTCGTTTCTCGCCATGGATCCGCCCCGCCACACGCGCATGCGCGCGCTGGTCTCGCGGGGCTTCACGCCGCGCCGCGTGTCCGAGCTGGAGCCGCGCATCCGCGAGATCGCCCGCCAGCACCTGGCCGGCTTCGCGGAAGCGGGACGCTGCGAGTTCATCGCCGAGTTCGCCGGCCGGCTCCCGATGGACGTGATCAGCGAGCTGGTCGGGGTCCCCGAAGCGGATCGCCCCGAGCTGCGCCGACTGGCCGATCTGGTGGTGCACCGCGAGGAGGGCGTGAGCGGGTTGCCGCCCGCGACCATCGAGTCGGCCATGAAGCTGGTGCAGTACTTCAGGGGACATCTGGGCGAGCGCCGCAGGCAGCCTCGCGACGACCTCACCGGTGCCCTCCTCGAGGCCGAGATCGATGGCGATCGCCTCAGCGAGAACGAGATCATCAGCTTCCTCTTCCTGATGATCATCGCGGGCAACGAGACCACCACCAAGCTCCTCGCGAACATGCTCTACTGGCTCTGGCGGAATCCCGACCAGCGCAAGCTCGTCGACGACGATCCCGGACTGATCCCGCGCTGGGTGGAGGAGACCCTGCGCTACGACAACTCCAGCCAGGCGATCGCGCGGCTCCTGATGGAGGACGTCGAGCTCCACGGCGAGGCGCTTCGCGCCGGCGAGAAGGTCGTGCTCCTGATCGGGTCGGCCAACCGCGACGAGCGCGTGTTCGCGAGGGCGGACCGCTTCGACATCCTGCGCGACACCACGGCGTCGCTCTCCTTCGGCCAGGGCAACCACTTCTGCCTGGGGGCGTCCCTGGCCCGGCTCGAGGGGCGCGTGGCGCTGGAGGAGCTGTGGCCGGCGATCCGCGCCTTCGAGGTCGATGTGGAAGGCCTGGAACGCGTACACTCGGTCAACGTGCGCGGCTTCGCCGCCTTCCCCATCTCCTTCCAGACCGGCCCGCGATGACCACGACCGCACCCCGGACCGCCCTCGTCACTGGAGCTTCCTCCGGAATCGGAGCGGCGCTGGCGCGTCGCCTGGGCGAGCTGGGCTGGTCGGTCGGGCTGGGGGCGCGCCGCCTGGACCGCCTGGAGGAGGTGGCCAAGGAAGTGGAGGCCGCGGGCGGCCGCGCTCTTCCCCACACGCTGGACATGCTCGACGCGGAGTCGATCGACGCCTTCCTGGCTGCCACCGAGAAGGCGCTGGGCGCGCCAGACGCGGTGGTCAGCAACGCGGGCGCCAGCCGGCCCAGCCTGCATCACGAGTACGGCGACGACGAGATCCGCCGCGAGCTCGACCTGAACCTGCTCGGCCCGATGCTCCTGGCCAGACGTGTCTGCGAGAGCCTGGCAGAGCGGGGAGGCGACCTCGTCTTCGTCTCGTCGCTCAACGCGATCCTGCCGCGCACGTTCCAGAGCGGCTACACGGCCGCCAAGGCGGGCCTCGAGGCCTTCGCCCAGGTGCTGCGCATGGAGTGGGAAGGGACTCCGCTGCGCATCAGCGTGGTACGGCCCGGGCCCACCGGAAGCGAGTTCGGCGCAGACTACGGAGGCGACCTCTCGCGCCGCATCCTCGCGTCCTGGGCGCATTGGGGCGTCCTGCGCCAGCTCCACTGGATGTCGTCGGACGACGTGGCGCGGGCGATCGTCGCCGCCCTGACGATGCCTCCGGGCGCAAGGCTGGACGTCGTCGAGGTCACCCCGATGAACACGAAGCGGGGCCCGCTCTAGGCGCCCCGCAAGGAGATCCCATGAGCAGCCTCGTACCCCTCGACCCGGAGACCCGGAACCTCATCGACGGCGAGCTCGTCCCCTCGAGCAACGGAGCCGCGTTCGAGAACGTGAATCCCGCCACCGAGGAGGTGATCGGGAGCTGTGCGGACGGCACCAAGGAAGACATGGAGCGGGCGATCGCCGCTGCCCGGAGGGCCTTCGACGACAGCGGCTGGTCCCGCGACCACGCCTTCCGCTCCCGCTGTCTGCAGCAGCTTCTCGACGCGCTGCGCGAGGAGAAGGAGCAGCTCCGTTCCATCGTGGTGAGCGAGGCCGGCGCGCCGGTGACCCTGACGCCCTGGATGCACCTCGACGATCCGATCGAGATGATGGGCTACTGGGTGGAGAAGGCGGGCGGCTACGAGTTCGAGCAGGAGATGAGCCAGGTGCCCTTCATGGGCACTCCCCAGCGGCGCATCCTGCAGCGCGAGGGTGTGGGGGTGGTGGGCGCCATCACGCCCTGGAACGTCCCGATTCTCCTCAACATCGCCAAGATCGGGCCGTCCCTGGCGGCGGGCTGCAGCGTGGTGCTGAAGCCCGCTCCGGACACGCCGTGGAGCGCGACCCACCTGGGCCGTCTGGTTGCGGAGAAGACGGACATCCCCGCCGGCGTGGTGAACATCGTGGCCTCCTCGGATCACCTGCTCGGGGAGATGCTCTCCAGCGATCCCCGCGTCGATGCCGTCACCTTCACGGGCTCCACCGCGACCGGTCGTCGCGTCATGGAGTGCGCGTCGGCGACGGTGAAGAGCGTCTTCCTCGAGCTGGGCGGCAAGTCCGCCAACATCATGCTCGACGACGCCGATCCGGCGGCCGTGCTGCCCGGGGCGGCGATGACCTGCGTCCACGGCGGGCAGGGCTGCGCGATCACCACCCGTCTCCTCGTGCCGCGCTCGCGCTACGAGGAGTGCGTCGAGATCGTGAAGAGCGCCTTCGAGGGATGGAGCTACGGCGACCCGACGGACCCCGCCAATCTGCAGGGACCCCAGATCAGCCGCAGGCAGCAGGAGCGGGTGATCTCCTACATCGAGAAGGGAAGGCAGGAGGGTGCGACGCTGGTGGTGGGCGGCGGCGTGCCCGCCCATCTCGAGCGGGGCTTCTACGTCGAGCCGACCGTCTTCGCCGACGTGGATCCGGACTCGACCATCGCCCAGGAGGAGATCTTCGGTCCCGTCCTCTGCGTCATCGCATACGAGGACGACGACGACGCGGTTCGCATCGCGAACAACTCGATCTACGGGCTGTCGGGATCCATCACCAGCGCCAGCGACGAGCGGGCCCTCGCCGTTGCGCGGCGGGTGCGCACGGGGACGATGGCGCTGAACGGAGCCCAGTGGTTCCACCCGGATACGCCGTTCGGCGGCTACAAGCAGAGCGGGCTCGGAAGGGAGAACGGCGTGGCCGGTCTCGAGGAGTACCTCGAGACCAAGGTGATCGCCCTGCCCGTGCGGGACTGAGACGGCACGAGGTCGGGCCGGCAATCGGGATGGTCGCCGAGCACGGGTGTGGAGACCGGGAGCGACGCCGGCTCACGCAGGGCCGACTCCGGCGGCTATGATACGCCGATGTCCTACCAGACCCTCCTCTACGAAGTCGATGCCGGCGTGGCCCGGATCACCCTGAACCGGCCCGACGCCGCGAACGCCCTCGATCTGACCATGGCTCGCGAGCTCTCCGACGCCGCCCTGCGCTGCGACGAGGACGGCAGCGTCCGCGCGGTCGTGATCGGCGCCACGGGGCGCTTCTTCTGCTCGGGCGGCGACCTCGCGGCCTTCCGCGGCGCGGCGGAGCGCATGCCCGCATCGATCAAGGAGATCGCGACGAACCTGCACACGGGGATCTCGCGCTTCGCCCGCATGCGGGCCCCGGTGGTGATCGCCGTCGGCGGGACCGCCGCCGGGGCCGGGATGAGCCTCGCCTGCTCGGGCGACCTCGCCGTCGCCGGAGAGTCCGCGAAGTTCACCATGGCCTACACGCGGGTGGGTCTGACACCCGACGGCAGCAGCAGCTGGTTTCTCCCGCGCCTGGTCGGGACGCGTCGCTTCCTCGAGCTGGCGCTCCTCAACCGCACTCTCTCGGCAGACGAGGCCTTGGAGTGGGGAGTGGTCAACCGGGTGGTGTCGGATGACGCCGTGGACGACACGGCGATGGACCTGGCGCGTACCCTCGCCGGCGGCCCGACCGAGGCGTACGGGATCGCGAAGCGCCTCGTGCTCTCCACCTTCGTCGAGTCGCTCGAGTCGCAGATGGAGATCGAGGGGCGTGGCATCGCCGATGCCGCGCGCACCGCCGATGCGCGCGAAGGTGTCGACGCCTTCTTCGCGAAGCGCCAGGCCTCGTTCAAGGGCGAGTAGCCCGCGGAAAGGAGCCCGCCCATGAGCACCGAGCCCCTCGCCAAGCGATACGCGAGCATCCGGGGCAGGAGGATGGCCTGGCACGAGCGGGGCGAGGGCGCACCGATCGTGTTCCTGCACGGCAATCCCACCTCGTCCTACCTGTGGCGCGACGTCATCCCCGCGCTCCAGGACCAGGGTCGCTGCATCGCGCCGGACCTGATCGGGATGGGGGATTCGGAAAAGCTCGAAGACGCCGGCCCCGACTCCTACACGTTCGTCGAGCATCGGGACTATCTGGATGCGCTGCTCGATCACCTGGGCGTCAGCGACGACGTGACGCTCGTGATCCACGACTGGGGCTCGGCGCTGGGCTTCGACTGGGCGAATCGTCATCGCAGTGCCGTGCGCGGCATCGCCTACATGGAGGCGATCGTCCAGCCGCTCGCCTGGGACGACTGGCCGAAGGCGGCCAAGGACGTCTTCCAGGGCTTCCGCTCTCCGGCGGGAGAGCAGATGGTCCTCGAGCAGAATGCCTTCGTGGAGGGCGTCCTTCCGAGCTCGGTCCTGCGCGAGCTCTCCGATGAGGAGATGGCGGTCTACCGGGCCCCCTTTGCCGAGCCGGGCGAGAGCCGTCGCCCCACCCTCACCTGGCCGCGCCAGATCCCCATCGAGGGCGACCCCGCGGACGTGGCGGAGATCGTGACCCGATACGGCGAGTGGCTGGCGACCAGCGACGTGCCGAAGCTCTTCGTCAACGCCGAGCCGGGCGCCATCCTGCGCGGCCGGCAGCGCGAGCTCTGCCGCAGCTGGCCCAACACCACCGAGGTGACCGTTCCCGGGATCCACTTCGTGCAGGAGGATTCCGGCGCGGAGATCGGCCGGGCGGTGGCCGAGTGGAGGCGGAGCCTGGGTTGAGCGCCGTCAGCCCTCGTCCACGATCGAGGCGACCACGGTGCCCATGGCCTCGATCTCCGAGTCGGCCAGGCGCTCGACCGCGGGAAGCCCCGAGACCAGTGTCTCCAGGCGGCGGGCGGCGTCCTCCGTCACATTGACGAACTGGAGTGCCATGCCGTTGCCGTCGTCCCGCAGCACCTGGGCGCGGACCCGGATCGGCTCGTCGCCATCGCGCCCGAAGATCTCCAGGGTGGTGGAGTCGCCGATGCGCAGATCGAGGTTCTGCTCGATGAGCATGCCCCCCGTCGAGAGGTTCCTTCCGACCATGGCCCGGGACGCCTGGTCGCGGACGCGGAGCGTTCCGTCCACAGCGCCGCGCCGGCCGTGCCGCCGGTCTTCGATGCCCTCGGTCAGCGGAGCGCCGGCGCTCTCCTCGATGGGGGAGTCGAGCCCCTGGATCTTGCGCTTCAGGACCGAGCGCAGCCCGCGCTCCGTCGACGCCGACAGGCTCTCGAAGGCCACGCCCAGCTCGTACCCGCCTTCGCCCGAGTCGGCGCAGCGAACCACCCAGCCGGAGACCGTGAGCGACTTCCCGCCGGTGAACTCCTTCGAGAGCATGACGTTGATGCGTGCGTCGAGATCCGCCTCCGAGTCGCTCTCCAGACGACACCCGCGCAGCGAAACCTCGAGGAGGGTGGCCGGCTTCTTGCGCAGGCCCATGCGATAGAGGACCGGGCCGCCGATCGGATAGCGGACGGTGACCCGCCGTTCCGGACCCCGGTACAGGGCGCGCAGGAGCAGGAGGCGCAGGGCGCCGGGATGAATCGGGCGCCGCACCAGGTAGTCGAAGCCCACCGCGCGCAGCTGGTTGCGCATGCCGACCGAGTCCTGGTCGGTCACCACGATGCGGACCGGGTGGGTCCCGTCCTCCGGGTCCGCCGCGGTGCCCGGGTCGAGACGCATCGCCCGCCGCGGTGTCGCCACGAGCAGTCGGCTGGGCGGCGCCACGCGGAGCCCCTCGGTCGCACCTCCACGCAGGTAGGTGTAGGAGACACCGATCTGTTCGAGTGTCTCCCGGACGTCGCCGAGCTCGCCGTCGTCGAGAACCAGGGTGGCCGGACGCGGATCCATCTCCGAACGGTCGGTCGATCGGCCCGGCGGCTGTAGCCCTTCCGGCGGCGGCCGGGCCCTCCCAGCGAGCCCGGCTGGCCCCTCAGGGACCCGGCCCGGGACCCGCTTCGGGGGTCGGGAGGGGGTGGGGCGACTCGGCCGCGGCGTTCCCGGTCGGGGGCGGGGGGCGCGCGCGGAGAGCCACGGCGAGAGCCACTCCCACCACGAGGAGCTCGATCGGGAGGAGCAGCGCCGCCGGCACGGGCAGCACGACGCCGAAGGCGGCGTGGAGGACGGCGAGGCAGTTGTTGAGGACGTGGGCCGCGATGGGGGCGCGAACTCCCCCCGTCAGCCAGGCCAGCAGGCCCAGCCAGAGGCCCAGGGCGAGTGCGGCAGGGCTGTGCACGGGATCCCAGTGGGCCGCCGCGAACGCCAGGGCGGCCAGGACGATCGCCAGGGCGGGAGCGGCCCGGAGTCCGGAGAGGCGGCGCTCGAGGCCCCGCTGCAGGAGGCCACGGAAGAAGAGCTCCTCTGCGGTTCCCGCGGCCAGGGCGATGCCGACCAGGGAGAGGCCCAGGGACTCTCCCCGCGCGCCGGCGAGCGTCCGGTCGATCTCCGCCAGGGTGCCCCGCTCGTTCGCTCGGAAGAGCTCGATCAGGGTGTCGAGTGCGTTCGACCAGGCCAGGGTCGCGAGACAGAGAAGCACCACCGCCGTCCACGGCAGCACGCCCGGACCCAGGCCGAGCCGGGGAATGACGCCGCGCGGCCCGGCGCGCAGGGCTGCGATGCCGATGGCGAGCCACGCGAAGAGCGCCGCGGTGGCGAGGGCCGAGAGGGCCAGGCCGGTCGCGGGCGGCTCCGCGTCTCCGGCCAGGCCTGCCGCGGCCAGCAGCACGAAGCAACCGCCCACCAGGACGGCGACGCGATCGGCGAGCGGACTCACGAGGCCACGAAGGCTAGCAGGATGGCGCGTGGGCCCGGGCCGTCGTCCGTCGCGTGGGCCCGGCCCGCCGTCCGTCGCGTGGGCCCGGCCCGCCGTCCGTCGCGCGGGGCGGCCGCCGGGCGCTACCCTGACCACGTGTCGGCGGATGAACTCTCCAACGCCCTCCTGGTCGCCATGCCACAGCTCGGTGATCCGAACTTCCGGCGTTGCGTGGTGCAGCTCATCCACCACGACGAGAGCGGTACGTTCGGGCTGGTAGTCAATCGCGGCTCGGGAGTCAGCACCGGCCAGCTCTGCGAGCAGCTCGAGATCGACTGGGGCGGGGATCCGGACCTCGAGGTCGGGCTGGGCGGGCCCGTGCAGCCCGAGACCGGCTGGGTGCTCTATGGGGAGGGCGCCCGGCAGGGGATCGCGGGCGGTCATCGGGTGCAGGCCGGGATCCACTTCGCCGGCTCGCTCGACGCCCTGCGCCAGCTGGGCGAGGCACCCCCGGAGCGGGTGCGGCTCTTCCTGGGCTACGCGGGGTGGGCGCCCGGCCAGCTGGAGACCGAGCTGGCCCAGGGGGCCTGGCTGGTGGTGCCGAGCAGCGCCGATTTCGTCTTCGACGGGCGCGGCGAGGAGGTCTGGCGACGGGTCCTGGGCGAGATCGGAGTGGATCCCGCCACCCTGGTGCCCACCCCCGGGGTGCACTAGCAGCGCCGGAGAGGGCGCTAAGCTCGCGGCTGGCGGTGTGGGGGCGGGCTTCGACGGAAGCAAGCGCCTTCCCACTTCGCGCGAGAGCGCGGGAGCACCCATGGCCGCACCCAGCACCGACCTTCCGCTCGAGTACAGCCGCGAGGAGCTCCTCGACAGTGGCTCCTACGACGAGCCGCTCATCGCCGGCGGCGTCCGCTGCCACGGCGGCTTCGAAGCCGACGGGAGCTACCGCTCCCCGCGCACGATCCATCGTGCGCCGGCGGTCCAGGCCTGGCAGGAGCGCCTGCGCCGCGAGGACTGCGACCTGATCCAGATCGACCCGGCCCTGATGCCGCCCCAGTACCCCAACGTGGAGCAGGCGAAGCTGCTCCTCCTCGAGGGGGTCCGCGAGCCGGTCGTGCGCCGACTGACGATCATCTCGATCGTCGAGGGCTTCGGCGCGATCATTCGCGACGTCGGTGTTCCCGACCTCGCTTCGCACGTCGTGGAGCCCATCACCGGCACCTCCCTGGACCACCTGGAGCAGGGGCTCTTCGAGGCGCACGCGCGCGACGAGGCCGGCTACCGCGACGAGGGCGGCCACAAGCAGATGTGGGAGGCCGCCCGGGACCTGGCGCTCGAGAATCCGAAGATCCCCGGCGACGTCCTCATGCAGATGATGGGCCAGGGGCCGGGCCGGCGGCGCGAGCGCAAGCGGGGCTTCCCGCAGATCGACGAGAGGCTGGAGCGGATGCTGGCGACGATGGCACAGGTGCTGGCGGTCGAGGTCTTCGCCATGGGGGCCTTCGACTGGGGCGAGCGCCTGCTCTCGGATTCCGAGGTCTCGGCCGAGCCCGAGGCCGCGGGCAGGATGGTGTCCTTCATCCGGGCCGACGAGAGCCCGCACGTCGAGTATCTGCGCACCGGGCTCTCCGAGGTGGCGGCGCGCACCCTGCGCACCGTCGACGGCGGGAGCATCCCCGGCCGCGAGGTGGTGCGCGGAATGCTCCACTCGACCCTGCGCGGCCTCACACGCGAGCGGCGCGAGGAGCAGCGCAACGACATCCGCGGCGCGCTCATCGAGGCCATGCAGGTGCACGCGAATCCCGCCTCCCTGCTCGAGCGCTTCGACGAGCTCGAGACGAAGTGGACGCCGCCCGAGCACACGGGATTCGAGCCGGAGGACCCGGAGCCGCAGGCGTGAGGCTCTTCGTCCGGGCCTACCGCAGCCTGCGCATCGGCAGCACCGCGGTCGCGATCTACCTCCTCTACAAGGTGCCGGCCTGGACGCGCCGACTCCTGCAGAGGCCCCCCCTCGGCGACGACGAGCTGACACCGACCCACCAGCGGGCGGCCCGGCTCCTGCTGTGGACGGCCCTCGGCCTGCGCGGCGTCCTGATCAAGTTCTGCCAGGTGGTCGCGACCCGCGCCGACGTCTTCCCGCCCGCCATCATCGACATCCTGAAGCAGTGTCACGACGCGGTACCCGCACACCCCTTCGAAGAGATCCGCGAGCAGGTGGAGCGCGAGCTGGGCAAGCCGCTGGACGCCGTCTTCCGGGAATTCGACCGCGAGCCGATCGCGGCGGCCTCCCTGGCCCAGGTGCACCGGGCGGTGCTCCTCCACGGCGAGCCCGTGGCGGTCAAGGTCCAGTATCCGGACATCGAGAGGATCGTCCACACGGACCTGGCCAACATGCGCCGCGTCTGCGCGGTCTACGAGTTCTTCGATCCCCAGCCCATCGCGCTCCTGCCCCTCGTGCAGGAGCTGACCCGGCACCTCGAGCTGGAGCTCGACTTCGAGCGCGAGGCGGACTGCGCCGACCGCATCCGCGATCTCTTCGCGCGCGACGGGACCGTGGTGGTGCCGCAGATCCACCGCGAGTGGTCGACCCGCCGTGTGCTCACCATGGAGCTCGTGGGCGGGATCAAGATCACCGAGAGGGCGCGCATCGAGGCGGCCGGGCTGCGTCCGACGGACGTGATGCAGGAGCTGATGAGGATCTACACGCGGATGATCCTCGCAGCGGGGTTCTTCCAGGCGGACCCCCATCCCGGGAACCTCTTCGTGCAGGAGAACGGGCACATCGTGCTGCTCGACTTCGGGCTCTCCAAGGAGCTCCCGGAGGGGTTCGGCCTCGGGCTCTTCGAGCTGATGTTCTCGATGATGACCCTGAACCAGTCGGCGATGGTGCGTGCGTTCGAGGAGCTCGGCTTCGAGACCAAGAACGGCGACCCCTCCACCTTCCTGCTGATCACCGAACGGATGATGAAGCGCAGCGACACGGGTCGCTTCGAGGGCGAGTTCACCGAGGAGATGACCGACGAGCTCTTCGACGCCATCCGCGAGAACCCGGTCGTCTCGGTGCCGAGCGACTTCGTGCTGGTGGGGCGCGCCTTCTCGCTCCTCTCCGGCATCGGAGCCAGCCTCGGCGCCCGCGCGAACGTGCTCGAGGCGATGGGCGCGTCCACGGGGGCGACAAGCTAGACTCCGCCCCTTCCCGGACGACGAAGGAGGCGGAGATGAAGGTCAGGGCCGCGGTCGCGCTGGAGGCGGCGAAGCCGCTGGTGATCGAAGAGGTGGACCTCGAGGGCCCGAAGCAGGGCGAGGTCCTGGTGCGCCTGCACGCCACCGGGGTCTGTCACACCGATGCCTACACCCTCTCCGGACGCGATCCCGAGGGGCTCTTTCCGTCGGTGCTCGGCCACGAGGGAGCCGGCATCGTGGAGGATGTCGGGCCCGGGGTCACGCTCGTCGAGCGGGGCGACCACGTGGTCCCGCTCTACACGCCCGAGTGCGGGTCCTGCGAGTACTGCCGGAGCGACGTCACCAACCTCTGCATCACCCTGCGCGCGACCCAGGGCCAGGGTCTGATGCCGGACGGGACCTCCCGGCTCTCGCTGGGCGGCCGTCCCGTCCACCACTACATGGGGACGTCGACCTTCTCCGACTACACGGTGCTTCCGGAGATCGCCCTCGCCAAGGTGCGCAAGGACGCGCCGCTCGACAAGGTGTGCCTGCTGGGCTGCGGGATCACCACCGGGATCGGTGCGGTGCTCAATACCGCGCGGGTCCGGCCCGGGCAGACGGTGGCGGTCTTCGGCCTGGGCGGCGTCGGACTCTCGGTGGTGCAGGGGGCCGTCCTCGCGCAGGCCGCGCGAATCATCGCGATCGACACCAACCCGGGGAAGTTCGAGCTCGCCAGGCAGCTCGGCGCCAGCGACTGCCTGAATCCCGCCGACGTCGGCGACGTGGCCGAGGCGATCGTCGACATGACCGATGGCGGCGTCGACTTCAGCTTCGAGGCGATCGGCAACGTGGACGTCATGGGCCAGGCGCTCGCCTGCACCCACCGCGGCTGGGGCCAGTCGATCATCATCGGCGTGGCCGGGGCCGGCGAAGAGATCCACGCGCGACCCTTCCTGCTGGTCACCGGCCGGAGCTGGCGGGGCAGCGCCTTCGGCGGGGTCAAGGGACGCAGCCAGCTCCCGGGCTACGTGGACCGCTACATGGCCGGGGAGATCGAGATCGATCGCTTCGTGAGCGGGACCCTCCCGCTGGAGCGGATCAACGAGGCGTTCGACCGCATGCACGATGGGGAAGCGATCCGCACCGTGATCGATCTGTCCTGACGCGCGGTTGGCCGGGTTGCGGGCGCGCCCCAGAAAGGGGAACGCCCCGACCGTTCAGGACGGGGCGTTCGAGGCGCACGGCTCGCGTCTTGAAATCCGCGCGTCGATCGAATCCGGTCCGTACAGCAGCAGCCCAGCCATCTCAGCTTCTACCCGCGCATCCCAGCCCAGCGTCAGCGGGACCGATCCGATCGTGCGCAGGGGAAATGCAACGCCCGTGCCAGCCCCATCGATCGCGTAACTATTCGGATTCAAAGGAGTCCCGACGGGGATCCGGCGCGATTCGGCGTCGTGGGAAAGAAGTTTCCTTCCCACGAGGAAGATCGTTTCCTACAGCGTCGCCCTTAGGGAAAATCCTTCCACTCGGCCTATCTGTCCCGGAGGTCCAGGCGGCGCTCCTCCCAGGTCCCGGTTGGCGCGCGAAAGATGAGCAGCCGGCGCGAGGTGGTGACCGTCGCCGTGTTGGCCACTGTCTTCGTCCCCCCGTACCGCTCACCCGGTGTGATGGAGCGCTCGAAGAAGCCACCCCGGAAGGGCGAGAGCCCCAGCACCCGGCGATCCGTCACCGCGACGGCGACGTTCTGTCCCACGCTCCAGTCGACGACGCGTTCGTGGGGACCCACGCTGCTCTCGACCAGGTTCCCGCTGCCCCCGTCGAACCCGATGACCCGGGTTCGGGTCACCAGGATGCCGACCCTCCCGCCCAGCAGGGGCGGGTCGGGGAGGGGCTCGGTGCGTCGCCAGCGCTCGGCCTGCCAGGAGCCACTCTCGGTGGTGATGGCGAGCATGCGGCGATCGGTGAGGACCATGCCGACCCGGCCGCGCACTCCCTCCCAGAGGACCTTCTCGCCGATCTCGAGGGCGAGCTCGCGCTCTCCCCCGCCGCGCGCATCGATCGCGAGAAGTCGCTGGGGAAGGACGACGATCTGGAGATCGTCGGCCAGCGGTGTGGCATCCGGCTGTGCCCGTGCCAGGTGCGCCAGCGCGACGACGACCACGACCGCGAGCGCCAGCGCGACGAGGGAGGCCGGCTGCGGATGGCGGAACGTGGAGACGACGGCGGGGGTTCGGGAGAGCATGCGCGTCGTCCCGAAGGCTAGCGCGTGTGGGGCGGCACCGGGATCGCAGCCGGGCGAGGCGCGCTAAGGTGATCCCGATGTTCCGCCGCGGCCGCATCGTCGAGTTCACGGGCGCGCCGGGGAGCGGAAAGAGCACCCTCGCTGCAGCCTGCAGCGAGATCCTGCGCGAGCGCGGCTTCCGCGTGCCCCCGCGAGACGCGGTGCGCGACCTCTACCTTCGGCACAACTGGGTCGGGCGCCTGGCGGGCCGGCAGGTGCGCGAGCGCGAGGTGGCCGGGCAGCGCCTCGAGTACTTCAAGGAGGTAGAGGCGCCGCGCCTCCTGGCACGGTTCCGCAAACGCCACGCCGAAGGCTGGAAGCAGTACCGGGCGCGGCTCGCCGACCTCCGCGAGGACGACCCCGCGAGCGCCGAGACGCTCGAGCGCTGGATCGATCGCAGCGCGCTCACCTGGATGATGCTGCACGCGCAGGCACGCCGCATGGATCTCTTCCTCTGGGAGGAGGGGATCGCCCACCGGGCCGTGAATCTGTTCGCCGACCCCGAACGCCCTCTGGACGAGCCGGCCCTGCGCGCGTTTCTCGCGGGGTGGGCCTTTCCCGACGCCCTCGTCCGGGTCGAGGCGGATCTCGACGCCTGTGTCGCGCGCATGTCCGCGCGCGGGCTGCCGGAGAGGCTGGCGGGTCTGGGGGAGGCGGAGGTGAGCGCCTTCGCCGCGCGCGGCGCCCGGGTCGGCGAAGCCATCGCGGCCGAGGGGCGCGGTCGGGCCATCCCGGTCTTCGAGGTGGCCAACCGCTTCGCGTCCCTCGAGGCGCTTCAGGCGTCGCCCGTCTGCGCCGAGCTGGCGGACGACCTGGCGCGTGCCCTCAGAGCGCGGCCCAGATCCGGCGCTTGAGGTCGAGGAGCACGGACTCGTAGGGCCGGTCGCCGTCGACGACGGCGTATACGTCGGAGCTCGAGACCCGGTTCACCAGCTCCGCCTTGCGCGCGTGCAGCGCGGGGTCCGGATCGGGCTCGCGTCGACGCAGCACCTCGAGGGGCGTCTTCAACACGAACGCGCGATCGGGAGGTCCGATCCGCGCGTAGAGAGCCCGCTCGCGGGCGGCCAGCGGATGTCCGGCCAGGCGCGGGCCGTCCATCGGCTGCGGGGGCTCCCAGAGCTCGGGAAGGGGCCAGCGGTCGGCGATCACGACGCCGCCGCGCGCCGCGACCCCGCGTGCCCTCGCGTGCTGGGCAGCGCGGTGGCGCGCCGCCAGGAGCCAGCGCTCGGCGTCGAGCCAACGCCAGCCCAGGGAGCGTCGCAGCCGGCGCACCGTGCGATAGGCGAACGCCGACTTGGGCAGGCCGAAGTAGGCGCCCTCCACATCGAGCTTCCAGCCGAGCCACTGGCGCAGCTCGCCGGCCAGGGTCGACTTGCCGGATCCGTCGGCGCCGACCAGGGCGAAGAGCCGGCCGCGCGGCAGGGTGCGGCGGCGCGGCTCGCGCAGCCTGGCGCGCAGCGCGCGTCGCGCTGCGCGCCAGGCCGGGTCGCGGCGGTGGGGGCGCAGCGCGTGCAGCACCTTGCGGCGGAATGCGTGGATCTGCGGCGTCGTCAGCACCCGGTCGCGCGCGGCGCGGACGAACCCCAGGACGTCGTCGGGCTCGAGCGCCAGTCCGCTCTTGCGCAGGGCGGCCGCGAAGCGGTCCTCATCGACGTCGGGCAGGAGGAATCCCATCTCGCGTACGATGGCGCTCTGCAGCGTCTTGGTTCCGTTCTTCCGCCAGCGCCGGGCGATGCGGATGGTGGAGACCTTGAGCGGTGCGCGCAGGGCCAGCAGGAGGAGCTCCAGCTCGGGCGCCGGCGCCCGAACGCCGTGGATCTCGCGGCCCCCGTCGAGCAGGAGCGCCTCGATGGGGACGCGGTGGTTCTTGACGCCGGGGGTGCCCAGCACGAGCTGCTCGTGCACGTGCAGGTGCAGGAGACCCCCGCTCGTGGGATCGAAGCCCAGTCGATCGCGCATTCCCGGGAAGCGCTTCTCCGACGGCGCCAGGATCTCCTTGAAGTCGAGCTCCGCGAGAACCGCTTCGAAGGCGTCGCGGTCTCCGGGATCGACGAGCAGGTCGAAGTCGGTGCGTCCCGCGAGGGCGGCCTCCACGTGCTCGTTGCTCTTCCAGTGGCAGTAGCGCACGCTCGCCTCCGCCAGCCGGCGGAACAGCTCGCCCGCAAGCTCCAGGGGCGGGTCCGGCAGGCCGGCTGCGGCCCGGATCTCCCGCCGGCGACGGGCCGCCCGCGGTCCCAGTTGCGGCTGCGCCTCCAGCATCTGCTCGAGGGCGCGCAGCTTGCCTTCGGCCCGCTCGGCTGCGTGCACGCGCGACACGTTGCTGCCGTGCACGCGGCGCAGCAGGAGCGGCTCGCCGAGGTGGCCGATGCGGAAGCGCGCCGCGAAGCGGACCCAGAACTCCCAGTCCTCCCCCCCGAAGAGGGTCGCGTCGAAGCCGCCGGCCGCCGCGAAGGCGCTGCGTCGCAGCATCGCCGAGCCGAGCCGGATCGCGTTCTTGTCGAAGAGGCGGGCCGCGAGCTCCGGGCCGGTGCCCCAGCCGAAGCGCGCGCGAAGCGCGTTCTCGCGGTCCGCCGCGCCCGGGATCGGCCTTCCCTCGGCGTCGATGTGGACGGCGTCGGTATGCAGCGCGTCCAGCTCCGCGTCCTCGTCGAAGCGCGCGACCTGGAGGGCCAGCTTCTCGGGGCGCCAGATGTCGTCCTGGTCGAGGAAGGCGATCAGCTCGGCGGAAGTGCGCTCGATCGCCTGCATCCGCGCGCCCGCCGCGCGCCGCGGGGAGGTGTTCTGCAGCAGCTCGATGCGGCCCGGATGTGCCTCCGCCGCGCGGCGTACGATGTCGGCACTGGCGTCGGGCGAGGCGTCGTCCACCACCGTCAGCTGCCAGCCATCGAAGGTCTGGGCGACGACGCTGGCGATCGCCTCCTCCAGCCACGCCTCCCCGCCGTGGACGGGCAGGATCACGTCCACCCGCCTGCCGGCGGGGACGGGCGGGATCACGTCCACCCGCCTGCCGGCGTGGCCGGGCAGGGTCACGTCCACGGGCCTACCGGCGTGGACGGGCAGGGTCACGTCCACGGGCGCGCTCACGGTCGCTTGCCGTACTCGAGGCGCTGCATCAGCGGATGGCTGGAGACCTCGCTGCGCAGGTGGGTCCACTCCGCGTCCTCCCGCGCATGCGCGCGCGGGTGGGTCTCGATGGCGGCAACGAGCTTGGCCAGCTCGTCCGGAGCGATCCCGCGGCCGGCGAAGGCGAGGAGCTCGCGGATCGACTCCAGGGGCTTCGCGACGAGGCGCTCGTAGCGCACGTCCTGGATCCGCATCGGGGCGAGCGCCTCGGTGACGCGCAGCGTCGTCTCCATGTACTCCGTCCACAGCTCGAAGGCGCGCTTCGGCACCAGGCAGCGGGAGGAGCGCACCGCGTTGGCCAGCCGGCCGACGCGCTTGCGCTCGCGCACCACCAGGCTCGCGGCCACGTCGACGCCGTCCCGGTACACGTTCACCACCCGTGCGTGCGGAAAGACCCGGAGCCAGAGGGGCAGGGTGCAGGTGTTGCGGGGGTCCTTCCATCCCCACGGATCGCTGCGCCCGGCCAGGTCGACGCGGCCGAAGCGCCGCCCGGCGAAGGCGCGGGCCTCCTTGGAGCGACAGGCCTCGTGAAGGTGCTCGACCAGCCGGGAGCAGAGAGCCTCGTCCTCGAGCGCGGGTACCAGGGCGAGGGGCCAGTCCCAGTCCGCGTGGCCAGCCCGAAAGATCTCCTTGTTGAGCTCGCGGAAGAAGTCGGACTCGTCGTGGACGTTGGCGTCGGCGCCCATCTCCACGCCGGCCGCGCGCAGGATCCGAGTCACCAGCGAGGTGCCCGACCGGTGCATGCCCATCACGATGAGGGGCCAGCCTCCGCGCTCCAGGGAACTCACGTCGCGAGCATAGCGGGATCGCCCGCGCCCGTTCCCCTCCTCCGCGACGCCAGGAGCGCGGCCAGGGCCACCCAGGCCACGGCACCGGGCGGGATGAGTGGCCAGCTGTAGCGGACGATGGCATGGCTCGCGAAGGCGTGGATCGCGAAGCTGAAGAGCGGTAGCGCCAGGAACCAGAGCGCATCGAAGCGGCGGGAGCGTAGCTGGATCCAGGCCAGGATCAGGATCGCCGGGACGAAGAGGTTCACCACGGTGTACATGGCCCACCAGAGCGGCGCGAAGTCGTAGATGGGCCAGGCCACGAACAGGCTGCGCAGGGCCAACGGTCCCGTGAGCGCCACGTGCATGGGCGCGTTCTCGAGCATCACCTGGCGGGCGGAGGCGCTCATCAGGGGTCCGTCGGGCCGCTCCACGCCGGTGTGCGCCGCGACGGCGCCGGTCCGCTTCTTGGCCGCGAGGTAGAAGCCGTCGGGGTTCTGGTCGTCGAGACGCGTCCAGTCCTCGGGCTCGAAGAGCGCCTCGAGGAGACCGCGTGCCAGGGGATTCCGCTCGCCGGGAAAGAAGAGCCATGAGGCCGCGTACTCGCGCCACGTCATGGTGTCGTGCTCGGCGCGGATGGCGAGGACGTCGCGATCCTCGGCGATCTTGAAGCCGGCGCCGTGGTGCAGATTGCGCCCGATCCAGACGCCGGCGACCGCGTAGGCCACCGCGAGCGCGACCAACACCGCGCGGCCGGTGCGATCGCCGGGCCTTCGCAGGGCGAGGGCGGCGCCCACGAGCAGCACCGGCCCGGCGTAGAGGAAGACCGCCTTGGTCAGGATCAGCAGGCCGAGGGCGGCCCCGCCGAACCCGGCCCAGGCCAGGCGGCGTTCTCCGTTGGCGGCGCCGTGGAGCCCCGCGCAGGCGAGCAGCAGGAGGAGCGTTGCCAGCGGCTCCGACTTCATGCGGTCCAGGATCCGCCAGTGGGCGCCGCTCGTGGCCACCAGGAAGGCCGCCAGCGCGGCTTGCCACGGCCCGCCGAGAAGCCGCCGGGCCACGAGGAAGGTGGCTCCGACGAGGATCCCCAGCAGGACGGCGTTGGTACGCTTCATCGCCACGCGTGCGGCGGCGCACTCGTCGTCGGCGCCGGCCAGGCAGCTCAGGGTCACGTCCCCGGGCTCCGCCTCGAGCGCCAGGGCGCCCGCCAGCAGCGCGGGGTAGAGGGGCTCTCGTCTCCAGTCCGGCGGAACGCGCCCTGGATCGTCGGCGCGCGAGCTGGACAGGGCTCCGTGCTTCCAGAGGTTGTAGGCCATGGTCAGGTGGTGGAGGGCGGTACCGCGCTCGCGCTCGGGGCCGACCGAGCGCCAGCCGATGCCGGTCACCGCCAGCGCGAGAGCCAGCGCGAAGAGCGCGGCAGCGTGCCGCTGCGCGAACCCGGCTTGCTCCGCCCGGGGTGTGCTCACGCCGTGGCCGTCCGGCGCGCGCTCACGCCGTGGCCCGGCGCAGCTCGGGGGGATTCCGGAACCAGAGCCAGGCGCCGATCCCGTTGGAGAACACCAGGCTCCAGACGAGATACAGGAGCGCGAACGTCAGCGCCTCGGGCGCGCCGATGCCGCGGGTGGAGAAGAGCGCCACCAGCGCGGCGTCGCGGGTG
>JANQFA010000075.1 GCA_028278065.1 Myxococcota bacterium
CTCGGCCCACAGCTCCGCCAGCACGACCTGCGCCCGCTTGGTCTCCGCGTAGGCCAGCACTCCGTCGTACTCCCGCTCCTGCCAGCCGGGATCCTCGAGGTGGAGCTTGCGGGTGTACATGCCGCCGGACGACACCCAGATCACACGCGGATCCCGCGCCCGCTCGAGAGCCGGGCGCAGGATCCGTGTCAGCAGGTGGGGACCGATCACGTGGGTCGCCCAGGTGAGCTCCAGGCCATCCCGAGTCTCGCTGCGCGCCTCGGGCAGCAGACCGGCGTTGTGGATCAGGACGTCCAGCGGCCGCGCCGCGAGACGCTCGCCCGCCTCGCGCACCGAGGCCAGATCGGACATGTCCACGATCTCCGTCGAGACGCGACGGTTGCCCGTCGTGGCGCGGATGCGCTCGGCCGCGGCGTCGGCTCTCTCCTGATTGCGGCATGCGAGCACCACCTCCGCGCCCAGGTCCGCCAGCGCGAGGGCCGCTTCGTAGCCGAGCCCGGAGTTGGCCCCGGTGATCACGATGCGGCGATCCGACAGGTCGACGTCCAGATCGTCGGGATCGAAGCCCAGGGCGCGGAGCCGAAGACCCGGACGCGCGAAGGAGATCGGGATGGTCGGATCGACGAGGCGTTCGACACCGCGGGCAAGCCAGGCGGGGATGGGGCCCGACGCGACCTCGTCGACGACGGCGGGGGCCGACAGGTCGAGCGCCGCGATCACGTCGTCGAGCGCCGGATGGTCGCCCGCCTCGCGGCTGATGTATCGAAAGGTCAGCTCCGCGCCCGGCCGGATCACGAACACGCCCCCGAGCTGCCACGGATCTCCCTGGACCCCCTCCTGGCGGTACCCTGCGCCGAGCGCGCGGGTCGCGTTGACCAGCAGCCGCGGGGAGAGGATCTCCACGCGACCCCGGCGAAGCCCGGCCGCCCGATACGCCCGCAGCTCCGGGTCCACGAGCAGCGGGCCGTCGAGCGCGAAGTCCTCGCGGAACGCCGCCGCGAACGACGCGGCTCCGTTTCCGACGACGACGAGCTCGGCGCCGCGAGCGCGAATCTCATCGACCCGGTCGCGCAACTGCGCGACTTGCTCCCGGCAGAACAGTCAGCCGAAATGGCGGATGAAGACCAGGACCACCGGCCGCTCGGACCACAGGTCGCCGAGCCGAACCCGCTCGCCACGCCAGTCGTCCAGCTCGATCTCCCCGAGGAGGCTGAGCGTGCGCACGTCTGGACCCTCCTTGCGCCTGTCTACCATGAAATCCCCGAGGGCGGCCATCGCTGCTAGGCCGCGCGGCGGGTGCGGGACCGCGCCCGCCCCGGATCCACGCGGCGCGCGCGCACCGGCACGGGCACCCGCCTGGCATCGCGACCCACGAAGGACTCGCGGACGTAGACGTATACACCCGCCGCCGCGATGAAGCTCACCGCGCATCCGAAGACGAGAAGATCGAGATCAGTCATGGCGTTCTCCTGCCAGCATCAAGGAGCCGGCTGATAGGATCGACGGCACCCAGAGCCCGACGTAGATGCCGCGCTCGTGCTGGCCGGTGAAGAAGAGGGCGATCGAGCCGAGGAAGGAAAGGCCGGCGGCGGCGAAGACCAGGAGCTTCGCCTGGCGGATGCGGGGATCCGGCAGGACCCCGACGCGGGCCTGGGAGATCGGAACTTCGTAGGGGGTCTCGGACATGCCGTCCTCCTGTCGTCTCGAGGTCGGCCCCTGGCCGCCTCCCAGACCAGCCTAACCGGCGACCCGCCGGTGTCTAGAAAATATCGACTGATACCTAGACAACTGTTGTACAGCTCCTAGCCTGCGGACCATGGGCCTCTCCCCGTATCACCCCCGCCTGGCCCCCCCCGGCGCCAGGCTCGCCGACCCGGTCCGGGGCTAGCCGATGCGTACGTTCGAGCAGAAGCTGGCCGCCCTCCAGCCGGGCGCCGGCCCGAGGAGCTGGCTCTTCGTGCCGGAGGACCAGCTCAGCGACCAGATGGGCCCGCTCTCGCGTGAAGCACCCCGCTCGCTCGGAATCGTGCTGGTGGAGAACGCCTGGAAGCACCGGCGTCGGCCGTACCATCGACAGAGGCTCGCGCTGGTACTCGCCAACCAGCGGCAGTTCGCGTTGGAGCAGGCGAAGCGCGGCGTGGCGGTGCGCTACCTGACGGGCTGCGCGCCCTTCGCGGACCTCCTGGCACCGCTCGCGGCCGAGCTCGGTCCGCTCCGGATGGCGCGCCCCGCGGAACGGGAGCTGCGTGCCGATCTCGCCGAGGCCTGCGCGGCCGGCTGGATCGTCGAGACCCCCCACGAGGGGTGGATCACCCGCCGCGATCATTTCGAGGCCGCCTTCCCGAACGGCAGGCGCTGGAAGCTGGACACCTTCTACCGACGCGTGCGCAGGGAGACCGGAACGCTGATGGAAGGTGGGCGTCCCCTGGGCGGCCGCTTCAGCTACGACGCGGAGAACCGCCGAAGCTGGCCCGGAGACCCGCCCGCGGCCCGGCCGCCGCGCTTCACACCCGACGAGATCACCGCGGAGGTCATCGCGGAGGTGGCCGCGAGCTACGCGCGCCACCCCGGCCGGATCGATCCCACGTCCCTGCCGGCCACCCTCGCGGACTCGGAGGCGCTCTGGGCGTGGGCCCTCGAGAGCTGCCTCGAGCACTTCGGACCCTACCAGGACGCGCTGAGCACGCGCTCGACGACGCTCTTCCACACGCGGATCTCGGCGCTGCTGAACCTCCATCGCCTGCTTCCGCTGCGAGTCGTGCGCGACGCGGAGACCTCGCCGGCTCCTCTCGCGAGCCGAGAGGGCTTCGTGCGCCAGGTGCTCGGATGGCGTGAGTTCGTCCACCACGTCCACGAGGCCAGCGACGGCTTCCGCGAGCTGGAAGGAGAGGCCGTACCGGTGCGCAGCGCGCCCGGAGACGGCGGCTTCGAGCGCTGGTCGGGTCGCGCCTGGGAGCTTCCTGCGGAGGCGGATCGCGTCGACGGTGGAGCGGCCCCCTCTCGGCTGGGCTCCGACCATCCCCTCCCGCCCGTCTTCTGGGGCCAGGCGTCGGGGCTGGCGTGTCTGGATCGCTGCGTTCGGGATGTGTGGGAGGAATCGTACGGCCACCACATCGCCCGCCTGATGGTGCTCTCGAACATCGCGAACCTCCTGGACGTGTCGCCGCGCGAGCTCGCCGACTGGTTCTGGGTGGCCTACAGCGACGCCCACGACTGGGTCGTCGAGCCCAACGTCCTCGGTATGGGGACCTTCGCCCTCGGCGACCTGTTCACGACGAAGCCCTACGTCTCCGGATCGGCCTACATCGACCGCATGTCCGACTACTGCGCGGGCTGCCGCTTCTCGCCGAAGCGCGACTGTCCCCTGACGCGGCTCTACTGGGCCTTCCTGGGCCGCCATCGCGAGCGTCTGAGCGACAATCCCCGCATGCGGATGGCCTTCGCATCCCTCCGGCGTCGGAGCCCGGCCGAGCGGAAGCGGGATGAGCAGGCGTTCGAGCAACTGCGCGACGCTCTCCGGGAGGGACGGGAGCTTCCCGCGAGCGACGCGCCAGCCGGGTCAGGAGGAGCGAATCCGTGAACGTCCGCCCCAACAGCGCTTGGTCCGAGAGCCGCATCGAGCAGTTCCTCGCCGACGCGCGCATCCCGATGCGGCTCGCGTGCAACACGAGCCGGGGATTCCCCCTCGTGTGCTCGCTCTGGTTCGAGCTGAACGACGGCGCCCTCTGGTGCGCCGTACACGAAGGATCGATTCTCGCCCGACTCCTCGCCGAGGATGCGCGCTGTGCGTTCGAAGTCGCGCCCAACGAGCCGCCCTACTGCGGCGTGCGCGGCCAGGGCCGCGCGCACCTGCTCCCGCGCCGCGGCGAGGAGACCCTCGCCGCGCTGATCGACCGCTTCCTGGGAGGCCGCGATTCGGAGCTCGCACGCTGGCTGCTCGGCCGGTCCGCGAACGAGATCGCCGTCCGGATCGATCCGGTCTGGATCTCCTCGTGGGACTACGGCGAGCGGATGAAGGACCTGAGCCCCTGAGCCGGCTCCAGCCGCGCTGCATACCGGGCGCTCCTGGCCACCCCGGCACTGGCACGTCAGCGTTCCTGGCCACCCCGGCACTGACACGTCAGCGTTCCTGGCTGCCCCGGCACGTCAGCGTTCCTGGCCACCCCGGCACCGGCACGCCGAGCGCTCAGCGCAGGGGCTGCGAGCCGCCTCCGACGAAGGGGCGCTCGCGCGGCAAGAGGTCGAGGGCCGCGACCAGCTCGTCGACGACGCGATGCGGATGAAGTGCCTCCGCCATGAAGTGCACCTCCGCCCGCCGATAGGCTGGCTCGCGCTCCCGGAACGAGGGAAGGAGATCCTCGACGCTGCGGGGTGCGGCGAGCGCGAACTCGGGTGTGGCTGCGCGCGGTGACGTCCGGATGGCCTCGAGCAGGACGGGAAGCGGCCGCTCCAGGTAGACCAGACGGGTCTCCTGGCAGACACGCTCGCAGGTCGACTCGTCCATCAGGCCCGAGTCGGTCAGCGCGATGACACCCGGCGGACGACGCTCCAGGGCCTGCAACGCGACCTCGGTCTCGACGGCGCGAAGGGCCTCGGCGCCGTCCTCGAGCAGGAGGCGCGCGCGGGAGCGTCCCGCCCGGGCCTCGACCAGGCGCTCCACGTCGTTCAGGGGCAGGCCCGTCACGGCACAGATCCCTCGCGCCACTGCCCTCACGCCCGATCCCGCATAGCCGACGAGTCCGAGCGGGCGCTCGAGCCGGGTGCGCGGGTGCGGGCTGTAGTAGTCGGAGCTCACCCCGCCTCCCTCCTGCCGGTCGACGCCTGTCCCGGGATCGCTTCGCAGGCGACGAGGGTCGGGCTCCAGCTGCTCGCGTGCCGGACGACGGCCGCCCGGTACCCGGACCGGAGGCCGCCTCGGGGCGACAGAACCGTCTCGTAGAAGCCCTGCATCGAAGCCGGAACCGACGCCGGCCGGGATGCACGATAGACGCGTGCCAGTCCGTCCACGATCGGGCCGGCCTCCCGATCCAGCTCCACCAGCTCGGGCTGGACGATCGAAACGTAGTGGCGCTGGAAGACCTCGACCAGTCGACGCTCGGTCCTGCCGCAGCCTGCTGGCTCCACGCGGCCGAGCAGGTCGGAGATCTCCTCCAGGTGGATCCGGGCCCGCTCCATCCCGATCACGAGTGCGCCCGCCACGGGCTGTCCCCGAAGCCCGGACAACGCTCCTTCCAGATCGCGCGCATCCCGCGACCCGAAGGGGCGCCGTTCCAGGACCCGGCCGATCTCGTGGAGGACGCCTTCGGCGCTCTGCTCGGGGTCCACCAGGAACGCCGGATCGCCGCGCATCGACGCGAGGTAGCCCTCCATCTCGCCGCCGACCCAGACCGCGTTCCAGATGTGTTGCGGGAGCTCGTCGCGCTTCTGCTCGAGAATCCCCGCGATCTCCTCCCGCCGACGCTCTCCCAGCCCGGCGAGGCAGGCGTCTCCCGCCTCGAGCAGCTCGGACTCGTAGACGAGCCGACGAACGGGCACCATCACGCGACCGAGCTGTGAGTTCCGCTCGCCGACGAGCACCCCGAGGCGACAGCCCTGGAGCGCGAGGAAGTCGAAGAGCCCCACGCGGTGCTCGGACACCTCGATGCGGCGGTCGCGGCGTGCGGGAAGTCGCACCGCAGCCGGATCCGCGTCCCGCCCCATCTCGCCGGATGCCACGATCTGGCCGACGGCTGCGTGATAGGCCTCCAGCTTCTCGCTCACGGAGGGAGGCCCACAGGCCAGCGCCGCGGCGAGGGTCATGGCGGACAGAGCACGGCACCACCATGGAACGGGCCGGGACGACAGGGCACGGCACCACCATGGAACGGGCCGGGACGACAGGGCACGACACCACCGCGGAAGGGGCCGGGCGAACGGGGCACGGGGCCGGCGGCCCTCGATCGAGATCTCCGTGCGTCGGCGCATCACTTCACGAGCTTGACTCCGCGCATCGATCGCGCCAGCGGTCGGCTCGCTAGCGGGTCACCCAGGCGTGGATCAGGGCGGATCTGAAGAAGCGCCACATGAGTCCCGGCGACATCTGGAAGAGCTCGCCGGCCATGTCGACGACCTCGACCGGGCCGATCGTCGCGGCCCCCACCTCGGTCCAGGCGCCGCGTTCCCCCTCGGAGACGGCGCGAACCCGGAACTCGTAGGTGGCGCCGTCCGCGAGGGAGGCGATCCTGTGGCGGCGTGCCGGTGCGATCGAGGTGGTCTGCCAGTCCTCGGCGCCCGCCTCGCGCCACGCGACCTGGTACCCGTCGATGCGCGGGTCTTCGGGCTCGTCCCAGACCACGTCCGCCGCCCCGGCCGTCGGGTTCACCAGCAAGGCACGCGGCGCCGGGAGCGGTCCCTGCGCCGCGGCGCGGGCACGGGCGCGGCGCGCCGCTGCGAGCCGCTCGCGCATCTCGTGGCGGAGCCGCGGCGCGGCGCCCGCCATGGCGGGCGTCTTCAGGTAGACGACGGCCGGCGAGGCGAAGAAGCTCCCCGCGTCCCGCTGCAGGTCCGCCGGCGGCTCGTCACCGGCGTAGGGCACGAGGAGCAGGGAGAAGCGCTCGCGCTCGCCGTTGTAGCTCGGACCGTTGGGATGGAGCGAGGACGAGAAGAGCTCGGTGATCTCCGCGCCGACCCCGGTTCCGTCCACATGCGAGTAGTCGAGCTGCCTGCCGTGGTAGGAGCCGAACGGGTTCAGGTAGAGGACCTGGCTCCCCTCGTGCTCGCGAAGGCGCATGGGCGCGAACGCGAACGACGCGAGCACGTCTGCGTCCGCGGCGACCAGAAGGCCCTGATCGCCGTCGGCCACCGCCACCCAGCCCGCCGTGACCTGGTGATTGAAGGCGTCGATCTCCGCGTTGGCGGGATTGATGCGCGCATAGTCGAGCTCGTACCAGGAAGTCACGCCCAGGTAGTTGTGCTTCCAGACCCGCAGAGGATCCTCGCGCGTGCCGGCCAGGCGCGGACGCAGCTGGAAGGGGGCCACCTCCAGCCAGCGCCGGTCCAGGTAGCGGCGCAGCTTCTGCGCGGGGTTGTGCAGGACGTCCCGCTTGGTCGTGTAGGGGTAGGCGACCTCCACGTCGGCCACGAGCCAGGGCGCCGAGCCGGGAAGCGAGAGCGTGACGTCGACTCGAGCCGCCACCTCGCCGTCCTCGGGCGTGGCGAACGGGATGCGCGTGCGCAGCCGCGCCCGCTGCAGCCAGGTCCCGCTCGGCTCGCCGCGGATCTCCCACGCCTCGTTGGGATGCGCCTGGGCCGCGGCGTCAGTCCGGTAGCTGACGAACGCCGAGAGGAAGTCCGGGCCGCCGACATCGTGCTCCCCCGCGCGCAGCGACGCGATTCCCGACGCCGTGTCGAGCTCGACGGTCAGAGCGTCGTTGGCCAGCTCGACGCTCAGGGCGTCGTTGGCCGGCTCGACGGTCAGGGCGTCGTTGGCCAGCTCGCGCGGCGGCTCCGCCGCATCGCCGGCGGGCGGCAGCTCGGCGGCGCGCAGATCCAGTCGCAGCGACTCGCCCTGCTCCAGGGGCAGGACTGTCCACAGCTCGGCCGCGAAGCGACCGTCGCCCAGCGCCTCGACCCCCGTCAGAGCGTGGCGCAGCGGGCGGCCCTGCCGATCGACGAGCTGCGTGACGGGCGGCTCGCTCGCGAAGATCAGGGGGATGCGCACCAGGCTGCGCGCGCGCCCGGGCTCGTCGGCCTCGCGAACGTCGCACACCTCGAAGGCGTAGAGAGCGTCGGCGCGGCCTTCGGGCGCCGCCGCGGCCACGTGTTCGGCCGCCAGCGCCTCCGCCTGGCGGGCACGGTCGCGCGCAGCGGCCGCCACCGCTTCGGCGACCGCCTGCCGCTCCTCGTTCACGATGGGAGTGCTCATCCCGAAGTGGGTCGTGGAGAGCCCCTTGATGCGGTGAAAGAAGCTCGAGTCGCGACCCTCGTAGAGGAGCGCTTCCACCCGCGCACGCACCGGCTCCAGGGCGCCGTGGGCGAGGGCCTGGGCGCGCCAGCTCGCGACCCGCGACTGATCGAGCCCCGTCCAGATGCGGTGGCTCGCGAACTTCTCGGCCCACGAATACTGCCCGTCCCAGCCCCCGTCGGCGAGGTCCTGGCGCACCAGCACCTCTCCCTCGGGCGGGTGCCTGGCGAGCCACTCGCTCGGGGTGATGAACTCCGCCCATTCGTGGCGGTTCACGGCCTCGATGTGCTCGCGCAGACCACCCGAGTTGGGAAGCCAGCCAAGACCCGGAGGAAGGTCCACGGGGAGCCAGAAGTCGCCGTCCGCATCCGCGTTCACGTGGATGACGAGGTCGCGGTCCACCGCTCCGCTCGTCTGCAGCGCGCGCAGATCCAGGAGCCACTTCTCCATCGAGACGTGGTTCAGGATGTCGCCGATGCTGCCTGCGGGAAGGAGCAGGGTGGTAGGCCCGCCGTCGCGCAGCCGCACGGTGGTGGTTCCGTACTGCTGACGCAGGGGAATCGGCGGCACGAAGCTCGAGAGCGCGTTGAACGGCACCCCCGCCCAGAACAGCACGAGGCCCTCGACGCCTTCGTCGGCCAGGATCGGGAGCGAGCCCGTGGTGAGGGTCATCTCCTGGGGTCGGAGGATCGGCGTGAACTCGCCGAAGAGGTCGCGCACGCCGGAGCCCCAGGGGTTGGAGATGGCCCAGCGCACGTTGGCGCGCATCTCGTCCTCGGTCATCGCGTGGAGGAGCCCATTGTCGTACGGCATGAGGAGCGCCTCGTCGCGGCCCTCCCGGATGCGACGACCGATCCCCTCGATGATGTCGGGTGCATGCGCGGGGAGGATCGTCTCGTAGGTGAAGTGGTTCTCCACGTCCCAGTAGCCACGCGCGTCGAGTCCGGCGGCGTTGGCCTCGTCGAGGATGCGCAGGATCTCGCGGACGATGCGGATGTCCTGTCCGAAGCCAGCCTCGTCCGGTGTGTCGCCTCGCCACGAGTGGTAGAAGTTCCCGTGGAAGCCGAGCATCACGTAGACCTTGTGCGGCGACTCGCCTGCGGGAGCACCGCAGGCTGCCATCGCACAGAGCGCGATCGCGAGCGCCATCCGACGAAGCAATCCCATCTTCCCTCCTCTAGTCGGCGATCCAGATTCCCACGAAGGCCACCAGCAGCGCCACCCAGGTCCACAGAACGGCGAAGCCGGCCCAGCCGACCCGGCCGGGGCGTCGGATCTCCCAGTCCGGGTGCTCGATGAGCTTGGGCCCGGGTGCCGGCGTCGCGCCGTCCGGAACCTGGAAGGGCGC
>JANQFA010000145.1 GCA_028278065.1 Myxococcota bacterium
GCGCATGCCGCGCTCGAGGAAGGCCGGGGTGTAGCGCGGATCCCAGGCGAGGCTCCTGAGGAAGGCGTGGCTCTCGATGTTGGCCTCGTCGACGACGTAGAGCCCCAGCTCGTCGCAGAGCTCGTACCAGTACGGATCGTTGGGATAGTGCGCGGTCCGCACCGCGTTGAAGTGGAAGCGCTTCATCAGGAGGGCGTCCGCGCGCATGCCCTCCCGGGTCACCGCCTTGCCCCGCACGTCGTCGTGGTCGTGCCGGTTGACGCCGCGCAGGGTGACGGCCCGGCCGTTCACGAGGAGCTGCCGGTCGCGCACCTCCACGTTGCGGAAGCCGACGCGACAGGCGACGGACTCGCGCAGGGCGCCCTGCGGGTCGCGCAGCGAGACCACCAGCGCGTACAGCTCCGGAGTTTCCGCCGTCCAGTGTCGCGGCTTGCGCACCGTGCCCAGGAGGTCCACGAAGTCGCCGCCGAAGAGGTAGGGATTCCCGCGGTGCTGGATCGAGCCCGTGAGGGGCTCGCGGAGCGTCTCGCGGCCCGTCGTGTCGAAGAGTCGAGCCTCCACGCTCCAGTCGTCCGGTGCGTCCCCGTCGAAGCCTACGTGCGCGCGCACGAAGAGGGAGCCGTTGCGGAGCCCCTCTTCCAGGCCGGCGCGCACCTGGACGTCCGCCAGGTGCACGCGACCGGTCGAGTACAGGTAGACCTCGCGGTGCAGCCCGGCCATCCACCAGTGATCCTGATCTTCGAGGAAGCTGGCATCCGACCAGCGCACCACCGCCGCGGTCACGCTGTTCCGGCCGGGTCGTACGTGCTCGCTCACGTCGAACTCGGCCGGGAGCCTCGAGTCCTTGGCGAAGCCGATCGCCGCGCCGTTCACCCAGACGTAGAGGACGCTCTCCGCGCCGCCGAAGTGGAGCACGACCCGGCGTCCGTCCCATCCCTCCGGCAGGCCGAAGCTCCGTCGGTAGATGCCCGTGGGATTGGCGGCCGGCACCTGCGGCGGCCGATCCGGGAAGGGCATCTGGATGTTGGTGTAGTGAGGCCGGTCGTGTCCCTGCAGGGTCCAGTTGCCGGGGACCTCGATCCGCGTCCAGGACGAGTCGTCGTAGTCCGCATCGCCGACTCCGGCGGGGACGGCGTCGGGATGCTCGACCAGCCGGAAGCGCCAGTCCCCGTCGAGCGGGAGGAACCAGGGCGACGCCTCGCGGTCGAGGCCGAGGGCTCCCGCCACGTCGGGGTGGGGGACGAGCGGGCTGCGCGTCGGGAGGCGTCCCTCGCCCGTCACCTCCGGCGTCTCCCAGGTGCGTCGCCCGGGGCGGTCGAACGGCGCGAGGCCGTCTCGCGATGTGCTCACGAGACCGGGTCGCGTCCGAGCTGACGGCGCACGTCCTCGATCCCGCCGAAGCCGCCCGGCCCGCCGTGCTCACCGCGCAGCGCCTGCAGCGGGTCGCGCAGATCGTCCACGTAGCCGAGGGCCTGGGCGCCGCGCGTGCAGCCGTCGCGCTCGAGCGCCTCGGCTACGCGTTCGGGGGGATCCTGGGGAGACAGGTGCTCGCTGGGCATGGGGACTCCGCTCGGCTGGGCCGATTCTAGCCCCGAGCGGAGCCTGGATGCAGGCTCGCTTCCGTGCGTCGCGCCGAGCCACGGCACCGGGTTGCTTGGGGCCCGCGCGCCCCTGGATCCGGACTGGAAGCTGCTTCCGAGCCGCTCCAGGAGCCCGTCGCGCAGATGCGGAAAGCGGCCATGCAGGTGGATCCAGCGTCCGTCGCGCGCAGGGTAGAGCGCGATGGTGTGCCGCTCGCGCACGTCGGCGTCGCGTCCGAGTCAGGGCTGCGCACCGATCCGGACGTCGGGATCCTCCTTCACGGTCCGCTCCAGCCCCTCGACGCTGAAGAGCCCGTCGGAGAGCAGCACGTCCTGCTGGTGCGTGTCGACCATGAAGTGCGTGCTGGTCAGGTCTCGGACGTCGCGGATCAGCATCTCGTGGGCCACCCAGCGATCGCCGTGCTGGACGTGCGAGCGCGGGTCGGAGGTCATCTCCTTGCGCAGGCGCCCGCCCCGGTCGAAGAGGTCGAGGCGCACCGGGAGACACGTGGTCTTGTCGATGTAGGACACCACGCGCCCGTAGCTCGAGCGCTCGGGGACCGACTCCACCACGTAGACCTCCCGCATTCCCTCCTTGGCGTCGGGCTTCCGCTGCGAGGCCCTGGGGAGGCGCATGCCCTCCAGCCACTCGAGGTCCTCGAACGAGAGGTCGGTGCCGAAGAGTGCGGAGCCCCGATCGGACTGGGTCACGCGTCGCGGCTCGGGGAGCTCCGGAGCGGCCATCCACACCTCACTGGCCCCGTCGCGATCGAGGAGCAGGATGGAGGAGCCGCGCACGTCGGCGGGATCGCTGAAGCGGATCAGCAGGTCGCCGCCGCCGGACGAGGTCTTCCGCCCGAACATGCGCAGCACGATGATGCGCTTGGCGCCGGCACGCGGGTCGCGGCGCGTGATGCGCACGCCGCGCACGCTGTCGGGCTCGGGGACGTTGCGCTCGATGCAGGCCGCGATCTCCGCGTCGCTCACGGCGAGGGCCGGCGCGAGCGGGGCGAGGAGCAGGGCGAGGCCCGGCAGGAGCGATCTCATCACCGCATCCTACTCGGCCTCGCCCCGGCGGTCGATGGAGGATCAGGCGCAGCAGCCGCCGACGCCGCCGGCATCCCCCGCGCTCTCCTCGGGCCGAGCGAAGAAGGTCTCGGAGTCCTCGAGCACGCGGTACCACTCCCAGCGCAGGCCCTCGGGCTCCTGGGCCCAGACCTTGTCCTGGGTGGCGTAGCAGCAGGTGCTGGCATCCTCGACGCGGTCGGCGAGTCCGGCGGCGCGCAGGCGCTCGGTGGCGGCGCTCACCTGCTCCGGCTCGTCCACCTCGACGCCGAGGTGGTTGATGCGCTCGCTTGCGTCGGGCACCTCGAAGAGCACGAGCTTCAGCGGCGGGTCGGAGACCGCGAAGTTGGCGTAGCCGGGCTTGCGCTTGGCGACCTCCACCCCGAAGAGCTTCGAGTAGAAGTCGATGGCGCTCTCGAGGTCCTTCACGTTCAGGGCCAGCTGGATTCGCATGGGGATTCTCCTCTGGTGTGCGGGGGATCCAAACGGATCGAAGTTCATCAATGGGTTGCAGGGTGCAGAACACATCGAGATATGTCAATATGTTTTCCATGGCCGCCTCCGGAAGCCGCTCCCGACCGCAGGGCTGCTGCCCCTTCGAGCCGCTCGATCCCCTTCCGAAAACCGAGCGCGATCGACGGGTTGCGGTGTTCAAGGCGCTCGCGGACCCCACCCGGCTCGAGCTCCTGCGCAGCCTGGCCGGCCAGGCCGGGCCGACCTGCGTGTGCGATCTGGTGGATCACTTCGACCTGTCCCAGCCCACCATCTCCCACCACCTCAAGGTCCTGCGGGAGGCGGGCCTGATCGAGGGGAGTCGGGCCGGGATCTGGTCCTTCCACCGCGTGGCGCCGGGCGCCGTCGAGCTGCTGGGTGCCGCGCCCGACCTGCTGCGCCCGCGCTGACCGGACTCCCGTGTCGGCCGGGCCCGCGCTGATCGGACTCCCGTTTCGGCCGGGCCCGCGCTGACCGGAATCCCGGCTCAGGAGAGGCGGTGCTGATCCGCGAGCTCCCGGGCCAGCGCCCGGGTCTCGTCGTCGGGCTCCGCATCGTCCAGGTCGAAGCGGGCGGCGAACGCCTCTCGGACCGCGCCCGCTGCTTCGTCGAGGCGGCAGCTTCCCAGCTCGTCCTCGAGGCTGCCCACGCTGGCGGTCTCGAAGGGATAGTCGAGCGCGCGGTAGACGGGCTCGATGCCCTCACTCACGCGCTTCGCGCCGGCCACCACGATGACTCCACCCACGTGGGCGGCGCCGCGGATCACGCGCTGTCCGATCCCCGCCAGCTTCACGCGGCCGCCTGCATTGATGCTGTACTCGCCCGGGCAGTACTCGCCCGGAACCTCGCCGATGCGCGCATCGACGCCCAGCGCGGCGATGGCCGTCCTGAGCAGCTCGGACATCTCCCGGAACCGCTCGTGGATGCCCGCGCGAAGCTCTGCCGTCGGGCGGCTCCAGCCGAACGCGAGGGTGTGGGTGTGGAAGACGGCGGCGCGGCCTCCCGCCAGCCGGATCACCGGCCTGAACCCGGCCTTCCGGGCCGCCGCCGTCGCGTCGGCGAAGCCGGGACGTGTGCGGTCGAGCACCGAGAAGGCCATCACGTCGTCGGTGCGGTGGAGACGCAGGACCTCGGGGTGGTGGCCTCCGGCAACGCGCTCCAGCAGCGCACGCGACAGGGCCGTGTCGAGCGCCGGGTCGCCCGCGCAGCGCGCCTCGATGAGCCGCACGCGACGCGGGGCCTCACGCGGGATCCTGGACCTCCCCGATCACGAGGTAGGAGATCTCCTTCACCCCGCTCCACGACACCCTCACCATCGTCTCGCTGGCCTGCTTCTCGTCGATGCGCGCGCCCCCGCGCGCGTCGACCGATACCTCCCGCAAGGCCACGAGGCGGGCCGGGCCCTGCAGGAAGTCGGCCGCCGGACCCACCTCGGTGAGGGCGACGCCGCGCGCCTGGCCTTCGACGCTGTGGGGATTGAACGAGACCACGGCCTCTCCAGCGTCCTCGTCGGTCATCAAGACGCCGGTCAGGATCCGCATGGCCACCTCAGCCGCTCCCCCGGCGGTCCAGCACCTCGCGCGTCGTGGTCAGGAGCTCGCGCGAGCCGAAGGGCTTCTGGAGGAAGGCGTCGGCGCCGGGGAATCCGCTGGGATCCTCGGCGGCCTCCTCGGTGTAGCCCGACATCAGCACCACGCGCGGAGCCGATGGCCTTCCCCCCAGCTCGCGGGCGAGCTCCGCTCCGCCCACCTGGGGCATCACCACGTCGGCCACCACCAGGGCGACGTCCTCGTTCCGATCCAGAAGGTCGAGCGCGCGGCGGCCGTCCTCGGCCTCGATCACCTTGTAGCCGCGGCTCTCCAGCGCGTTGCGGACGAAGCGTCGCACCAGGCCCGAGTCGTCCACGACCAGGACCATCTCGTCGCCTCCGAGGGCGCGCTCGCGGCGCGCTGCATCGAGGCCGTCTTCCTCTCCCTCCACGCAGGGCAGGCGCAGCTCGAAGGTCGACCCGGCGCCGCTCTGGCTCACCGCGCTCACCTCGCCGCCCAGCTGACGGGCGATCCCGTAGACGGTCGACAGACCCAGACCGGTGCCCTGACCCTCGGGCTTGGTGGTGAAGAAGGGCTCGAAGACCCGCGCGAGGGTCTCCTCGCTCATGCCGACGCCGGTGTCGGTCACCGAGATCACCGCCGAGCCGTCCTGGTTGCGGCTGACGACCGACAGGGAGCCCCCGTCGGGCATGGCGTCGCGGGCGTTCACGGTCAGGTTCACGATGACCTGCTCGAGCTGCACCGGATCGGCGAGCACGCGTCCGAGATCCGGCGCGAGCGAATAGTGCGTCGTGATGTTCTCGCCGATCAGGCGCTGCAGCATGGGCTCGAGCTCGCGGATCAGGCGGTTGGGATCGGTCACCCGCGGCTGCAGCACCTGGCGACGGCTGAACGCGAGCAGCTTGCGGGTCAGGGCGGCCGAGCGCTCGGCGGCCTCCTCCATGTCGGCCACCATGCGGCGCGCCTCGGGGTGGTCGCCCAGCCCCTCCTGGAGCTGGTCCGCGTAGCCGAGGATGACCGTGAGGTGGTTGTTGAAGTCGTGGGCGATGCCGCCGGCCAGCTGACCCACCGCCTCCATCTTCTGCGCGTGGAGCAGCTCGGTCTGGAGCTGATCGCGCTGGGCCTCCGCTTCCTTGCGCTCGCGGATGTCGCGGGTGACACCGACGAGACGCTGGGGATGCCCCTCGGCATCGCGCAGCACCACGGCGTTCACCTCGCACCAGATCGTCTCGCCGTCGCGCCCGACGTGCTCGGACTCGTAGCGGTACTCGTTGGTGCCGTCCTTGAGGGCTCGCTGAAGGAGGCGCGCCGCCAGCTGCAGCGAGCGCGGGGTCATCACCTCCTCCGGGCGCAGGCGCTTCTGCTCCTCCGGCGAGTAGCCGAGGATGCGCTCCACTGCCGGGCTCACGAACTCGACGGTCCCGTCGAGGCGCATGGACCAGATGATGTCCCGCGCGTTCTCGGCCACGAGCGCGTACTGGTCGCGCAGATCGCGGAGGGCCTCCTCGCGGAGCTCCAGCGCATCGCTCACCGAGCGGCGCTCGGCGAGAACCTGATAGAGGAAGTAGACCGCCAGGAAGGTGAGGATGCCGATGAAGGCGCCCATCGCCTCGATGGTGGTCTCGCGCGGGACGAAGTCGTTGCGCCAGGCGACCAGGACCTGGCGCCCGGCGGAGACGCCCAGCAGGAGGGCCAGGAACCCCATGCGCCAGTCCCGGCTGCGCGCCAGCAGGGCGACCGCCCAGCCGACGGCCAGGATGCGGACCGCGATCGATGTGGCGAGCCAGATCATCGGGCTGCTCAGCCTGCCCTGATCTTGTAGCGGAGCGGGAGCTTCTTGACGCCCCCGACCAGGCTGGAGTGGAGACGTTCGACCGGCGCCGCGAGCTCGACCTCCTCGATCCGCGGGAGCAGATGCTTGAAGGCGACGGCCAGCTCGAGCCTCGCGAGGTGGGAGCCCAGGCAGAAGTGCTCGCCGATCCCGAAGCCCAGATGGCGGTTGGGATTGCGATCGATGCGGAACCGGAAGGGGTCCTCGAACACCTCCTCGTCCCGGTTCGCGGACGGGTAGAAGAGCGCGAGAGCGTCGCCCTTCGCGATCCTCTTGCCCCGCAGCTCGTAGTCGCAGGCCGCCGTTCGCGCGAAGTGGATGATGGGTGTGGTCCAGCGCACCACCTCCTCCACCGCGGACTCGAGGAGGTCGGGCCGGGCCTGGAGCGCGCGCAGCTGATCCTGGTGCTCGACGAAGGCGAGCATTCCCCCGCTGGTGCCGTTGCGCGTGGTCTCGTTGCCCGCGATCACGATGATGAGACACCAGGCCAGCACGTCCATCAACGGCAGCTTCTCGCCGTCGATCTCGAGCTGGGTGAAGAGCGTGACGAGATCGTCCGCCGGGTTCTGCTTCTTCTCCTCCACCAGCTTGGTGAAGTAGGTGAAGAGCTCGATGATTCCCGCCCGAGCGGTCTCCTGCGGCGTCTTGTCCTCGTGCTGGAACGTCGGGTCGGCCGCGCCGATGATCTGGTTGGTCCAGTCGAAGAGCAGCTCCCAGTCCTCGCGTCGTACGCCGAGCAGCCAGGCGATGACCGCGATCGGCAGCGGTGCCGAGACCTTCTCGACGAAGTCGCACTCGCCCGCATCGGCCAGATCGTCCGCCAGCTCGCGCCCCAGGACGTCCACGATCTCCTTGCCGATGCGCTCGATGTCGTGGTGGATGCGCTCCAGGGCCCTCGGTGTGAAGCGCTTGGTCACCATCTGCCGGTAGATCCGGTGCTCGGGCGGGTCCATCTGGATGAGGGTCGGAGGGAACTCGTCGGTCCGCTCCTGCTCCGGCTCCGGGCTGATGTTGAGTCGCGGCGCGTTCAGGAACTTGTCGGGCTGCTTGGACAGCTCGATGATGTCGGCGTGCTTCGTGATGCACCAGAAGGGACGCCCGGCCGTCTGGTCGTACCAGTACACCGGGTCGTTCTGCCGCATCCAGGTCCAGATCTCGTGCGGGTAGCCGCGCCGGGCGTAGTCGGTCGGGTGGACCAGGTTGAAATCGAAGGGCGGCGATACGTCGGACATGCGGGCACTCCTGGAAGGGGCGCGCGGAGATCCTAGTCCAGGGGCGGGGGCTTTCGCCGCCGTCCGGCCGTCGTTTCCAGCGCCGCCAGCGCCTGGGGCATCACGGTGTCGGCGAAGGCCACGGCTCCGTCGACGGTCAGGTGGCACACGTCGTTGAAGTAGGATCGCTGCGCCGGGATCGCCGCGGCCACGTCCGCCAGGCGGACGTCCGGACGGGCCGCCGCCAGCTCGCGAGCCGCGGCGTTGTGCGCGAGCACCCCGGCTCGCACCGCCTCCGGCAGGCCCCAGAGCTTCACGGGGGCCAGGTGCCGGGCGTAGTCCGACCGGAGCTGGCGGAAGGCCTTGCGGTCGTAGTCCTCGGGCAGGTGGATGGCGAAGGTGGCCACCAGGAGGGGGTCGCCGCGGCGGGATGCCGTGTCGGCCACGGCGGCCAGGTTCTCCCGGAACGAGTCGGCGGTCTTGACGTCGAGGCCCTCGCGCAGCCAGGCCCGGGATGGCCGCTCGGGGAGCACCGGGCGCGCGCCGCTGCGGATGCCGACCAGGATGGCCGTCTGTCGGGCCGCCCAGGGCAGGGCCAGGCGGGGCAGCCAGGGGTCCGCGGCGGTGTTCACCCGCGCATAGAAGGGGACGTGGCCGTAGTCGCGGCGGAACACCTCGCTCGGCACCGCGTTGAACTTGACCTCGTTGATCCCGTGGTAGAAGAGGACGAGGTCGTACTCGCGACCTTCCAGCATCTCGTACTTCACACGGCTGTCCCGCGACGTGTGGGACGAATCGGCCAGGTTGTCCACCCTCACGCGGCGGCGCGTGGCGAGCGAGACGCGGTCGGCCAGGAGCAGTGCGATGGGGCTCCAATCCGGGTGCAGGACCGAGCCGCCCAGCAGGAGGACGTCCAGCACGGGGTCGTCGGAGCTCGCCTCCGCTGCCGCCTGGACCTTCGGGTAGAAGGAGTGCAGCGGATCGGGGCGCAGGAAGGCCTCGGCGCAGCGCAGGGGAGAGCGGCACTGGGACGGGCGGATCGCGACGGCGAGGACCCGGGCCGCGCCCTCCAGCAGGAGGACGGTGAAGATCAGCATCGCCGCAGCCGCGGTCACCCGTCGCCCCCCGCTCCCGGCCATCCCTTCCTCCCGCTGGTGTCGGACCGTCCGCGCAGGGCGTGGCCTCGACCGAGTCGGCCGCGGCCGCTCTGCGAAGGGCGCGTAGGGTAACATGGGGTCCGCCCATGGAGACCCGGTTCCGCGGCCCCCGCTTCACCGTGCCCGCGCTGCTCTTGGCGGCAGTCCTGGCGCCGGCCCCGGCCGCGAGGCCGGAGGATGCGGCCGCGGTCATCGCCAAGCTGTCGTCCGCCGATCGCGAGCGCCTCGAGGAGGACCGCCTGGTGCTGCCCGACGCGGCGGAGGATGCGCGCTTCGTGACCGGCCTGGTGATCTTCGAGAAGCCGATCGGGCGCGCGATGCAGCTCATCGCCCAGACGAGCCGGCAGGTCGAGTATCGACCCGAGCTGAAGAAGAACGACACCCTGGAGACCTTCCCGGACGGGACCCTGGAGCGGCAGCAGCTCAAGATCATGTTCAACAAGATCGTCTACCACCTGCGCTACCGCGTGGACTTCGAGGCGCACCGCGTCTCGTGGGATCTGGACGAGAGCCTGGACAACGACCTGAAGGAGGTCACCGGCTTCTGGGAGCTCTTCCCGATGGGGGAAGTGCGCACCCTGGGCCGCATGGGCACGCGCGTCGACGTGGGCGCGCTGCCGTCCTTCCTGCAGGACTACGCGACCCGGAAGAACGTGCCGAAGAGCCTGGAGAACACGCGCCGTTGGATCGACTCCGACGGCACCTGGCGCCCCTAGCGGGCGGAGGGAACGCAATGACCGGATTCCCGATGAGGATGTGGCGCGCAGCGATGCTGCACCCGGACACGTACGAGGAGGTCGAGGCGGATCGCAACGCCACTCCCCAGGCCTTCGTCGTCGTCATCCTCTCCGCGCTCGGACTCGGCGTCGGGGCGATCGAGAATCACGGGGCCATCGGCGTCCTCTGGAGCACCATCCACGCCGTGGTGCTCTGGTACATCTGGGCCTTCGTCACCTACATGATCGGCACGCGGCTGCTTCCCACCGAGCACACCGAGGCGGATCACGGCGAGCTCCTGCGCACCATCGGGTTCTCCAGCGCGCCGGGCATCCTGCGCATCCTCATGCTGGTCCCGCCCATCTCGGGCGCGGTCTTCTTCATCTGCACTGGCTGGATGCTGGTCGCCATGGTCGTGGGCGTCCGCCACGCGCTCGACTACGTCGGCACCGGACGCGCCATCGCCGTCTGCGCGATCGGCTTCCCCGTCTACGCCTTCGGCCTCCTCACCTCGGTCCTGCTGCTCGGTCCCTGGCCGGTCTGATCCGGCGCGCCGACCCCCTCGCCCCTGGGGAGTGCGCTCCAGGGGAGGCGAAAGCCGGGCTCCGGTCCGGCCGATGGGGGTGGAAGCGCGATTCTCGCGCTCGCCGGAGGCCGACGTGAGCGAAGCGACCCTCAAGCTGCGGATGCCCGTGCGGGATCCCGAAGCGGGCTGGGTCCGGCTCGGACTGGACCACCAGCTCTTCCTCTCGCTGTCCGGCAGCCCGCCGATCCAGCGTGCGGTGGAGCAGGTGGAGGGTGGCTCCGGCCACCTGCAGATGGCGGAGAAGCGACGCCAGCTGGCGGCCAGCCTGCGCGTCAGCGAGAGCGTCTCGCCCTACCTGCACAAGGTGCTGGAGGCGGTGAAGCAGCTGCTGCGTCTCGAGCGGCCGGTCGAGCTGTATGTGACGCCGTCGCCGGTAGCCAACGCCTTCTGCATGGAGCTTCCCGACCGGAACGGCCTTCTCGTGGTGGTGACCTCGGGTGCCGTGGAGCTCTTCAACCGGGGCGAGCTGCTCTTCCTGATCGGCCACGAGCTGGGCCACGGCATCCTCGGACACCACCGCCTGCCGGGCTCCGCGCTGCTCGATCCCGCGGATGCCCAGCTCCGGCTCTCGTGGGACATCACCCTGGAGCTGCTGCGCTGGATGCGGGCGAGCGAGATCTCCGCCGACCGTTTCGGCCTGGTGTGCTGCCAGGACCCGAGTCTCGCGACCCGCGTGTTCCTGAAGCTGGCGTCCGGGCTGTCCGGCGGATACCTGGGCGGGGGCGAGGACTTCGACGATCAGATGGAGGACTGGACCCGACACCGGATCGCGGGCGAGGGTCTCGACCAGACGCACCCGCTGCTTCCCATCCGCGTGCGCTGTGCCCACGCCTTCGCGGAGTCCGACTACTTCAGCCAGCTCTTCGGGGAGGTCGAGGGGGCACGCGGCGCCTCCATGGAGGGAGCCGACCGGGTCTGCCACGAGCAGCTGGCGCTGATGGATGCCGACCCCACGCACATCGAGCGGCTCGACCACTCGGAGGAGGTGATGGGCTTCCTCGCCATGGCCGGGTATCTGCTGGCGGCTTCCGACGACCAGATCGGCGCGGTCGAGTACCACTGGTACACCGAGCTGGTCGGCAACGATCTGGCGGAGCGCGCGCGGGCCATCGCCAACGAGCACGGCTACGAGGACTACTGCCGTGAGATGTTCCGGCTGGGACACGGTATCGCCGAAGACCTCGACCGCCGCGAGTGCCTGCGGCTGGTGCAGGAGATCGGGGTCATCGCCGCAGTGGACGGGCACATCCATCCGGCGGAGGTCCAGAGCCTGCGCATGATCGGCGACGCCCTGCGCCTGCCCAGCCACCTCGTCGACGTGGCGGTGAAGGACCTGGGCACCGGCAACGACCGCAGACTGAGCATGCGCGACTAGCGGGCTGCCGCAGGCGCACGCGGAGGCCGATGGCGCCGGTAGGTCTCCCGGACCCAGGCGCTGGCCGGGTGCTTCTCCCAGCGCGCCAGCCACGCCCGGACCCGCTCGGGCAGCGGCTCCGGCCGTGCCATGTCCGGGTGGTCGAGGCTCAGCGTCGGGGCGAGCAGGGCCGCCGCGGCGAGGTCCGCCGCGGTGAAGCCGTCACCCACCAGGTATCCCGTTCCCCCACTGCGCCGGGCCACGAGGTCGAGGGCGCGCTCGGTGGCGGCGAAGGCCGCCTCGACGGCCTCGGGCCCCGTCACGCCGTTCCCCTTGCGCACGAGGCCCGACACCAGCGGGAATACCGCCCGGTAGAGCGCCCGCTGCCAGCCGGGCCGTTCGCGGTCGAAGATCGCGCAGAGGTACCCGGGCTCGTCGAGCAGGACCGAGAAGAGCGCCGTTCGCACCTGCGGGCCGACCTCCTCGTCGAAGTGGGCCTGCAGCGCTTCGACTTCGGCGCGGGCTTCCGGGTCGCTCGGGAAGAGCGGCGGCTCGGGACGGAGCTCCTCGAGCGCGGCCAGGATGTCGGCGGAGCCGGCCACGACGCGCTCGTCGATGAGGAGAACCGGGGTCGCGGTCTGGCCCGACAGGCGCCGCACGACGGGGATGTGGGGCCCGGGCAGGAGGCTGCGTCGGGTGTGCGGCAGGCCCTTCCAGTCGAGGGCCCAGCGGGCCTTCTCGTTGAAGTGGGAGGCGAGGAACTGGACCAGCTCGATCTGGGGCTCGGCCATGGGGCACGCCTCCCGGTTGCATCCTCCGTTTATTGAATTACAGTCATCATGTCAAGCGATGCGCTATCCGCCCGAGCACAAGGAACGAACGCGGCGTCGGATCCTGCGCGAGGCCGCGCGGCTCTTCCGGCGCCGCGGCTACCACGGCGTGGGAATCGACGGGATCATGTCGGCCGTCGGGCTGACGCGAGGGGGCTTCTACGGCCACTTCCGCTCCAAGGCGGCGCTCTTCGCGGAGGTGCTGCGGGGCGAGCACGACTTCAACCGCAGGATGCGCGCGAGGCGCTCGCCGGACCGGGCGGCGCTGACCCGCGAGGCCCACGAGATCGTCGCTGGCTACCTGGATCCGGCGAACCGGGAGCGAGTCGGGCGTGGCTGCTTTCTGGCTGCGCTCTCGCCCGACGTCGCCCGGGCCGGCGGGACGGCCCGGGCGGCCTACGCCGAGCGCCTCGACGAGCTGGTGGGCGAGTTCTCGCGTGGCCTCGAAGACCCCCAGCCGCGCGACCCGCGCGCCCTGGCGTCGGTCGCGCTCTGTGTCGGCGGACTGGTGCTCTCACGCGCCGTGGGCGAGCCTCGCTTCGCCGACGCCATCTCGCGGGCCTGTCGCGATGCCGTGCGCGAGCAGCTCGTCGACGCGGGGGAAGGCCTCGCCGGGGCGCGCGGATAGGCGGTCCGGACTCGTGCCCCTGCCCACGGCGGCGCTTGTGATCCTCCCGACCCTCGCGCATGATGACCCGTCGGCGAGGCGGAGGATCGATGGCGGAGTGGAACGGGGGACAGATCCTGGGCCGGCAGCTGGCCCGGATGGGAATCGACACCGTGTTCGGCGTGGTGGCGGGCCCGATGATCGAGGCCTTCGCCGGCGCGCAGGAGGCCGGGCTTCGCGTGGTGGGCTGCCGCCACGAGGAGAACGCCGGGTTCATGGCGTCGGCCTGGGGCTGGCTCTCCGGCAAGCCCGGTGTGGTGCTCACGGGCTCGGGCCCCGCGGTCACCAACGCGGTCACGCCGCTCTACGTGGCGAGCGAGAGCGGCATGCCGCTCGCGGTGCTCGGCGGGTCCGCCTACGCGGGCACGCGCGGGGTGGGCGGCTTCCAGGAGGCGGATCAGACCGCGCTGACGCGGGCCGCCTGCAAGTGGACGGGCGAGGTCGACGCCACCGGGCGCATCCCCGAGTGGCTCCACGTCGCCCTGGCTCGGGCCGTCGAGGGCCGGCCGGGCGGTGTCTATCTGGACTTCCCCGGCCACCTCGTCGCGGGACGGGTCGACGAGGCGGCGGTCGCCTTTCGCGAGCCGCCGCAGGTGGCACGTCCCCACCCCGATCCGAGCACCGTCGAACGCATCGCCGAGCTCATCGCCGGTGCCGAGCGGCCCCTCGTGCTGGTCGGCAAGGGGGCCGCCTGGTCGGGCGCCGGTCCGGCGCTGTCACGCCTCGTGGAACGCGGCATTCCCTACGTGGCGTCGCCGATGGCGCGGGGCGTGATTCCCGACGACGATCCGCGCTTCATGAACGGCGCGCGCTCGGCCGCGCTCAAGGGCGCCGACGTCATCCTGATGGTGGGCGGGCGCTTCAACTGGATCTTCGGATTCGGCCGCCCGCCGCGCTTCCGCCCCGACGTGCGCATCGCCCAGATCGACCTGGCGGGCGAGGAGATGTCCTCCTCCGCCCAGGTGGAGCTCGGTCTGGTGTGCGACGCGGCGGCGGGAGTGGAGGCGCTCTGCGACGCGCTCGACGGGAGCGCCCTCGACTGTGCCGAATGGCTCGGGGAGCTCGCGTCGAAGCGCGACGAGAATCACGCCTCGCTCGCCCGGGTGGCGCAGAGCGATGCCGTTCCGATCAACCCCTACCGCCTCGTGCAGGAAGTCCTCGATGTCCTGCCGCGGGACGCCGTGGTCGTGGAGGAGGGTGAGACCATCATGGGCATCGCCCGCGCGATGCTCCCGAGCCATGTCCCGGGCACACGCCTCAACGCCGGAACGACCGGCTGCATGGGCGTCGGCGTGGGCTACGCCCTGGGGGCGAAGCTCGCGCGTCCCGACCTCCCGGTGGTCGCCGTGCTCGGCGACTACGCCTTCGGGGCGGCGGCCATGGAGATCGAGACCGCCGCGCGGGTGGGCATCCCGGTGGTCTTCGTCGTCGCGAACAACGAGGG
>JANQFA010000167.1 GCA_028278065.1 Myxococcota bacterium
GGCGCGCAGGCGGGCCTGCTGGTGGCCCACTCGGGGGTGCGACGGCGCCTGGTGAAGGGCGGCTACCGGGACCGGCTGGACGAGTGCCGCGCGGCCTTCGAGGAGTCCCTGCGGGCGGGGGTGGCGCGGCCCGGGGCGACGGCGCTTCGCGATCTGGGTGAGGAGGATCTCCCCGCGCTCGAGCGCGCGCTCCCCGACCGGCTCTTGCGTCGGGCGCGTCACGTCATCCGAGACGACCAGCGCGTGGACGCCATGGCTGCGGCCCTCCGTGCCGGCGACCTCGCCCGGGCGGGCGAGCTCCTGCGTGCCGGTCAGACCAGCCTGCGCGAGGACTTCGAGGTCTCCATCCCGGAGCTCGACGTCCTCTGCGAGGCGGGCGATGCCCACCCGGCGGTGTACGGCTCGCGTCTCACGGGCGCGGGGTTCGGCGGCTGCACCCTGCACCTGGCCGAGCCGGCCGGCGCGGACGCCGCCGCCGAGGCCATCGCCTCCGCGTTCGCGTCGCGCTTCGGTCGCCCGCCGCAGATCCTGCGCACGCGGCCCAGCGATGGCGCCTCGACCCTGGCGCTCGGCGCGACGGGCTGACGCTCGAGTCCGCGCTCAGGGCTGCGGGTGGAAGGCCGGCGCGGGATCCGCGGTCGGCGGCGTCGGGGTGGCGCGCGGCTTCACGAGCAGGAACTTGGTCTCGTCACCGCGCCGCGTGGTGAGCAGGAACTGGTCGCGGGCCTCGGCGTTCTCGATCGCGCTGCGGAAGTCGGCCAGGTCGGCGACGCCCGTCCTCTCGATCCGCTCGATCACGTCGCCGCGCCGCAGGCCCGCTTCGAAGGCCGGCGAGCCACGCTCGACGAAGGAGACGTAGGCCCCGCTGCGGGTCTCGAGACGCTGGGTGCGGAAGATCAGGTCGGTGATCTCCTGGACGTGGAAGCCGGCCGATTCGGCGTGCGCCTCATCGGGCACGACCTTGGGCTGCACGCCGATCTCGAGGCTCACGTTGCCCGGCTTGCGTTCGCGCAGGTAGGTGATCTCCACCTTGCGGCCCGGCTGGAGCGCCGCCACCGCGCGCTGGAAGTGGCCCAGGTCCTCCTCCTTCTCGGCTTCGAGCGGGCCGCCGTCGAGGACCGTGAGGACGTCGCCGGCGCGCAGGCCGGCCGCGGCAGCCGGAGAGTCCGCGCCGACGCTGTTCACCACGACGCCGGTCGCATTCGGGACGCCGAAGTAGGCGGCCAGCTCCCGGTCCAGGGGCTGTACGGTGACGCCCAGCCAGCCGCGCTCGATGCGGCCCGCACGGATCTGCTCCAGCACCTCGAGGGCGGTGCGTATGGGGATCGTGAAGCCGATCCCCCGCCCCTGTCCGCGCGAGTTGATCCCGACGACGCGGCCTTCGAGATCCACCAGGGGGCCGCCGGACGAGCCGCGATCGATCATCGCGTCGGTCTGGATGAAGTCGTTCAGGAGCTGGTCCACCTCGAGGTTGCGCCCCTTGGCGGAGACGATCCCGAAGGAGACGGTGCCCTCGAGGCCGTAGGGGTTCCCGATGGCCAGCACCCACTGGCCCACGCGAAGCGCGTCCGAGTCGCCGATCTCGGCGACGGGCAGGGACACGTCCGGGCTGATCTGCAGCACGCCGATGTCGGTCTGCTTGTCGGTCCCGATCACCGTGGCGGGGAAGCGCGGCTTGTGGCCGGGGATGGTCACCTCGACCTTCTCGGCCTTCTCGAGCACGTGCTCGTTGGTGAGGATGTAGCCGTCCTCCGAGACCAGGAAGCCCGAGCCGGTCACCTGCTGACGCCGGTCGTTATGACGCGAGGTCGCCTCGATGTGGACGACCGAGGGCGTCACACGCTCCGAGACCTCGATGATCTTGGCCTGCAGCCCCTCCCACGCCGGCGGAGGCTGGGCCTGTGCGGCGGGCGCTCCCAGGAGCAGGAGCCCGGAGGTCGCCGCCAGGAGCAGGAGCCCGGCGGCGGCGGGTAGCAGCGGGCGGAGCACGATCATCCCTCTGTCTCGGCCGTCTGGCCGCTCTCCGTGAGTCTAGCTGAGCGCTCGGCGCAGCCCGGCAGCCCTCACGAGCCGAGGGCTCGGCGCAGCTCGGCGGCCCTCACGAGCTGAGCGCTCGGCGCAGCCCGGCGGCCCTCGCTAGTCGAGGGCTCGGCGCAGCTCGGCCGCTGCCCGGCGCGGGTCTGCGGCCCCCAGGACGGCGCCCGTCACGGCCACCCCGGCGGCGCCCGCCTGCAACGCGCCGCCCGCATTCCCGGCATCGATCCCGCCCTGGGCCAGCACCGGGAGCCCGTGGGCGGCCGCCGCGCGCAGTGCCTCGACGCCCAGGGGAGGGCGCTCCGCTGCCTTGGAGAGCGGATCGAAGATCGGGGCCAGGTGGGCGTAGTCGGCTTCGCCCGCCCGCGCCGTCGCCACCTCCCCGGCGCTGTGACAGGAGACTCCGACCAGCGAGAAGGCCCGCGGCAGGGCTCGCACCTGGGCCGGAGCGAGACCGTCGAAGCCCAGGTGCACACCGTCGGCCCCGGCCGCCATCGCCACGTCCGCGCGCCGGTTCACCAGGATGCGGACGTCGGGGCGCACCGCGCGCGCCGCCCGTCCGATGGCCGCGACGGTCTCGAGCAGGGCGCCGCCGCCCAGGGTGCGGTCGCGCACCTGGATCCAGTCGACGCCGCCGGCCACGGCCTCGGCAACGGACTCGGGCAGGGGTTTGCGGGTGAAGGCCGCGTCCGTGACCAGACAGAGAATGGGGCGACGCGTGCGCTCCAGGTCCGGCTCAGAAGCGGGCGAGCCCGTCGATGGGACTCGACGCCGTGGCGTAGAGCTTGCGGGGCATGCGGCCCGCTTCGAACGCGAGGCGCCCGGCCTCGATCCCGTGGCGCATGGCTTCGGCCATCTTCACCGGATCGTCGGCGCCCGCGATGCCCGTGTTCATCAGCACCGCCGTGGCCCCCATCTCCATGGCGACGGCCGCATCGCTGGCCGTGCCGACTCCGGCGTCCACGATCACCGGCAGCGTCGCCTGCTCGAGGATGATCGCTAGGTTGGCGGGGTTGCGGATCCCGAGGCCCGATCCGATCGGAGCGGCGAGGGGCATCACCGCCGCACAGCCGATCTCGGCCAGGCGCAGACAGGCGACCGGATCGTCGTTGATGTAGGGGAGCACGGTGAAGCCGTCGTCGACGAGGATGCGCGCAGCCTCCAGGGTGGCTGCGGAGTCCGGGAAGAGCGTGGCCTCGTCGCCGATCACCTCGAGCTTCACGAGATCCGTCCCGAGGAGCTCGCGCGCCATGCGGGCCGTGGTGACCGCGTCGTCCACGGTGTAGCACCCGGCGGTGTTGGGAAGGATGGCCAGGCCCGCGGCGGCCAGGGCGTCGTAGAGGTTCTCGCCGGGGGGCGCGTCCACCTTCACGCGGCGTAGCGCGACCGTCACCAGCTCGGCGCCGCTGGCCTTGGCGCAGTCCAGGTTCTGCTGGATGGACTCGTACTTGCCGCTCCCGATGATGAGGCGCGAGCGGAACGCGTGGGAGCCGAGGGTGTACGCCGGCTGCATCGCTAGCCTCCTCCCACCGCCTCGAGGATCTCCACGTGGTCGCCGTCGGACAGCCGCCGTGCGTCGAAGGTCGAGCGCGGAACCACGTCCCGATTCACCGCTACCGCGATGCGTCGCGTGGAGAGTCCGAGCAGGCCGATCAGCTGGCCCACACTGGTATCGCGCGGCACGCACCTTGCGTCGCCGTTCACCGAGATCGAGAGATCGCCGTCGAGGGGGGGCACGTCCCAGAAGATAAGAGAGGGCGGCGCGCTTTTCGATACGCTCCCGGAGGATGAGCCGAATCCGCAACAGCGAAGCGCGCATCGACCTGGACGCCCTGCGCGGCAACTACCACGAGATCCGGCGCGCCGCGGAACGCGACGTGATCGCCGTGGTCAAGGCCGACGCCTACGGCCACGGAGCGGGCCTGGTATCCGGCGTGCTGGCCGAGGCCGGCTGCGCGCGCTTCGCGGTGGCGAGCCTCGAGGAGGCGGTGGCACTCCGGGAGGCCGGGATCGTCCCGGAGATCCTGGTCCTGTCCGGAGTGCACGACGCCGCCGGGGCGGACGAGGCCGTGGCGCGGCGCCTGACGTCGGTGGTCCACCATCGCGGGCACGTCGAGCTCCTGGCGGGCGCCGTACGCGCGGCCGGGGCGCGTCCGGTGCCCGTTCACGTGGAGGTGGACACCGGGATGCGGCGGATGGGCGTTCCCGAGGGCGAGGCGGCGGCGCTGCTGGGCCAGGTCGCCGAGGACGCGGCCCTGCGCCTGGAAGGGGTCTTCACCCACCCGGCCCGGGCGGACGAGGCGGACCTGGCCCCCACCCGCGACCAGCTGAAGCGCTTCGCCGCCGTGCTCGAGGCCGCGCGCGAGCGCGGGGTCGAGCCCGGCCTGGTGCACTGGGCCAACTCCGCCGCGGCGCTGGCCCCGGGCCTGGCCGGCGAGGCGCCCGGCGCCGGCGCGGTGCGCCCGGGCCTCGCCCTGTACGGCGCCCAGCCGTCGCCCGTGCGCCGGGCGGCCCTGCAGCCCGTGATGACGCTCGCCACCCGGGTCGTCCACGTGCGCGCCGTCGAGCCCGGCGATGCCGTGGGCTACGGCGGCACCTGGCGCGCCGAGCGCCCCACCCGGATCGCCACCCTGGCGGCCGGATACGCCGACGGGGTGCCGCGGGCGGCGGCGGGCCGTGCCCGAGCGGCGATCGGAGGCCGGAGCTTCCCGCTCGTCGGGCGGGTCTCCATGGACTACGTCACCGCCGATGTCGGCGACACCGCGCCGGAGATCGGCGAGGAGGCCATCCTCTTCGGAGCGGGGGAGGAGAGCCCCCCCGTCGAGGAGCTGGCGGATGCGGCGGGCACCCTGGCCTACGAGATCTTCACCGGGGTCGGGCCCCGCGTTCCGCGGATCGCACGCTCCGCGGCGGAGTGATCTGCTCCCGGCTCGCGTGCTCTGCCGCGGAATGGTCCGCTCCTGGCTCGCGTAGTCTGCGCGGAATGGTCCGCTCTTGGCTGCGCAGCCTGCCGCGGAATGGTCCGCTCCTGGCTGCGCAGCCTGCCGCGGAATGGTCCGCTCCTGGCTGCGCAGCCTGCCGCGGAATGGTCCGCTTCCGCTGGCGGCGCGCGCGACGCTTCGGTACCCATCCCCACTCCCCCTTCCTATCTTCCTCCGGGAGACAGGCATGACGCCCCCCTCGGCTCGCGTGGCCCGCGCGTTGCTCTCGGTTTCCGACAAGACCGGCCTCGTCGAGTTCGGTCGCGGCCTGGCCGAGCTGGGCGTCGAGCTGGTCGCGTCCGGCGGTACCGCCCGCGCGCTCTCCGAGGCCGGGCTGGACGTTCAGGAGGTCGAGAGCCTGACCGGCAGTCCCGAGATGCTGGGCGGCCGGGTCAAGACGCTGCACCCGAAGGTCCACGGCGGGATCCTCAACCGGCGCGACCACGAGGGCGACCGCGCCGAGGTGGAGAAGCACGGGATCGGCCACATCGATCTGGTCGTGGTCAACCTCTACCCGTTCGAGGAGACCGTGGCCCGCGAGGGCGTGACGCGCGCCGAGGCGGTCGAGCAGATCGACATCGGCGGGCCTTCGATGATCCGCTCCGCGGCGAAGAACCACGCCTTCGTCGGGGTGGTGGTGGATCCCGGGGACTACCCGGCGCTCCTCGACGAGCTGCGCGGAAACGGTGGCGCGCTCGCCGACGACACCCGGCGGCGCCTCGCCCTCAAGGCCTTCGAGCGCACCGCGGCCTACGACGCGGCGATCTCGGGCTACCTCGCGGCCCAGGAGACCAGCGAGGAGGATCCCTTCCCGCCGCGTCTGGCCGTCGGCCTGGGACGGGCCCAGACCCTCCGCTACGGGGAGAACCCGCACCAGCGCGCCGCGCTCTACGGCGACTTCCTCGAGATCGCCGAGAAGCTCCACGGCAAGGAGCTCTCCTTCAACAACATCGTCGACGTGCAGGCCGCGCTCGCCCTGATCCTCGAGTTCGATCCGGCCGATGCCGCGGCCGTCGCCATCCTCAAGCACAACACGCCGTGCGGCGCCGGGGTGGGCGAGACGCCGCTGCAGGCCTACGACCGCGCCTTCGGCACCGATCCGGACTCGCCGTTCGGCGGCATCATCGTGTGCAACCGGCCCTTCGACCTGCCCCTGGCCGAGCGCGTGGACGAGATCTTCACCGAGGTCCTGATCGCGCCGGACTTCAGCGAGGGCGCCCTGGGCCTGCTCCAGAAGAAGAAGAACCGCCGCCTGCTGCGCGCCAACCTGGACCGCATCGAGCGGGCCGAGCTGGACTGGAAGCGCGTCTACGGCGGGGTGGCCGTCCAGGAGGCCGACGTGCAGATCGAGGACGTGGCGGCCGCCCAGTGCGTCACGGCGCGCAAGCCCACCGAGGCCGAGATCTCCGGGCTGGCGTTCGCCTGGAGGGTCGTCAAGCACGTCAAGAGCAACGCCGTGGTGTTCGCCGGTCCCGACCGCACCCTCGCCATCGGCGGGGGCAACACCTCGCGCGTCGACGCGGTGCACGCGGCCCGCGAGAAGGCGGCCCGCGTGGGAAACGATCTGGCCGGGTCGGTGCTGGCCAGCGATGCCTTCTTCCCCTTCCCCGACGGCCTCGAGACCGCCGTCTCGGCGGGCGCCCGGGCGGTGGTGCAGCCGGGCGGCTCCACCCGCGACGAACAGGTGATCGAGGCGGCCGACCGGCTCGGCGTCGCCATGGTGTTCACCGGCGCCCGCCACTTCCGTCACTGATGCGCGTCCTCGTCGTCGGATCCGGCGGTCGAGAGCACGCGCTGGTCTGGAAGATCTCCCAGAGCGAGCGCGTCAGCGAAGTGCTGGCGGCGCCCGGGAGCGACGCCATCGCGGAGCTGGCCCGCTGTCTTCCCGATGTGAAGGCCGGCGACCTCGACGCCGTGGTCGCGGCTGCGGGGAGGGAGGGCGTGGACCTGGTGGTGGTCGGTCCCGAGGATCCGCTGGCCGCCGGCCTGGCCGATCGCCTGCGCGAGGCGGGAATCGCCGCCTTCGGTCCCGGCGCCGCGGCGGCACGCCTGGAGGGGAGCAAGACCTTCGCGAAGGAGTTCATGCGGCGCCACGGGATTCCCACCGCGGACTTCGCCGTCTTCGACGACCACGGTGCCGCGCGCGCTCACGTGGAGGCTCTCGACGGGCCCTGCGTGGTCAAGGCGGACGGGCTGGCGGCCGGCAAGGGCGTCTTCGTCTGCGACGGGCCCGACGACGCGCTGGCGGCGCTCGCGGAGATCATGGGCGAGCGCCGCTTCGGCGAGGCGGGTGCGAGCGTGGTGATCGAGGAGCGCATGGAGGGGGAAGAGGCGTCGTACTACGCCATCACCGACGGCGAGAACGTGATCACCCTCGCCGCGGCCCAGGATCACAAGCGCGCCCTCGACGGGGATCGCGGTGAGAACACCGGAGGGATGGGCGCCTACTCCCCGGCGCCCGTGGTGAGCGAGGCGGTGGAGAAGCGCATCCTCGAGGAGATCGTCCACCCGGCCATCCGCGGGATGGCGCGTGACGGGAGCCCCTATCGGGGTGTGCTCTTCGTCGGCCTGATGATCGACGAGCAAGGCGCGCCCCGGGTGGTCGAGTTCAACGTGCGCTTCGGGGATCCCGAGACCCAGCCGCTGATGGTGCGCATGCAGGGCGACCTGGTGCCGATCCTCGACGGAGCCGCCCGGGGCTCCCTGGATCCCGCCTGCGCACTCGGCTGGGGCGACGCGTCGGTCTGCGTCGTGCTCGCCTCGGGCGGCTACCCCCGCGAGTACCCGACGGGCCTGGCCATCGACGGCCTCGAGGCGGCGCGCGCCCAGGAAGGCGTGTTCGTCTTCCATGCGGGGACACGCCGGCGCGAGGACGGGGTCTTCGAGACGGCGGGGGGCCGCGTGCTGGGCGTGACGGCGCGCGGGGCCAGCGTGGCAGAGGCGCGCGAGCGCGCCTACGCGGCGGCCGACGCCATCCGCTTCGACGGCGTACACCTGCGGCGCGACATCGCCGACCGGGCGCTGGGACGATGAACAGCGCGTTCGAGGAAGCCCTGGCCCGCCTCGAGCGCGGCGCACTGGTGGCCTACCCGACGGAGACCCTCTTCGGGCTCGGCGCCGATGCCGCTCGGCCCGAGGCAGTGGCGCGGGTGCGCGCCTGGAAGCGCCGCTCGGATTACGAGCCGCTCTCGCTCCTGGTCGAGGACGCCGCCGCCCTCGAGAAGCTGGGCGTCGAGCTGCCGCCGCTGGCGCGCGCGCTCGCCGATGCCTTCTGGCCAGGGCCGCTGACCCTGGTGCTCCCCTGCGCAAGCCCGTTCGCTGCGCATGTCGGACGGCGCGACGATCACGCGGTCGGCTTCCACTGCTCGCCCCATCCCGTCGCCGCCGAGCTGGCGCGATGCGCGGCGGAGCGCGGTCTCGGTCCCATCACCGCCACCAGCCTGAACCACACCGGGGCCGCACCCGCCGCCAGCCGGGAGCGCGCGGCGGATCTCTGCGGCGATGCCGACGACGTGCCCTGGCTCCTCGAAGTGCCGGGAGCGGCCGAGCCCGGCGGCGCGGCCAGCACCGTCGTGGACGCGACGGGGCCCAGCCCGCGGCTACTCCGCGAGGGGGCCATCTCCCGCGCCCGCATCGAAGCCCGTCTGTCCCAGGAGGACGCGTGACCGAGATCCGCCCGTTTCGAGCGCTCCGCTACGACCGCGCCGACCTGTCTCCGGTGCTGGTCCCCCCGTACGACGTGATCACCCCCGAGGAGCGTGAGCGCTTCTGGTCGAGCGATCCGCACCACGCGATCCGTCTCGAGCTGACGCGCAGCGTGAGCCAGGAGGCCGAGACCGACTACGCCGACGTGGCCGAGACGCTGGCCGACTGGACCCGCGACGGTGTGCTGACGCGCGACCCGGAGCCCGGTCTCTACGGGCTGGCCCAGCGCTACCGGGGGCCGGACGGCGTGGCGCGCGAGCGGCGCGGCTTCTTCGCCGCGCTGCGGCTCGCCGACTACGCCGAGCGGGTGGTGCTGCCCCACGAGCGCACCATGGCGGGTCCCAAGGCCGACCGGCTCAAGCTGCTGCGCGCCACCCGCGCGAACCTCTCGGTCATCTTCCTGCTCTACGAGGATCGCGACGGGGTGGTCGACCAGGCCCTCGCCGAGGCGTTCGCCGGGCCCACCCTCTCCGAGGGCAGCGATCCGGCCGGCGTCCACGACCGGCTCGTGCGGGTCACGGATGCGACCGCCATCGAGCGGGTGCGCGCCTTCATGGCCGAGCGTCCCGTGGTGATCGCCGACGGCCACCACCGCTACGAGACCGCCCTGCGCTACCGCGAGGAGACCCCGAACGACCCGGCCGCAGGCTTCACCCTGGCCTACTTCGCCAACGCCTTCGCCCAGGGCTCGCTGCTCCTCCCGATCCACCGGGTGATCCTCAAGGGGCAGGCCCCGACGCCGGCGGCCTGGCGCGACCTCCTGCCGGGCTGGTCGTCGACCGAGCTGCCCGTGGAGGGCGCCGAAGGGATCCCCGCGCTCCTCGAAGAGCACCTCGAGCCCCTCGGCGCGCGGGCTGCCTTCGTGGCGGACGACGCCAGCGGGAGCGTGCGCCTCTTCACCCGCGACGCGGAGGCGGATGGGGAGCTCGCGATTCGCACGCTGCACCGGGAGGTGATCCAGGGGGTCTTCGGCCTGGACGACGACGCCGTACGCGACGGCGCCGTCGCCTTCCCGAAAGCCTCGCTGCTGGCCGCGCGGGACGTGCGCGAGGGCCGGGGCTCGGTCGCCCTCTACGTGAACCCGCTCACGCCCGACGATGTCTTCCGCGTCACCCGGGCGGGGGAGCTGCTGCCCCAGAAGTCGACGCTCTTCCAGCCGAAGCTCCCCAGCGGTCTGGTCTTCCGCAGCCTCGAGGATCCGGGAGCGTGAAGCCGCGCCGCTCGCGGCCCCAGTCTCTCGCCGACCTGGTACCCCGGGTCCTGGGCGAGCTGGGCTTCGACCGCGCCAACGCCCTCACCCGACTGGCCGACCGCTGGGAGGCGGTGGTGGGAGCGCCCGCCGCGGCCCACTCCCGACCCACCGGGCTGCGCGGCAACGTGCTCGAGGCGACCGTCGATTCGAGCGTCTGGTCCCAGCAGCTCCAGATGCGCCGCGAGGAGATCCTGGCGGCCCTGGCCGCGGAGCTGGGGGAGGAAGCGCCCACCGAGCTGTGGCTGCGGGTGGGGTAGTCCCTCCCACTCCGGGGCGACACGTGGGTCAGTCCCGCCCACTCGGCGGCGACACGTGGGTCAGTCCCTCCCACTTCGGGGTGATGCGTGGGTTAGACTCGCCCACGATGAGCGGATCCGAGGCCGGCGAGACCCAAGATCCTCAGAGCTGCGACTTCTGCGGAAAGCCGTCCGCGCGCGTCCGGAGGGTCGCCCTGGATCGGGACTACGAGCGCCTGCGGACGCCCCACCAGGAGCAGTACGCCTGCCCTGATTGCTCGGAGGCGAAGGAGAAGCGGAGGCTGGGGCTCGACCCGAGCAGTTGACCCCAAACCGCGACTTTCCTAGCTTCTGCGCCCGTTTCCGGCCCCTTCCGGGCCCCTTCGGAGGACCTCCGCGGCATGCTCAAGATCCGCCTGCTCCGCGCCGGCGCGAAGAAGCGCCCCTACTACCGCATCGTGGCGATCGACCAGCGCCGGCCGCGCGACGGTCGCGCCCTCGAGTTCCTGGGCACCTACGATCCCAAGCAGGATCCCGCGTCGCTGAAGCTGGAGCTCGCGCGGGTGGACGAGCTGGTCGCCCGCGGCGCCCGCCTGTCCGACACCGTGCGCACCCTGGTCAACCGGGTGCGTCGCGAAGGCGCCGCCGAGCCGGCGGCGGAGGCATCCTGATGGCAGACCAGGACGGTCCGGTCGGCCTCGTCGAGTTCATGGCCAAGGCCATCGTCACCCAGCCCGACGACGTCCGCGTCGTCGAGGTGGACGACGGCCGGACCCTCGAGCTGGAGACCGCGGCCGACGACCGCGGCCGCGTGATCGGGCGCCAGGGCCGCGTGGCCAAGGCGATGCGCGCGGTGCTGGCCGCCTCGGCTGGCGGCTCCGACATCCGGCTCGAGATCGTCGACTAGCCGGGCCATGGCGGCCCCCGACGCCGTCGTGTCCGACCCTTCCGGGAGGTCCGTCGTGTTGGGACGCGTGGTGGGTGCCCACGGGCTGGACGGCGAGATCCGGGTCCAGTTCTTCGGCGACGGCCCGGAGCAGATCCTGGGCATGGAGGAGATCACGCTCGGCGCGGATCCCGAGGGCGGTTCGGGCCGCACCCGCAAGGTGCTCGCGGCTCGCGCGGGCAAGCCGGGGGAGACCAGGCTCTCGCTCGCGGGCGTGGAGGATCGCGACCAGGCGGCGGCGCTCAGCGGCCTCTTCGTGACCGCCGACGCCGCCGAGCTCGAGGCCCTGCCCGAGGGCGAGCACTACTGGTTCGAGCTGATCGGCTGCCGCGTCGAGAGCACGACGGGCGAGGCGATCGGTACGGTTCGCGAGATCTGGGAGACCGGGGCCCACGACGTCCTGGTCATAGACGGCGAGGATGGCAGGCAGCGGCTGGTGCCGACCGCCGATGAGATCCTCGAGGAGGTGGACAGCGAAGGGCGCCGCATCGTGATCGAGGTGATCCCCGGTCTCCTCGACCCGGTGTAGCGATGCCCGGCCAGGGCCGGATCAGGGTGGACGTGCTGACGATCTTCCCGAGCCTGTTCGCTCCGTTCCTGGACGAGGCGATGGTGGGCATCGCGCGGCGGAAGGGAGCAGCGGAGATCGCGGTGCACGACCTGCGGGAATGGACCCGCGATCGGCACCGCACGGTGGACGACGCGCCCTACGGCGGCGGACCCGGGATGGTGATGAAGCCGGAGCCCCTGGTGGACGCGATCGAGGCGATCGCGGGAGCGAAGGGACCGGAGAGGAAGGCCCACGTGGTGCTGCTCTCGCCCCAGGGGCGGCGGCTGGACCAGGCGGGGATGGAGACGTTCTCGCAGTGCGAGCACCTGGTGCTCGTCTGCGGCCGATACGAAGGAGTGGACCAGAGGGCGATCGACCTCGGAGTGGACGAGGAGGTATCGATCGGCGACTACGTGCTGTCGGGCGGAGAGGTGCCGGCCATGGTGCTCATCGAGGGCATCGCGCGGCTCCTGCCCGGAGTGCTCGGGAATCCCGAGAGCGCCGAGACCGACTCGTTCCAGGCGAGGAACCAGGGGTTGCTGGAGGGCCCGCACTACACCCGGCCGGCGGTCTATCGCGACCGCGCCGTGCCGGAGGTGCTGCGCTCCGGCGATCACGGTGCGGTGGCCCGCTGGCGAGCCGAACGAGCGCAGGAGCGAACCCAGGAGCGTCGACCGGACCTGACCGGCGCGCGAGGAGACCCGAAGCGATGAACCGCAATCAACTCGAAGCCATCGAGCGCGAAGGCCAGCGCCGCGACCTGCCGCCTTTCCGGCCGGGCGACACCGTCCGCGTCCACGTGAAGATTCGCGAGGGTGAGAAGGAGCGCATCCAGGTGTTCGAGGGCGTGGTGATCCGCCGCCGTGGCGGCCCCAACTCGGGCACCTTCACCGTGCGCAAGATCTCCTACGGAGTCGGCGTGGAGCGCATCTTCCCGATCGAGTCCCCCGTCGTGCAGAAGGTGGAGATCAAGAGCCGCGGTCACGTGCGCCGGGCGCGCCTCTACTACCTGCGCGAGCTGCGCGGCAAGAAGGCCCGTCTGCGCTCGAAGGTCCGCGACCTGTCCGCGCTGGTGGCCCCGGAGCCGGCCGAGGCGGAGGCGCCGGTCGAGGAGGCCGCCGCCGAGGCCGCGCCGGGGGACCAGGAGGCCGCCGCCGAGGCCGCACCGGCGGAGGAGGAAGCCGCGGGCGAGGCCGAGGAGGCCGCCGAAGCGCCGGCCGGGGACGGTGAGGAGACCAAGGAGGGCTAGCCTCCCAGCCTTGCCGCGGCCTCGCGCTCGCGGATCGCTCGCGCCCGGGCTCGCGGATCGCTCGCGCTCGGGCTCGCGGACTCCGTTCGCCCCACCGCAGGCTTCGCCTGCGCTGGGCTCACTGCGCGCAGACGCTCTGGAGAGCGTCTGCTTGCTAGCCTCCGGCGTCGAAGGCGTCCTCGAAGTGGTGGAGGTGCCAGGCCTCGCCGCGCACCTCCCAGGCGATCACGTCGAAGCGGACGCGTCCGGTGCGAGGCCGATGCTCCCGGAGCCAGGCTCTCGCGCCGCGCACCAGGCGCGCGCGCTTGCGCGGATCGACGGACTCCTCGGGGAGACCGGCGGCTCGGGTGCGTCGCGTCTTCACCTCGACGAACGCGAGCGTCGACCCGCGCGCCGCGACGAGGTCCATCTCCACTCCGCCGGCGTGCGCGTTGCGCTCCAGCACCCGCCAGCCGCGCTCTTCCAGGTAGGCCGCCGCCCGCGCCTCTCCCTCGCGGCCGAGCGCGAGCCGATCGTCGGGATCCATGCTGGACTCCGCGGGACCGCGGGGCATCTGCGACGGTAGCCCAGGGGCCTCGCGCTACGCTCCCGGGCGTGGCGACCCTGTACCTCGTCGCGACCCCGATCGGGAACCTCGAGGACGTGAGCCTGCGCGCGCTGCGCATCCTCGGCGAGGCCGCGCTGGTGCTGGCGGAGGACACGCGGCGCACGCGCGTCCTCCTCGAGAAGCACGCGATCGACGCGAAGCCGCGCTCGCTGCACGCCCACAACGAGGCGGCCCGCTCCGAAGAGGCGCTGCGCGTGCTGGCGCACGGAGCCGACGTCGCGCTGGTGTCGGATGCGGGGACGCCCCTGGTCTCGGACCCCGGCG
>JANQFA010000252.1 GCA_028278065.1 Myxococcota bacterium
GAGCTCGTCGGCCAGGGGGTGGAGGCGGGTCGCGTACTCGATGGCCGCATCGGGGTCGTGGATGGAGCAGGGCCCCACCACCACGAGCAGGCGGTCGTCGCGTCCGTGCAGGACGTCGGAGGCCTGCTCGCGCCCCCGGGCAACGGTGGTGGAGCTCTTCTCGGTGAGAGGGAACTCCTCCATCAGGATCGCCGGCGGCAGCAGCGGGCGGATGTTCTCGATGCGCAGGTCGTCGGTGCGGTACAGCATGGGGTCAGGCCTCGGCCCCCCGGCGGAGGGCGATCTCGGTGATCTCGGCAGGAGCGAAGAGTCGCATGGGCGGACCCCAGAAGCCGGTGCCGCGGCTCACGTAGAGCTGCGCCGCGCCGCGCCGGTGGAGGCCCTCGACGAATGGGATGACCAGGCGCACCAGCCAGCGGAAGGGCCAGATCTGCCCACCGTGGGTGTGCCCGGAGATCTGGAGATCCACCCCGCGCCGGAAGGCGCGCTTGAACGTGGAGGGGTCGTGGGCGAGGAGCACCAGCGGACGCCCCGGGTCGCGCCCAGCCAGCGCGGCATCCAGATCCTCGCCGCCGTCCTGGCCCGTCCACTCACCGCGGTGGTCGTCCACCCCGGCCAGGTCGAACCCGGCGCCGTCCCGCTCGATCGCGACACGCTGGTTGCGCAGGGGTCGCATGCCCAGCTCGCGCACCTTCTCGACCCAGGCGGCGGCGTTCGAGAAGTAGTCGTGATTCCCGGTCACGAAGTAGACGCCGTGGCGGGCCGAGAGGTCCGCGAAGGGGGCCACCTCGTCGTGCAGGAGGGCCACTCTGCCGTCCACCAGGTCGCCGGTCACCGCGATCAGGTCCGGCTCGCAGGCGTTGACGCGATCGACCACCTCGCGTGCGAAGCGACGCCCGAGGATCGGCCCGATGTGGACGTCGCTGAGCTGGACGATGCGGAAGCCGTCGAGCGCCGCGGGCCAGTCCTCGATCGACACGTCCACGCGCAGCAGGCGCGGCGGACGCAGCGCCGAACGCATCCCGACCAGCCCGAGGGCGGCGGCGGCCAGCGCCACCCCGAGCGCGCGGCCCGTCGCGGTCTGCGCAGACGGCGGCAGGTCCGCCCCCGCCGCGACGGCCGCGGGTGCGAGGGACAGCACCGCATCGGTGACCAGCAGCAGGACGAGCAGCAGGAAGGCCAGGCCCATCCAGATCGCGGCGGGCCACGCGATCAGCCTGGAGAGGGGGGGACGCAGGAGCCGCTCGCCGATCGGCTGGAGCACGAGCAGCGCGAGACCGCCGAAGACCAGGGTCAGGCCGAGCGTCCGCCAGGGCTCCGGCAGCTCCGGATCCCAGACCAGCCTGCGGGCGATGTAGAGATGGCCGCCGCCCAGGATGGCGAGGGCCACCCCGGCGAAGACGGCGACGGCCGCCAGCCTTCGAGCCGGCGTCATGGGCCTTCTCCCAGCGCTCTCCCGGGCGCCGGGGGCATCACGCCCCCGCCGCAGTTCGAGGCGCGGAGTGTAGCCCCTCCGGGCCGCCGGGCCGGGGCGGGACGGGGCGGTTCAGGACCGCGCGGCACCGTAGCCGCGGGCCTCCCGGACGGGCCGGAGGCGGTTCAGGACCGGGCGGCACCGTAGCCGCGGGCCTCCCGGACGGGCCGGAGGACGCGGACTACCCCCGGGCCTCGGTGCAGGCCCGGCAGAGGATCGTCGACGAGACGCCGGATCCGGTGATGCCCACGAAGGCGCGCGCGCCCGCCGCGACGTTCTCGCCGCAATCCGCACATGCGCTGTCCCGGTTCATCACGATCGGCTGCCAGCCCAGCACCTCGGCGAAGGCCGGCCGCTCGCGAGGCGGCTCGCTCGGCTCAGGGGCGGTCTCGACCGTGTCGGCGGCGGAGTCCGCGTCGTCGTCCTCCTCCTCGCCCAGATCGGCGTAGCGGTCCGCCCCGTAGCGGTGCCGGTAGCGCCGGCGCACGTCTGCGGTCTCGTCGAGGATGTCCTCCAGGAGGTCCCCGACGTTCTCGCTCACGGTCTCGACGACGCTGAAGGCCTCCTCCAGCACGCTGCGGACCAGGTTGGAGACGGGCACCCGCAGCTCGTCGGCGACCTGGCGGATGTCCTCGGAAAGCTGCTCTGAGATCCGGGTGTGCAAGACCTTCTCCTTTCGCGCGTCGTGGTGGCGGCGCTTGCGCCGCGCCCGGTGCCGCGCGCGCTGCTTGGAACGCTCACGGCGACGTTCCTCTCGATCCTTGTGCCGTCGCTCGAAGTCATCGTACTTCATGGCACACAGATGTATCACGTCACGTATCACGAAGTCAACACCTTGTCGGACATTTCGTGATACGTTTGTTGCCCCGCGGGGATCGCGGGCTGCCGGGCTCCGCAGCGCCTCGGGCCATCCAGCGCGGCGGGTTTCTTCGCGAGCGGCCCGGCCCCTCCTTAAGTTGTCGGGCTCGGGGTGCTACTCCAGAAGCCGCCATGGGCATGGACATCGACCGCGAGGACTTCGAGGAAGCCGACTACGAACGCTTCGGCAAGAAGCTCCAGGCCGGCCTCGAGGCCCTGCACCGCCTGATGGAGCGGGACGGCTTCGGAAGTGGACCGCCCTCGGTGGGCGCGGAGGTGGAGCTGTGCCTGGTCGACGCCGACGCCCGCCCCCTCTGCCGCAACCTCGAGGTGGTGGAGGCCTGCGCAGACCCGCGAGTCACGGTCGAGCTCAATCGCTTCAACGTCGAGTTCATGACCACGCCACGCCCCCTGGCGGGCCGACCCTTCAGCGCCCTGGGCGACGAGATCCGCGATCTGCTCGCGCGGATCGGCGCGGCCGCGGCCGAGCACGGCGGTCGGCCGGCCGCGGTGGGCATCCTGCCGACGCTGCTCAGCGAAGACGTCCAGTCCGAGGCGATGACGGACCTCACCCGCTTCAGGGCGCTGTCCAAGGGTCTGCGGCGCATGCGCTCCGGCGACTTCGACGTAGCGATCGACGGCGAGGACCCCCTGGAGATCACCTGCGACGACGTGACCTTCGAAGGGGCCAACACGTCGCTCCAGCTCCACGTCAGGGTGGACCCGGCCGAGTTCGCCGACACCTACAACGCCGCCCAGATCGCCACCGCGCCGGCCCTGGCCGTGGCGGGCAACAGCCCCCTCTTCCTCGGCCATCGTCTCTGGGAGGAGACGCGCATCGCCCTCTTCAAGCAGGCGGTCGACGAGCGCGACGAGGTCACGGAGAGCTGGCGGCCGGCGCGCGTCTCCTTCGGCAACGGCTGGGTGCGCGAGACCGCGCTCGAGCTCTTCACCGAGACGGTCTGCCTGCACGCACCGCTGCTTCCCGTCTCGGGCCGCGAGAACCCGCTCGCGTGCGTGGAGCGCGGCGAGGTACCCGAGCTCAACGAGCTGCGACTCCACCACGGCACGGTCTGGCGCTGGAACCGCGCCGTCTTCGATCCCAAGGACGGGGGCCACCTGCGCATCGAGCTGCGCTGCCTGCCCTCGGGCCCGTCGGTGGTGGACATGGCGGCCAACATGGCCTTCCTCGTCGGGCTCACCTTCGGCCTGCGCGAGGAGGTGGACTGGATGACGCCCGCCCTCCCCTTCGAGCACGCCGAGTACAACTTCTATCGCGCGGCCAAGCACGGCCTGGACGCGATGCTCCTGTGGCCGTCGCGCACCCCGCCGTCACCCCAGCCGGTGCCCGCCCGCGTGCTCCTGCCCGCGCTGCTGCCGACGGCGCGCCGCGGCCTGGAGACGGCGGGAGTGGACCCGGACGAGGCGAGCCGCCTGCTCGAGGTGATCGAGCGCCGCGCGCAGAGCTTCCAGACCGGCGCCCACTGGCAGCGACGCACCTTCGAGGCGCTCTCGCGCACGGCTTCCCGCGAGGCTGCCCTCGGCGGCATGCTGAACCGCTACCTGGACCTCTTCGCCTCGGGCGAGCCCGTGCACACCTGGCCCCTCGAGGAAGCGTGAGCCGGGAGAGCCCCCTGCGGATCGTCGATGCGCCGCGCGGCCGGGAGGCCGGGCGCGACGCGGAAGACCTCCTGCGCCGGCTGGGCGGTCCGGCGCTGATGCGCATCCCGGGCCGAGACCGCTCGCGGACGCGCGCCTTCACCACCCTGCTGCACGGCAACGAGCCGTCCGGGGTCCGCGCGCTGCAGCGCTGGCTCGCCAGCGAGCGCAGCGCCGCCGTCGACGTGGTGGCGGTGCTCGGTGCCGTCGAGGCGGCCCTGGCGGCGCCCGGCTTCTCCCACCGCATGCTTCCGGGAGCCCGCGACCTGAATCGCTGCTTCGCGCGGCCCTGGCCGGGAGCCGAGGGCGCCCTCGCCCGAAGCCTGGTCGAGGCCCTGCGCAAGGCCTCGCCCGAAGCGCTCCTCGACGTCCACAACAACACCGGCCACAACCCGGCCTACGCGGTGGCGACCCGCACCGACCGGGAGCGGCTCGCCCTGTGCAGCGCCTTCGCGAACTTCTACGTGGACTGCGACCTGCGCCTCGGAACGCTCACGGAGGCCACCGAGGACGACTGCCCCGGCCTCGCCCTGGAGTGCGGGCGCGCCGGCGATCCAGCAGCCGACGAGTCCGCCTTCCGGGCCGTGTGCCGCTTCTTCGAGTCCGCAGAGCTTCCGAGCACGCCGGAGCGCCGGCTCACGGTCCTGCACGAGCCGGTCCGGGTCGCCCTGTGTCCGGGCTCGATGCTCGCGTTCGACGCGCGCCCCCACGCGGAGGCCGACCTGACCGTCAGTCCCGACATCGACCGGCACAACTTCGAGCGGGTGGCGCCCGGAACGCGCCTCGGCTGGCTTCGCGAGGGCGCACCCTGGCCTCTCGAAGCGCGTGGCGCGGACGATCGCGAGCTGTCCCGCGAGCTCTTCACCCTGCGCGAGGGATCCATCGTGGCGGCGCGCGAGCTGGTCCCGATGATGATGACCACCGATCCCTCCGTCGCGCGGCTGGACTGCCTCTTCTACGTGGTGCGTCCGCGCGACGTGGAGGAGTAGGCCGGAGCGGCCCACGACCCGGCCTACCAGTCCCGCAGGTCGATCTCCCAGACGTCGACGACCTCGTCGCCTTCCAGCAGGTGCAGACGCGGGTGCTTCGCCACCGTCGGGTCGACGTGCTTCGGCAGCACCCGGATCAGGTCCCCGGGCCGCAAGGGCGCGGCGGGTGCGAAGGTCACGTGCTCGTCCGAGTAGAACCAGACGCTCCCGCCCTCGACGTCGGAGCTGCCGTGGTCCATGGCCAGTGCCTTCAGCCCCGCATCGGCGACGGCGAAGGCGTCCGAGACCGAGATCACCCGGCCCAGCACGAACAGGGAGGGCCGGAAGGGCAGGTCCGCATACGCGTAGCTGTGATCCATCAGCGCGTAGCTCCCGGCCTGGATCTCCGTCGCCCAGGTGTTCACGGCCCAGGTGCAGGTGCCTCCGGCCGAGACCACGTCGCCACCCACCTCGGCGTGGGCCGCCGTCAGCAGGGCCATCGCCTGCTCGGTCACCTCGGCGCGCCTGGCCACGTCCTCGATCGGCATGGCGTGGCCCTCGTAGCCCATCACGCCGCGTACCTCGAGGCCCGCGGCACGCGCGCGGTCGGCCAGCCCGCCGGCCGCCGCCGGCGGACAGCCGCAGCGGGGCAGGCCCACGTTCACATCGATCAGCACCTCGCGCACCCCGCCCCGCGCCGCGGCGGCGATGGTCTCCTCCGAGTCCACCGCCACGGTCACGCGGGCGTCGAGCGCACCGAGGCGATGTGCGTCGAGCACCTCGTTGGCGAGCAGGAGGTCCTCCCCCAGGCCCGCCGCTGCGAGTCCCTCCATCTCGCGGATCGTCGCGCAGGTGAAGGCCACGTGGCCGAGGTCGGCCTGGCGCCGCGCCAGGGCCGTGCACTTGTGCGCCTTCACGTGGGGCCGCATGCGGCGTCCGGGGAGGCCCTCGGCCATGCTGCGCAGGTTCGCCTCGAGGGCCGCGCGGTCGGCACAGAGCGCCGGAGTCGGGAGATCGCCGAGCTTCATGGCCGGAGTGTACGGGAAGGTCTCGCCTTCAGTGGATCGCCCCGCACTCGCGCAGGCGGGCCAGCTCCCCGGCCGGGATCCCCCAGTCGGCGAGCGCCTCGTCCGTGTGCTCGCCCGGCGCCGCGGGGGGACGGGCGACGCCGCCCGGGGTGCGGCTGAAGCGCGGTGCGGGAGCCGGCTGGGGCTTGCCAGCCACTTCGACGAACGCCTCACGCGCCACCGCGTGGGGGTGCTCCCGAGCCTCGGCCAGGGTGAGGACCGGTGCGAAGCAGACGTCGGTCCCTTCGAGCAGCGCGCACCACTCGTCGCGCGTCTTCGTCTTGAAGGCCGCGGCGACCTGCTCCTTCCACTCGGGCCAGCGCGCCCGGTCGTGCTGCGGCGCGAAGTGATCCCCGTCGAGGCCCAGACGCTGCATGAGCTCCGCGTAGAACTGCGGCTCGATCGAGCCGATCGAGATCCAGCGACCGTCGGCGGTCTCGTAGGCGTCGTAGAAGTGGGACCCCGAGTCGAGCATGTTGGTGCCACGCTCGGTGGTCGTGAAGCCGGTGTCCTCGGTGGCGTGGAAGATGGTCATCAGGAGCGAGGCGCCGTCCACCATCGCAGCGTCCACCACCTGACCGCGTCCCGACTGCTGGCGTTCGACCAGCGCGGCCAGCACCCCGAGGACCAGGAGCATCCCTCCTCCTCCGAAGTCGCCGACCAGGTTGAGTGGAGGCACCGGAGGCCCAGCGCGCCGCCCGATCGGGTGCAAGGCACCCGCCAGGGCGATGTAGTTGATGTCGTGGCCCGCGGAGCTGGCGAGCGGCCCGTCCTGGCCCCACCCGGTCATCCGGCCGTAGACGAGGCGCGGGTTCCGCGCGAGGCAGACCTCGGGCCCCAGCCCCAGCCGCTCCATGACACCGGGGCGGAACCCCTCGGTGAGGACGTCGGCGCGGTCGACCAGCCGCAGCAGCGTCTCGGCGCCCTCGCGGCGCTTCAGGTCCAGCGCCACGCTGCGCCGGCCCCGCGCCAGGTAGTCCAGGGTGGGGTCGGCCCAGCCGCCGCCCTGCGCCGCCGCGACCCGATCCACGCGCAGCACCTCGGCGCCCAGGTCGGCCAGCAGCATGGCTGCGAAGGGACCCGGCCCGATCCCCGCGATCTCCAGCACCTTCACTCCCTCGAGCGGCCCCACGACTCCTCCTTCGCGCCCGCAACCGGCGCCTTGCCTGCTGGCGTATCTTGGCACCGTGGACGACCCGACGCCCGACGCGAAGCCGCCCGAGAAGCGCCACCCCCTGCAGCGTGCGCTCGGCGTGCTGGGCCTGCTCCTGCTGGGCGCCGCGGCCGCGGCCACGACCTGGCTGGTCTTCACGGGAGGGAGCGCCGACTAGCGGGGGCTCCACCTCGGCGCGGCCGCGGCCACTGGCCTTCCGCGGCGGCTCCGAAGGCCAGGCGGGGTCCCGCCTCGGACGCCGACGGACCCGCTACTCTTCCCGGCCACCCACGCCCGGTGTGGCAGGAGGCCCGGCCCGACCGATGAAGTTCGCCGTCTCGATGGCGTTCAGCGATCCCAGCCACTGGGTGCCCATGGCGACGGCGGCCGAGGACGCCGGCTGGGACGTGGTGCTGGTCTCGGACCACGTGGTGCACCCCGAGAAGATCGACTCGCCCTACCCCTACACCGAGTCGGGTGAGCCCCGCTGGGACTCTCCCACCCCGTGGCCCGATCCGTGGGTCGCGATCGGCGCCATGGCGACAGCGACCCGGCGGATCCGCTTCTGCACCGCGATCTACGTGCTCCCGCTGCGCAACCCCTTCGTGGTGGCCAAGGCCGTCGGCACCGCCGCCGTGTTCTCGGAGGACCGGGTCACGCTGGGGATCGGGATGGGCTGGATGAAGGAGGAGTTCGACCTCCTCGAGCAGCCGTTCGCCGCTCGCGGTCGGCGCGCCGACGAGATGCTCGAGGTGATGCAGAAGCTCTGGACCGGCGAGATCGTCGAGCACCACGGCCGGTTCTACGACTTCGCGCCCCTGCGCATGGCTCCGGCGCCAGGCGCGCCCATCCCGGTGCTGGTGGGGGGGATCTCGGAGCCCGCCCTGCGCCGGGCGGCTCGCCTCGGCGACGGCTGGATATCGGACCTGCACGACACCGCGGAGCTGCGCCGCATCGCAGCACGCCTGCACGAGCTGCGGACGGCATCCGGCCGCGAGGGGCCTTTCGAGATCATCGCGGCCTGCACGGACGCCGCGGACGTGGATGGATACAAACGGGTGGAGGAAGCCGGCGTGACCACACTCCAGACCATGCCCTGGATCTTCCACGGAGGTCCGACCGAGGACCTCCAGAAGAAGATCGACGGCATCCGCCGCTTCGCCGACGACATCTTCCCGGCCTTCTCCGGATGAGCGGCCTCGTCGACGGCAAGATCGCCCTCATCACGGGCGCGGCGTCGGGAATCGGACGCGCAGCCGCCCTCGCCTTCGCGCGGGAGGGGGCCCTGGTGGTGTGCGCCGACCGGGATGCCGAGGGGGGCGAGGTCACCGTGGAGCGCGTGGCCGCCGCGGGCGGCGAGGCCTCGTTCGTCGAGTGCGACGTCACCGAGGAGGCCCGCGTCGAGGCGCTGGTAGACGGCGTCGTCGAGGCCCACGGGCGCATCGACTGCGCCCACAACAACGCGGGGATCACCGGCGCCATGGGGGCGATCCACCAGCTCGACTTCGACGGCTGGAAGAGGACCCTCGACGTCAACCTGAACGGCGTCTTCCTCTGCCTCAAGCACGAGCTGCGCCGCATGCAGGAGCAGGGGGGAGGAGCCATCGTCAACACCGCGTCGGCGGCCGGTCTGGTCGGCGTACCCGGGCTGTCGCCCTACTGCGCCAGCAAGCACGCGCTGATCGGCCTCACCAAGACCGCGGCCCTCGAGAACGCCGCCGCCGGGATCCGGGTCAACGCGGTCCTGCCGGGCAGCATCGATACGCCGATGATGCAGAGCTACATGGACATGGGCGAGGGCGTGGAGAAGGCGATCAAGGCGAGCCAGCCGGGCGGCCGCCTGGGCATGCCCGAGGAGATCGCGGAGGCCGTCGTCTGGCTCTGCAGCGACCGCGCCTCCTTCGTGACCGGAACCCCGATGCTGGTCGACGGCGGAGCGGTGGCCGGCGGATGAACGACGAGCGCGTCCTCTTCGGGACGAACGACGAGCGCTTCCTCTTCGAACGGGACGGCGACACCTTCGTCCCGACCCCGCTCTGCCGCGGCCCCTGGTATCCCGGCACGCAGCACGGGAGCCCGATGCTGGGCCTGCTGGCACGCGCGGTCGAAGCGCTGCCCAGCGCCGTGCCCATGCAGGTGTCGCGGCTCACCGTGGACCTGATGCGCGCCGCGCCGCTCGGCCCGGTGGAGACGCGCGCCGAGGTGAAGCGGACGGGGAAGTCGGTGGAGTTCGTCGAGGCGAGCCTGCTGGCCGAAGGCGTGGAGTACGCCACCGCCCGGGCCATGCGCTTCCGCATCACCGAGATGAGCGTCCCCCACACGATCGACGGAGAGCGGGTGCAGCCTCCGCCCCTTCCGGACGACGACGGCGGGATGGGCTGGCCGCGCAGCCCGAACCGCGAGCCGGCCATGCACGACTGCTTCAGCATCCGGCCGGTGCGCGGCTTCGAGACGCCCACCTGCTGGTTCCGGCTGGACGTGCCCCTGGTGCGCGGCGAGGCGCTCTCGCCCCTGGTCCGCGTCGCCATCGCCTCCGACTTCACCTACTCGCTCCCGATCATGCGCGCGCTGCGCCACGAGGGGCTGTCCCTCTTCGACCGCCCCTACATCGCGATCAACCCGGACACCACCATCAACCTGCATCGCCCTCCGCGGGGCGAGTGGCTGTGCATCGACACGCGCGCCAACGTCGACGAGGTGGGCGCGGGAACGGCGGGTGCGCGGCTCTACGACGACCTCGGGCCGGTCGGCTTCGTGACCCAGTCGCTGCTGGTGCGCGGACCCGAGGCCGCACCCGAATCGTGGAAGGAACTCAGGCGGGAGGAACTGGACGGATGAGGACGCTCCGATCGATCGCGTGCCTGCTCTGGCTCCTGGGGATGGCGACGGCGCCGGCCGTGGCGGCCGACGAGCGGAAGTCCGTGAGCTTCCCCGTCTCCTTCGAGACGGAGGACGGCTTCACCCTGCACGGGAGCCTGACCTCCGCGGGAACCACCGAGAGCCCGGTCGCCATCCTGCTGCACATGTACAGGAACGACCGCACGTCCTGGGACCCGCTGGTGCCGGAGCTGGTGGGCAAGGGCATCACCGTCCTCGCCCTCGACCAGCGCGCCCACGGCGAATCGATCCGGCGGGGCGACGAGACCGTGCGCGTGGCCGACATCCCGCGCGAGGAGTTCGGCGCGTGGGTGCGCGACGGCGTGAAGGACGTGGCGGCGGCGCGGAAGTACCTGGCCGGAAGGGGCTTCGACGTCTCGCGCATCGGGCTGGTCGGCGCATCCTACGGGTGCACGGTCTCGCTCCTGGCCGCCGAGGAGGTGGCGGGCGTGCGCGCGCTGGCGCTCCTCTCGCCGGGCACGGCCTACTTCGGCGTCGAGGTGCGCAGCATCGCGAAGGAGCTGGACCGGCCCATCCTGGCGGTGGCCGCCGAGGACGACGGCCAGGCCGCCGCCTCGGCACGGACCCTCACCGACGGACGCCGCGCGCGCTCGGACCTGGAGGTCTTCGAGAAGGGAGGGCACGGGACCAACCTGTTCGCGCCCCACCCCGACCTGGCCGTGACGATTCGCGAGTTCCTGCGCGAGGCCTTCGGGATGGTGCCGGGCCGATGAAGGGGATCCTCTTCCTCTGCACCGGCAACTCGTGCCGCAGCCAGATGGCCGAGGGCTTCGCGCGCGAGCTCGCGCCCGAGGGGGTCGTGGTCCACAGCGCGGGCATCGAACCCCAGGGCGTGAACCCGCGCGCCCGCGCGGCGATGGACGAGGCCGGGATCGACATCTCCCGCCAGACCTCGAAGGACGTCGACGCCGTACCCGGCTCCGAGATCGATACGGTGGTCACCCTCTGCGGCGACGCCGCCGAGCGCTGCCCGGCCTTCCCCGGCGACGTCGAGCGCCTGCACTGGCCGCTACGCGACCCCGCCACGGCATCGGGCAGCGAGGCGGAGGTGGAGCGCGTCTTCCGCGAGGTTCGCGACGAGATCGCCGCGCGGGTGCGGAGCCTCTTCGCCGCGGCGTGAGAGCCAACGTGACGGTCGTGCCCACCGTGACGGTCGTGCCGGGCACCGTGACGGTCGTGCCGGGCACGGCTATAGTCCCGCGTTGATTCGAGAATCAATCGCGCCTCCCCCCGGGGCCCCTCCGGACCCGGCGCGCTCTCCAGCACGGAAAACCGTCACGGGGCAAGGAGATCCGCTCGCATGGGCAGGAAGGTGTACGTCGTCGGCGTGGGCATGACCAAGTTCGAGAAGCCCGGCCGCATCGAAGGTTGGGACTATCCGCAGATGGCCAAGGAGGCCGGGACGAAGGCGCTCGAAGACGCCGGGATCCCCTACGGCGACGTCGAGCAGGTGGCCGTCGGCTACTGCTACGGCGACTCCACGTGCGGCCAGCGCGCCGTATACGAGATCGGCCTCTCGGGCGTCCCGATCTACAACGTCAACAACAACTGCGCCACGGGCTCCACCGCTCTCTACATGGCCAAGCAGTTCATCGAGGGCGGCCTGGCCGATTGCTGCCTGGCGCTCGGCTTCGAGAAGATGGAGCGCGGTTCGCTGGGCACCCACTTCAGCGACCGCACCAACCCTCTCGACAAGCACGCCCATGCCATGATCGAGAAGCGCGGCTTCGCCAAGGCGCCCCCGGCGCCGCAGTTCTTCGGCAACGCCGGACGCGAGCACATGGAGAAGTTCGGCACGACGGCCGAGCACTTCGCCAAGATCGGCTGGAAGAACCACAAGCACTCGGTGAACAACCCCTACTCCCAGTTCCAGGACGAGTACAGCCTCGAGGACATCCAGAATGCGCCGATGGTCTTCGAGCCGCTCACCAAGCTGCAGTGCTGCCCCACCTCGGACGGCTCGGGCGCGGCCGTCCTGGCCAGCGAGGAGTTCGTGCGCAAGCACGGTCTCGAGGGTCAGGCGGTCGAGATCGCCGGCATGACCATGACCACCGACCGCCCGGACGCCTTCGAGGGCTCGAGCATGAAGCTCGCCGGCTACGACATGACCAAGGACGCGGCTGCGACCGTCTACGAGCAGTCGGGCGTGGGTCCGGAGAACGTGGACGTGGTCGAGCTGCACGACTGCTTCTCCGCAAACGAGCTGATCACCTACGAGGCCCTGGGTCTCTGTCCCGAGGGCAAGGCGGGCGAGTTCATCGACTCGGGCGCCCAGACCTACGGTGGCCAGGTGGTGGTGAATCCGTCTGGCGGCCTCATCTCCAAGGGGCACCCCCTCGGCGCGACCGGCCTGGCCCAGTGCGCCGAGCTCAACTGGCAGCTGCGCGGCGAGGCCGACCAGCGCCAGGTGGAAGGAGCCAAGGTGGCCCTGCAGCACAACCTCGGCCTCGGCGGCGCCGCCGTGGTGGCCGTCTACAAGAAGGCCGACCTGGCCTAGGTCCGTCTCGGACCCCTCTCGAGGAGACGAAGCATGAGCGAAGTCACGTACGACGGCCGCGTCGCGGTCATCACCGGGGCCGGCGGGGGCCTCGGCAAGACCTACGCCCTGGAGCTCGCCAGGCGCGGCGCCAGCATCGTGGTGAACGACCTGGGCGGCTCCGCCGACGGGACCGGCGGCGGCAGCAGCATGGCCGACCAGACGGTGAAGGAGATCATCGAGGCAGGCGGCAAGGCCGTGGCCAACTACGACTCGGTGGCCACCCCCGACGGTGGCGAGGCGATCATCCAGACCGCCCTGGACGAGTTCGGCAGGGTGGACGTGGTCATCAACAACGCGGGCATCCTGCGCGACAAGACCTTCGTCAAGCTCGAGCCGGAGCATCTGGACGCGGTCATCGACGTGCACCTGAAGGGTGCCTTCTTCGTGACCCAGCCCGCCTTCCGCAGCATGAAGGAGAACGGCTACGGCCGCATCCTCCTCACCGCGTCCGGCGCCGGCGTCTTCGGCAACTTCGGCCAGACCAACTACGGCGCGGCCAAGATGGGCCTGGTGGGCCTGATGAACGTCCTCGCCGTCGAGGGCGCCAAGTACAACATCAAGGTCAACACCATCGCCCCCATCGCGAAGACGCGGCTCACCGAGAACCTGCTCGGGCCCATGGCCGAGCACCTCGATCCGCACCACGTCACTCCGCTGGTGACGTTCCTGTGCTCCGAGGCCTGCGACCTGAGCCACGAGCTCTTCGACGTGGGCGGCGGCCGTTACGCCCGGATCTTCATCGGCATGGGCAAGGGCTGGGTGTCGCCCAAGGACACCGTCGCCAGCGCCGAGGACATCCAGAACAACCTCGACGCGATCCGCGACCAGAGCGACTACGTGGTTCCGGACAGCATCGCCGGCGAGATGCAGGCGGCTGCCGAAGCCCTGAAGTCGAGGAGCTGACCCCATGCCGATCGATCCGAGCAAGGCGCTGGGCGCGGAGCTGGGGGAGGGTCAGCACACCTACACCCGGGACGACGTGATCCTGTACCACCTCGGCCTGGGTGCGGGCGTGCCGGCCACCGACGCCAACGAGCTCGAGTACACCTACGAGAAGAACCTCAAGGTGCTGCCGAGCTTCGGTGTGATCCCCACCTTCGGGAGCATGGCCGGGCTGGGCTCCGTGGACGGGCTCGAGTTCAACTTCGCGATGCTGCTGCACGGCGAGCAGGATCTCGAGGTGCACCAGCCGATCCCGCCCGAAGCCACCATCACCAACCGGGGCAAGGTGGCCGAGATCTGGGACAAGGGGAAGGCGGCGCTGGTGGTCATGCAGGTGGACTCGACCGACGAGTCGGGGAAGCCCCTCTTCACCAACCGCTTCTCCCTCTTCCTGCGCGGCGAGGGCGGCTTCGGCGGCGAGCCGGGACCGAAGGCGGGCAACGCGGCGCCGGACCGCGCTCCGGACGGGGTGATCGAGCGGACCCTGATGCCCCAGCAGGCGCTGATCTACCGCCTCTCGGGCGACAAGAACCCGCTCCACGCCGATCCCGAGTTCGCCAAGATGGGCGGCTTCGACACGCCCATCATCCACGGGCTCTGCTCCTACGGGGTGGTGTGCAAGGCGATCGTGGACGAAGTGCTGGGTGGAGACGTCACGAAGGTGGCCCGCTACCAGGCGCGCTTCGCGGGTGTCGGCTTCCCCGGCGAGACCTACACGATCTCGTACTGGAAGGAAGCCGACCAGATCCTGATCGGGGCCAACGCCAAGGATCGGGACAACGCCCCGATCATCAGCAACGCCGCGATCACCGTGCGCAGCTAGCGCGCATCTCGGCGAAACACCCGAGCGGGGGCGGCTCTTCGGAGCCGCCCCCGCTCTGCCTCGACCTGCCGGTTCGCGCCGCGCCACCCGCGTGGGCGGAGCTGCACGCCGCCGAGCGCCACCGGAACGCCACTTGTTGGCGAACGACGTCGTGGTGTAGGCTCGCGCGACGGAAAGGCTGGTCGGTCCACCTGCTCTCGCTGCGCTCCATCCTCCCCGCCGCGCTCTTCTCCCTCGCCATGCTCGGCTCGCCCGGCGCCCACGCCCAGAGCCCCGGCGCCTGGGTGACGTTCTGGAGTGAGCCCGAGGTCAAGCAGATGGCCCTCGACGTGCGCGGCAGCGTCGAGCTCGTCCTGGGCAACGGCGAGCGCCGCTACCTGAGACCGGGCATCTACGAGCTCAACGGGGGCAACAACGGGCCCTTCCGGGTCCAGAAGGCCTGGATCGGCCCCGTCCTCGACCGCCACTCCCGGATCACCCGCTTCGAGGTCGTGGACGGGGTCGACATCGAGATCCGGGCCCTCTGGGGACCCGGCTGGTGCAGCCGCGGCGAGGGGGGCTTCGAGGACACGATCTGGTTCGAGTACGAGCCGCCGCCGATTTCCAGCGGCTGCACCTGCTTGAATCGTGATCTGTACGTACTGAGCTGCCGAGACGTCCCTCCGCAGCTCTACGCGTCGCCGAACTTCTCGAGGGGGCCCTACCCGAACTGGTGCCAGGCCCTCTGCGGCGGCGCGCTCGAACCGCCGGGCAGCGTCGCGGAGCTGCTCGCGCAGAGCGGACGGGAAACGGGACCCCTGACCTGTTTCTCCCTCGCCTGCCCGAACTGCGATCCCGTCTTCGACGAGGACGGAGACAACAAGGACAACTGCAGCGACAACTGCATGTTCCACCCGAACCACCAGGTCTTCGGCACCTGTGTCGAGGGTCCGGTGGGAGACCCGTGCCGGTTCGACGAGGAGTGCGCCCTCGGCGGGATCTGGACCGAAGGGTCCTGCGTCACCACCCAGATCGACCAGGACCAGGACAACATCGGGGACGCCTGTGACAACTGCCCGCGGGTCTTCAACCCCAACCAGGAGGACGCAGACGGCGACGGCGTCGGCGACCCGTGCGACCTGTGCAACCTCGGTGACGACACCGACTCCGACGGCGACGGCACCCCGGACTCGTGCGACCAGTGCGAGGGCGAGCCCGACGCCGGCGTGGACGAAGACGGCGACGGGGTCGACGACGGCTGCGACAACTGCCCGGAGTACCCGAACCCGTCCCAGGAGGACCGGGACGACGACGGCATCGGCGACGCCTGTGCCGCCGAGCTGTACGCGCTCGAGGTGACCCAGGGCCTCCAGGACTGGAGGAACTCGGTCCCCCTGATCGAGGGCAAGGACACCTTCGTCCGCGCGTGGTTCACCCTCCAGGAGGGAGGGACCGAACCGGTGCCGGTCAGCGGAGTGGTCCGCGGCTTCCGCGACGGTGCCGAGCTCGCCGGCTCGCCCCTGTCGCCCATGGACGTGGGCGGCGCGGCGCTCGCGACGAGCGAGCCGAGCCGGAGGGAGGACGATCACGAGCTGCACTTCGAGGTGCCGCGCGAGTGGACGACCGGCGACGTGACCTTCGAGTTCGAAGCGACCGCCGCGGAGACGGTCTGCGGCGACCAGGCGCCTGCCACCTCCGGGGACTGCAAGGCCGAGGTGGGCTTCGGCCCCGGCCCCCGCACTGCGATCACCCTGGTGTCGATCGATCTCGTGGGCCCGGATGGAGCCGTCGTGCACGCCGGGCCCGACGACGTCGAGCTCCGCTGGATCCAGCAGGTCCGCCTCTTCGACGTGCTGCCCGCAGCCGAGATCGACCTCGAGCAGATCCGCGTCTCGATCCCGTTCGACGACTCGCTCGCCTGGGATCGGGCCGGCGACCTGGGCTCGATCCGCGACGAGCTCGCCGTGCTCCGCCGGCTGGACTGCTTCGCCCGCGACGGGTGCAATGCCATCTACGCGGGCTACGCGAACACCCCCCTCACCGGCGGAGGAAAGGCGGAGCTTCCAGGGGACGTGTTCGTGGTCGACCACACCATCGACTCGACGGCCAAGCTCTACACCCCGGCCCACGAGGTGGCCCACAC
>JANQFA010000259.1 GCA_028278065.1 Myxococcota bacterium
TCGGCCGTGCGGCAGGGTGTCCAGGACCTCCTGGCGACGGAGGCGGTCGGGATCGCCGTGCAGTCGGTGACGATCGAGGAGCTTGCTCCGCCCCGGGACGGTCGTGTGCGCGAGGCGTTCCAGGACGTGCAGAACGCCAGTGCGGACCGCGAGCGGGCCTCGCTCGAGGCCCGCGCCTATCGGCGCCAGATCCTCGCGGAGGCCGAGGGCGATGCGGAGCGGCTCCTGTCCGAGGCCCGCGCGGACCGGCATCGGCGGGTCGAGCTGGCGCGGGGCGAGGCGGAGCGCTTCGTCGCGCTGGCGCGCGAGCACGCCCGGGCGCCGCGGGTGACCGAGCAGCGCCTCTATCTCGAGACCATGGAGCGTCTCCTGCCCAGCCTCGAGACCTATGTCGTCGACCCGGGGGAGGACGGGACGGTGAACCTGCGGGTGGTGCGGTGAGCCCGGTGCCGTCGGTGCGCCGCACGGCGATGTGCGCAGGGGCCCTCCTGGCATTGGGGCTCGTCGCCTGCGGAGGTGAGCGCGCTCCGCAAGACCGCCCCCTCGTCATGGTGTCCGTGCTGCCCCAGAAGTACGTGGTCGACCGGGTCGCGGGGGAGCTCGTTCGGGTGGAGGTGATGATCCCGCCCGGGGCGAGCTCGCACGCCTACGAGCCGTCCGTGGCCAAGATGGCGAAGCTCGGCGACGCCACGCTGTACGTGAAGGTGGGGCACCCCCACTTCCCGTTCGAGGAGGCGTGGCTCGAGAAGATCCTCGCCGAAGCGCCAGGCCTTGCCGTCGTGGATGGCTCGGCGGGCATCGAGAGCCGTGAGGGCGATCCGCACGTCTGGGTCGCGCCTCGCCACGTCGAGAAGATGGCGATTGGCGTCGAGGCGGCTCTCGAGGACGTCCTTCCAGAGCACCACGAGCCGCTGCAGAAGAACCTCGCGGCGTTTCGCGCCGAGATCGCGGCTCTCGACGAGGAGATCCGCACGCTGCTGGCCGAAAGGGAGGGCGGGAGGTTCCTCGTCTTCCATCCGGCCTGGGGCTACTTCGCGGAGGCCTACGGACTCGAGCAGGTGGCCATCGAGCACGAGCACAAGGAGCCCGATCCCCACGAGCTGGCGGAGCTGATCGAGCACGCCCGGGAGGAGGGCGTGAAGGTGGTCTTCGTGCAGCCGCAGTTCGACTCGGCCGCGGCCGAGACGCTGGCGCGGGAGATCGGGGCGCGGGTCGAGCCGCTCGATCCCCTCGCGTATGACTGGCCGGCGAATCTGCGCCGCGCGGCGCGGGCCCTGGCGGAGGGCATTCCGAAGTGACCGCCCCGGCCGCGGAGCTCGCCGGGGTCTCTCTCTCGCTGCGCGGCAATCCGGTGCTCGAAGACGTGAGCCTGCGGATCGAGGCCCACGACTACCTCGCCGTTCTCGGCCCGAACGGTGGGGGCAAGACCTCGCTGCTCAAGATCCTGCTGGGACTCCTCTCGCCGGATCGAGGCAGCGTGCGCATCCTCGGAAGGCCGGCCCGGCGGGCGCACGGCCAGGTCGGGTACGTGCCGCAACACGTGCGTTTCGACCTCGCGTTTCCGATCCGGGTGATGGACGTCGTTCTCATGGGGCGTCTCGGTGCGGCGCGCTTCGGCCGGATCGGCGCCCAGGATCGAGCCGCGGCAGAGGCTGTCCTCGAACGCGTCGAGATCCAGGGGCTCGCCCAGCGGCCCATCGGTGCGCTCTCCGGGGGCCAGCTCCAGCGCGTGCTCATCGCGCGTGCGCTGGCCCAGCGCCCGAAGCTCCTGCTCCTCGACGAGCCCACGGCGAGCCTCGACGAGCGCATCGGCCGCAGCGTCTGGGAGCTCTTCGAGGAGCTCTCCGAGGAGATGGCGGTGGTCGTGGTGTCCCACGACGTCGGTGCCATCTCACGGTACGTGCGAAGCGTGGCCTGCCTGAACCGGCGGCTCCACGCCCACCCCTCGAAGGAGCTCACCCCCGAGATCCTGGAAGCCACCTACGGGGGGCCGGTGGACCTGCTGGCCCACGGGCATCCACACCGGGTGCTCGAGCCGCACGAGGACAGCTGATGCTGGAGGCCCTCTCGCTGCCCTTCTTCCAGCGCGTGTTGCTCGCGGGCCTCCTGGCGAGCGTCGCGTGCGGCGTGATCGGGACCTACGTGGTGGCCAAGCGGATCGCCTCGCTCTCCGGGGGGCTGTCCCATGCCGCCTTCGGCGGCGTAGGGCTCGGCTACCTGGCCGGCTTCCCGCCCATCGTCGGCGCCGCCGGATTCGGTCTCGCGGCCGCCCTGATCGTCGGGATTGCCCAGCGCCGCTTCGGCTCCGGCCTCGATACGCTGATCTCCATGGTGTGGGCGGTGGGAATGGCGCTCGGCATCGTGTTCGTAGCCCTCGCCCCCGGCTACGCGCCGGACCTCATGAGCTACCTCTTCGGGAGCCTGCTCTTCGTGCCGTGGGAGTACGTGGTCGCCGTGGCCGTGCTCGACGCGGCCATCCTTGCCGCCGTTCTCTTCTTCCACCGGTCCTTCGAGGCCGTGTGCTTCGACGAGGAGTACGCGGAGGTGGCGGGGGTACGGGCCGAGGGGCTCTTCCTCGCCCTGCTGGCCCTCGCGGCCCTGGCCATCGTGACGCTGATCCGCGTCGTGGGCGTGATCCTGGCCATCGCGCTCCTGACGATCCCGGCCGCCGCGGCCCGACCCTGGGTGGAAACGCTGCGGGGGATGATGGGATTGGCGGTCGCGATCTGCGCGGCGAGCATGGTCGGGGGCCTCTTGCTGTCCTACGGCCTCGGCGAGAGCTTCGAGATCTCGATTCCGCCGGGGCCGCTCGTGATCCTGCTCGCGGCGGTTCTGTATCTCGTCTCGGTTGGGCTGCGATCGGTCCTGGAGCGTGGCGCACGGGCTGCGGCGACCGCTGCTTGAGTGGGCCCGGCTCGCGGACTCCGCTCCACCTCCGCGGCTTCCGGCGCTGCTAGGGCGTCGCGCTCGCGCTGCGCTGCGCCCAGGCGTCGGCCCGCCGACGCTCGTCGTCGCTCCAGCCCCGGACGTCACGCCCGTCCCGGTACTCGTGCCATTCGCCGAGGTAGCGATAGGCGGTGAAGCGCCACGGAGCCGTGACCAGGGTGGAAGCCGCCTCGTGCGAGACACCGGTGGGTGCCGTGATGGGCAGCGTCGCGAGGTAGAGCGTCGTCGAGACGACCGACCCGACCATGCAGAAGGGTCGGACGATCAGGGCGTCCACCACCTTCATGCCTCCGCTCGCCTCGGCGGCCGGGGGTGAGGCCAGCAGGCCGGCTGCAACGGCCACCACGAGGATCCGCTTCTTCATGATGCTCTCCATGATTCGGGAACCGCTTTCCGTCCCGCGCATTCGGTCCGCCGTCGCGACCGGGTGCATCACGGTGCCAGAACCAGAGCCCGTCGCGCCACCCTTGCCGCGCTCCACGTCGACGGTTCGCGGGAACTCCTGGCCCGCGAGCGGCACGGGCGTCAGTAGGGGGCAGCGGACCAGGTGGCCCGCGGGCTCCGAATGACGGAGAGCCATGGAGCCGACCCTGCGAATCCACCTGGTCGCCGGCTTCCCCTACGAGGCGAAGCAGCAGGTGCTGGCCGCGCTGCCCTGCGTGATGGACGTCTGCCGACCGGAGCTGGGGCAGTCGCCGTGCGGCCAGGTTGGGAGGGTGGCCGTGGTCCTGCCTGCCCACGTGGAGCCGGCTCCCCTCGTCGAGGCTTGGACCGACGTGTCCGCGGTCTCGGCGTGGGCCGGTCGTCCCGCACGCCTCGAGGGCACGACCACGATCCTCGACGCGGCGCAGCTCGAGCGGGATCTCGAGTCCGAGGACCTGCTCGTGCGACGGGGCTGGGCGGCTCATCCCGACGATCGGCGCAGCGTGGCCGACCTGCTCCTCGAACAGGTCGAATCCTGCGACCGGATTCTCGTCGCAGGGGATCGGGCGGCGATCGATCGACACCGGCGATGGATCGAGGTCCTCAACCCGGACTCCCCCGTGCTCGATCTGGCCGGTGGTCTCGCGGTGCTCTCCGAGCCGGTCGACGGCCGCCGACCCTGCCCGGCCTGGCGCCGGGCGATGGAAGGCGCGGAGCGTGCCTCGTCGTCCGGACCGGCGACGGCCTGGGTCTACCGTCGGCGGGGGCCTTTCGAGCCCGAGCGGTTCCGCCGCTGGCTGGCCGGCGGGTCGCCCGGAGTCCTGAGGGCCAAGGGACGCATCTGGCTGGCGGACCAGCCCGACGTGATGCTGGGCTACTCGCGCGCGGCGGCGGTGCAGCGCGTCTTCGTCGCCGGCCGTTGGTGGGGCTCGGTCCCCGCCCGCTGCTGGCCGGCGGACGACGAGGTTCGCGGACAGCTCCTGGCCCGGTGGCATCCGCGCTTCGGGGATCGCACCCAGGAGATCGCGCTGGTCGGACCCGACCTCGATCCGGGGCGGATGGAGGCCACCCTCGACGCGTGCCTGGCCACGGAGGCGGAGCTCGAGCGAATGTGCGCGGCACCGAGCTGGGCTGATCCCGACCCGTCCGGGGTCTCGGGCTTCCACTGACCGTCCGACGGCGCACGGTCTGGTGGGCCCGTCGGCTCCTGCTTCCGGGGGGCGCGCTCGGGCTGCAGCTTGTGCCGGCGCAGGCGTAACCGTAGGATTGCTGTCCCGATGTCCCCCCATCGCCATCCGCTTCTGTTCGCCGTCCTGGCCGTCCTGTTCGGGGCGGCGTCGCTGGGCAGTGGGGCGCTTCACCTCGGACACGCGCTCGCCCATCTGGAGGCGCCGAGCGTCGCGCCGCACGCGGGCGAGGGTGAGCCCGACGATTCCGGGGACGACGGCCCGTGCGGGCTCTGTCTCTCGCTCTCCCAGGGCCGTTCGGCCCTCACCTCGGCTTGGGCTCCGGGGCTCCCGGTTGCCCTGGCCCTGGGGCGGGCCGCTGCACCGGCCCCGCCGTGCGCGCCGCGGCGCGTCGCGCTCTCGCCCGAGTCGCCCCGGGCTCCCCCCCTCGGCTGATCGTCCACACGAACAGCCATTCCGCCGCGGAACCCCGGCTCGCGCCCGCCTTGCGGCCGCTCGCCGCCGCGGCTTCCGCCTCGAGGGGCGAGGAGAACCATCGTGCGAGAAGAGAAGCCCGGCAGGGTCCCGGCCCTGCCCGGGAGTGCCGGCGCGGACCGGCCCTCCCGGTTCGAAGAACAGATCCGGCCGCATCTCGGGGCCGTCCAGGCGACGGCGCGGCGCATCCTGGGCGACGACGATGCCGCTTCCGATGCGGTCCAGGAAGCGCTGATCGCCCTGTGGCGAACCGAGCCGGTTCCCGGCCACCTGCGCCAATGGCTGCTGCGGACGGTGGTCCATCGCAGCCTGCATGCCCGGCGCTCCCGGACCCGGCGCAGCTACTGGGAAGACAAGGGCGGCGAGGAGATCCTGCCCTGCGCCCTGTGCGATCCGGCCCGGGAGGTCGAGGTCCGCGAGCTGCTCGACTGCCTCGACGGCGCACTCCAGGCCCTGTCTCCGGACCATCGGGCCGTCTTCGTGCTGCGCCACGTCGAGGGTCTCGAGTACGGCGAGATCTCCGATCGGCTCGGCGTTCCGGTGGGCACCGTTCGCTCCCGGCTCAACCGGGCGCGGGCGCGAGTCCGTGCGTCGGCAGCCCCCCTCGACGCGGCGAGGAGCGCGTGAGGGGCTCGCGGCCCCGCAGCGCCTGGGTCGCCAGCGGCCTGGCCGTCGCCATCCTCGTCTGCGCGGCGGGCGCCGCCTACGCCCAGGCCCCGCGGCGGCAGACGCTGACGCGCGGCACCCATTCGCGCCTCGTCGTCGAGATGGACGTCCAGCGGGTCGCGCTGGGCGACAGCCAGATCCTCGACGTCGAGCTCCTCAGCAACCGCGAGGTGCTGGTGCTCGGCAAGCAGGTCGGCCAGTCGAGCATCACCCTCTGGTTCGCCGACGGATCGGTGCGTCAGATCCTGGTCCTGGTCCAGCGCGATCTCTCCGTGCTCCAGCTGGCCCTGCGCGACATCTATCCGTCCCTGGTCGTCTCGGCTGCGCCGGATCGCGATGCCGTGATCCTGCGCGGCGAGGTCCCCGACGTGAGCTACTCCGAGGCCGCCGAGGCCGCTGCTCGCGCGTACCTGGAGGCCGGGCGGGGCGGGCGACGCGAGGCGGAGGCGCCGCTGCTGCCCGCCGAGACGGATCCGACGGGCGCCGACCCGGCCGCCGCGAGTCCAGACGAGGAGCCGCGCGGCGTCACCCGGCCCGGCGCCGCCGGCCGCGGCGGGCGTGCGGCCGTGATCAATCTGATCCGCGTGCGCGATCTACCCCTGCAGCTCGAGAGCCGTCTCGAGCGTGCGGTCCGCAAGGTGGGGGGCGAGAAGCTCACGGTGCGGCGCCTCGTGAAGGGGGACCTGCCCTCCGACGAGGACAGCTTCGTTCTCGAGGGGAGCGTGGCCACCCAGACCCTCCTCACCCGCGCCCTCAGCGTAGCCGCGCGAATCCTCGGGGGGACGAGCGAAGAGCTCGGGCGGACCGTTCGGGTGATCGGAAACGAGGCGGGCGCCCTGGTGCCCCGTCGCGTGGCCAATGCCGGCGGCGGGCGCCCGGAGGGGCTTCCGGGCTTCGGCGGCGGAGCGGCGGCGAGCTTCCAGATCCGTCCCAACGACCTCAACAACCGGATCCGCGAGAACCTGGCCCGGGCGACCGCGCTCGAGCTGCTCGGAGGGCGATTGCTCTCCTTCGTGACCGTCGAAGATCTACCCCAGGTACGCGTGAACGTGCGCCTCTACGAGGTCAACCGGACTCGTCTCGCCGCCTGGTCGGCAGACCTCGACGCCCTGGCCGGGAACGTCGACCTGCGAGAAGGCTCGGGTGTCGACGTCCTGAACGCGCTCTCGGTCGCGAGCGGCGGGACGGTCAACCAGTTCACCATCGCCGGATCGCAGTGGGCGATCGACCTGCTCTTCTCGCTGCTCGCGGAGCAGGGCATCGCCCGCAGCCTGGCCAACCCCACCGTCATGGTGCTCTCCGGCGAGGTCGCCACGGTCAGCGTCGGCGGCGAGCTGCCGGTCCCGACGTCCGTCGCCACCGCGGCCGGAAACCAGGTCTTCGAGTCGGTCTTCTTCGTACCCTTCGGCGTCCAGCTCGGCATCCGCCCGCTGGTCGGGCCGGGCGATTTCATCACGATCGATCTGCGACCGCAGGTGATCCTGCCCGATCCGGACCTCACCGCCGCGGTCCGCGAGTCGACCGGCACCGACCAGACCACGACGGCCTTCGAGTCGCGCGCCGTGCGGACCTCCGCACGGCTGGCCGACGGGGAGGTGCTGGCGATCGGCGGCCTGCTGACCCGCCAGACCTCGGATGCGCGCGCCTACACGCCCTGGCTGCATCGCATCCCGCTGCTCGGCTGGCTCTGGAAGAGCTACGACCGCAACGACGAGGACCTGGAGCTCGTCGTCGTGGTGAGTCCCGCGATCCTGCGCGAGGCCGAGCCCCGCATGGCGATGTGGAGCTACCCGGACGATCTGGAGCTCCTGGACGGTGCAGCCGGCGAGCCCGCGGGGGCTGTGAGCGCGCCCGATCCCGGGGGTGCGCCGTGATGGCGGCGGGCGGGCGGACCGGGCAAGGCGACGTGGAACTCCGGGGCGCCGGCCGGCACCTGGGGAGTGGAGTCGGAGCCGCGGGTGCGGTCCGGCCGCCGGACTTCTCGATTCGATTGCAAGGAGATTCCCATGAAGCTGATCCGAAACCTGCTCACCGACCGCCGTGGCGCGGCCCTGGTCGAGTACGGCCTTCTCGTGGCGGGCATCGCCCTCATGACGGCTGCCGGCACCTCGATCCTCGGTCACAAGACGAGCGACCTGGTGGGCACCGTGGCCGCCGTGCTGCCGGGTGCTCACGGCGACGACAACAACCCGATCGTCAGCGGCAAGCTGATCGAGACCCGGGCCGACGTGCCCGGCGAGGACTCGACCGGTGCCGCCTCGACCGGTATCGGCATCGATGTCCCGGGCATCCTCGCCGGCAACAACACGTCGCGCCTCGAGACGAACGCGGGC
>JANQFA010000128.1 GCA_028278065.1 Myxococcota bacterium
CACGGGCAGGCCGTGTGCGCGGGCGGCCTCCCGGATCGCCGCCAGGGAGGCGGCGTCGAGCTGGTTGTAGACCTTGACGCAGTCGAAGCCGGCTTCGACCAGCCGGGCGACCGCGGCGCGCGCGTCGTCGGGCGTGCGCACCACCTCGGAGTTGTCCCAGAGAGGAGGCTCGCCGTCGACCCAGCGTCCGCAGGTCGCCACGCGCGGTGCGGCGAACGCGCCGCTCTCGAGTGCGTCGCGCACGCGCTCGGAGGACCCGTCGCCCACGTCGCCCATGGCGCGCACGCCGGTGACGCCGTGCTCCAGGAACAGGAAGGCCCATAGCTCGACCTGGCCCGGGAGCAGCGGGGGCGGGAAGTGGGCGTGGGCGTCCACCAGACCCGGCAGGACGAACGCTCCGGACCAGCGGTCGCCGTCGCCGCCCGCCGCCGTCACCGCCACGATACGATCACCTTCGAGCACGAGCTTCTTGTGGACGAGGCGCCTCACTCCCGGCTCGATCAGCACCACGTCGTCGAAGACGGCGTCGTCGCGCGTGGTCGCCGCGAGGGGCGCGGGTCCGGCGATGCCGTGCCAGAAACCCAGGCCGGCCGCGGCCAGGGCCACGACCAGTCCGAGCACGGCCAGGAGCAGCCGCTGCAACTGGAGCCTCCTTCACGTGTCGAGGATAATCGCCGCCGGAGGTGAGCGGGTGGGGATCTGCGACGAAATCCGCGCGGGCGCCGCGGCGGTCATGACGCACGCGCGCCGGGTGCGCATCGACGATGTGTCCCTCCAGGCGCTTGCCGACGCGATCGCCGCACGGCCTCTCGCCTCCGCCGAGGGCGATCCGGCACATCACCGGCGGCGCGACGACGCCGAGACCCTCGCCTACGTCCTGACCCTGGATGCGGTCAACTTCGGATCGGGCTGGTTCCCCTTCCTCGCCAAGCGCCCCGGGATGTCCGGCTACTTCACGGTCGCGACCTCGCTGGCCGAGCGCTTCGATGCGCAGGGTGCGTGGTCGGCCGCCGAGCTGCGCGAGCTGGATGGGCAAGGGATGGCGGCGGTGATCGGCCAGGATCCGAGCGGGCCCGACGTGGCCGAGCTGATGGATCTCTTCGCTCGCGCACTGAACCAGCTCGGGGAGCTCCTGGGAAGTCGCTACGGCGGACGTTTCGAGGGCCCGCTGGAGGAGGCTGCGGGCTCCGCCGAGGCCCTGATCGGCATTCTGGCGCGCATGCCCTTCTACGACGACGTGGCGTCGTGGCGGGGGCGGCGCATCCCCTTCTACAAGCGCGCCCAGATCACCTCGGCCGATCTCGACCTCGCCCTCGGCGGTCGGGGGCTGGGCGCCTTTCACGACCTGGATCGGCTGACGATCTTCGCCGACAACCTCGTTCCCCACGTGCTTCGCTGCGAAGGGGTGCTCGTGTACGATGCGGATCTGGCGAGCCGCATCGACAGGGGCGTTCTCCTGCGTGCTGGCTCCGAGGAGGAGACCGAGATCCGGGCGGGAGGCGTGCACGCCGTCGAGCGGCTGGTGGATGCGCTGCGGGCGCGAGGGGTGCAGACCAGCGTGCGAGCGCTCGACTACGGGCTCTGGGCGCGGGGCCAGGAGCCGGCCTTCAAGTCGCGGCCGCGCCACCGCGCGCGATCGGTCTTCTATTGAGCGGCGAGGGGAGGCGGTCGCGGGTGTTCTCCGGTGGGCTCGTGATGATGCTCGCGGTGCTGGCCGGCCTCGCGGTGGCGACGTGGCTGCGCGGCGGGGAGCCGTTGCTGCGCGAAGGGCTGGGTCGCGGCGCCTCGCTGCTCCTCGAGTTCTCGCTGCTCCTGGTCGTGTCGTTTCTGGCCGCGGGCCTGGCGACGGCCCTGGTCCCGAGGGATCTGATCGAGGGAAGCCTGGGGCCCGAGTCCGGCCTGCGCGGGATCCTCATCGCGACGGGCGCCGGCGCCATCACCCCGGCGGGGCCCTTCATCGCGATGCCCATCGCGGCGACGATGCTGCGCTCGGGCGCCGCCGCCGGGCCGGTGGTCGCGTTCATCACCGCCTGGTCGATCCTGGCGGTGCACCGCCTGATCGCCTGGGAGATCCCGATCGTGGGACCGGGCATCGCCCTGCTGCGCTACGGGATCTCGATCGCGGTGCCGATCGTGGCGGGCCTGATCGCGCAGGCGCTCACGAATCGCTGATCGCAGAGGCGCTCACGAATCGCTGATCGCAGAGGCGCTCACGAATCGCCGGTCGCGAGCGCCGCCGCGTCTCGCCCGCGCGTTCACGAGCTCGCGCAGGCGCCGCGCAGTCCGGCGACCGCATCGGCGAGGACGCGTACATCTGCGGGTGTGAGGTGCCGGGCGCGCAGGTGCTCGCGACCCGTCTCGCGCACCGTCGCGCACTCGAGACGCTCGGGGAGCGCCACGAGCAGGCGAGCGATCCTCTCGCCGATGCGCAGCAGCGCGGGACGCAGCTCCGTGTCGAGGTCGAAGAGCGCCCCCGCGAACGACCCCGGCGCCACCGGCAGCGAGCGCTGCACGTTCTTGGCGGCCTCGATCTGGGCCCGATAGAGGTGGCGCACCGCCGCGTCCGGAGGCGGCGTCACTCCGGCGGACGCCGCAGCGCGGGCCACCGCGGCGACGCCCGCCTCCACCACGCGATCCTCACGCTGCGGAACCTCGACGGGGAGACCCGCGGCGCGCTTCGTCTCGGCCACCAGGGGCATCAGGGCGAGCCGCTCGTCCAGGGCGGCGAAGAGCGCAGGCAGCGGCGAGGCGGTCGCTGGTCCGCCGATTCCGTGGGCCTCCCGCCAGCGGGCGAGGGTGCCGTCGCCCTCCCTCTCCAGGAGCCAGCGGTCCAGCTCGACGGCCAGGGCCTCGCCGTCGGCGCGCAGCAGCCACGCCTTGCGGTCACGGGTGAAGGGCCCGAGCGCCCGCAGGGCTACGCCGCGCATCCAACGCGGCGCCTCGACCGTGTCCGTGATGGCGCCGTCGGCGCGTCCCGCGACCAGGGCCCTGCGTACCGCATCGTTGGGAGAGAGCGCCTGGATGTCGGCCCTGGGGAAGCGCGCGCGCGCCACCCGCTCGAGGTGGCCGCCCCGGTTCACCACCAGCCTCACGTCGGGGGAGTCGAGCTCCGCGAGCCTGTTCCGCGGGCTCCCGGCCCGCACCAGGACCACCGCGCCGCTCTCGACCACGGGCACCGAGAAGCGTCCCGCGACCGAGCGCTCCGGCCGGACGGTGACCCCGGCCGCGGCGGCGTCGAAGCGTGCGGCCCGCAGGTCCGCGACCAGCTCCGGCCAGCGAAAGCGGATCAGGGTCAGCTCGCTGCCGCGGCTCTCCGCGAAGGCCCGGGCCACGGTCAGCGAGAAGCCCTGCAGGCCGGCCGGGCCCTCGCTGCTGAAGGGCGGGTAGTCGCCGCTGGTCCCGACCCGGAGGGGGGCTCCCGAGGCCCCTTGCGGGAGGGCGGCAGCGACCAGCATCAGGGCAAAAAGTGCCCTCAGAACGGCCACTTGGCCCCCCTAGGGGATTCGACGAGAGGCCTCCGACTGCTATACTGCGCGGCTCGCCGGCCCCCGGGCATGGGGCCGGTTTTCTTTCGCCGGAGGGCCCGCTCATGTTGACACTCGACGAGCTCGAACCCGGACTTGCGGTCACCCACAAGAACACCGGCCTCCGCTACACGGTGGGCGGCGTCGACGACGACGAGATCCTCCTGACCCCGTTCGACAGCGAGCACCAGGATCTGCTGGTGCCGATCGACCTCTTCCGCTCCGAGTTCGTCTCGAGCGAGCGCTACAGCACCCGGCGCAGCCGTGGTCGGGGTCGGGGCCGACGCACCGGCGGCAGTGCGCCCGCCGCCCCGACCGGCCCCAAGGTGCGCGGCCGCATCAAGAAGATGGTCCGGGATCGGGGCTTCGGGTTCATCCGCGGCGACGACGGCAAGGAGGTCTTCTTCCACCGCTCGGGAATCGGCGGTGCGGACTACGATGCGCTCTCCGAGGGCGACATCGTCGAGTACCACGTGTCCGAGAGCCCGCGCGGCCCGCGCGCCGAGAACGTGCGGCAGGCCGCGCCCGAGTCCGCCGCCTAGCACTGGTAGCGGTGGACGATCGGGAGCCGCCGCCCCGAGCCGAACGCCTTCGGTGAGACCCGCAGGACCAGCGGCGCCTGGCGTCGCTTGTACTCGTTGGTGTCGAGGCGTCTGACGATGCGGCGCACCTCGTCCGCGTCGGATCCCGGCGGCGGGGCGATGCGCGAGGCGTCGAGCCGCCCTTCGATGGCCTGCTCGAGCACCGCATCCAGGACGTCGTAGGCGGGCAGGTCGTCCGTATCCAGCTGGTCGGGGGCCAGCTCCGCGGACGGAGGCTTGTCGATGGCGTTGCCGGGGATGCGCTCGCCGTGGCGGTTGGCCCAGCGCGCCAGCGCGTAGACGTCGTGCTTGTAGACGTCGCCCAGGACGGCGACGCCGCCGACGGTGTCTCCGTACAGCGTGCAGTAGCCGACCGACAGCTCGCTCTTGTTCCCGGTGGCGAGGACCAGCCGACCCTCGGCGTTGGAGACGGCCATGAGGGTCGCGCCGCGGATGCGGGACTGGATGTTCTGCTGGGTGAGGCCGTAGTCCTCGCGCTCGCCGAAGAGCGCGGCGAACAGGCCGCGGTACGCCTCGTAGACCGGTCCGATGTCCACGAGACGCTGCTCGATGCCCAGGTTCCGGGCCAGCGCGCGAGCGTCGGCGATGCTGTGCTCCGAGGAGAACGGTCCGGGCATGAGGATGCCGAGGACCTTGTCCGGACCCAGCGCCTCCACCGCCAGGTGAGCCGTCACCGCCGAGTCGATCCCGCCGGAGAGGCCGATCACGGCGCCGGGCGGAAGACCCTGCTTGCGGAAGTAGTCGCGGATCCCGAGCACGAGCCCGGCTTCGAGCTGGGCCACCGGCTCCGGGTCGTCGACGGCTTCCGGTGCCAGATCGAGTCCGGGCGCCGTCAGGTCCACCACCTCGAGCGCTGGCTCGAAGAGCGGTAGCGCCGCGACGACGCGGCCGCGCCCATCCACCACGAAGGAGCCGCCGTCGAAGACGAGCTCGTCGTTCCCTCCCACCTGGTTGCAGAAGGCGATGGGCACCCGGTGGCGACTCGCCAGCTCGGCGATCATGACGCGCCGATCGCGGGCCTTGTCGACGTGGAAGGGCGAGGCGGAGAGGTTGAAGACCACCGTGGCGCCGGCCGCCGCGAGCTCGCCCACGGGGTCGCATCCGTAGGGGATCGCGTCGCTCCAGGTGTCTTCGCAGATGGTGAGGCCCAGCGAGCGACCGCCCAGCTCGACCGGCTCCCGCCTCGACGCCGCCTCGAAGTAGCGGTTCTCGTCGAAGACGTCGTAGGTGGGCAGGAGCGTCTTGGCGCGCTCTGCGACGCGTCGTCCATCGGCCAGGAGCACTGCCGCGTTGCGCCAGTGCTTGGGCCCGCTGCCCTCCGCGGGGAGCACCGCACCCGTGGCGATGGCGATGCGGCGGGAGCTCTCGCACAGGATGTCGAGCTCGCGCAGCTGGTCGCGCACGAAGCCCTCGCGTTCGAGGAGGTCCATGGGTGGGTAGCCGGCGAGCGCGAGCTCGGGCGCCAGCAGGACCTCGGCGCCCGCGGCCGCGGCCTTGGCGGCCGCCTCCTCGAGGAGGCCCCGATTTCCGGCGAGATCGCCGACGGTGGGATTGACCTGGGCCAGTGCGACGCGCATGGGCTCAGGACGGTTCGGGGACGTAGACCAGCGATACGCTCGCGGTGAGCGCCGGCTTCTCCACTTCCTCGATCTCGATCTTGAAGTCGAAGATCGCGCGCAGGCCACCCCCGGGCATCTCGCGCGCCTGGGCGACCTCGGCGTGCATGCGCACTCGCGAGCCGACGAGAACCGGCGCCGAGAGCTTCATCCTGGAGATCCCGGTGTTGAGCACCGTCGGATCGCCCTCGACGCGCAGGATCTGCGCCAGGAGGGCCGGAGCCAGTGACAGGGTCAGGTAGCCGTGGGCCACGGGAGCACCGAAGGGAGACTCCCTCTGGGCGCGCTCCGGGTCGACGTGGATCCACTGGTGGTCGTCCGTGGCGTCGGCGAAGCGGTCGACCCGGTCCTGGGTGATCTCCACCCAGTCGGAGGGCCCCAGTGGCTTGCGCACGAAGTCCTTCACCGCCGCGACGCTGGGAATGACGGTCTGGTCTGCCACGGGCGGATTCTAGCACCCTCCCGCGTATACTCTGAGCTTCGTCGGGATCGGAGGGATCGCATGTCTACGCGGAACGTCGTCCTCGTCTTCCTGGCTCTCGGACTCCTCGTGGGGTTCTTCATCACGGGCCCCTATCTGTGGCGCACCGTGGAAGGTGTCGACCCGAGCGGCTTCGTGCTGGGCTCGCAGGCGCACGCCGTGGCCGACGCGCTCTTCGGTCCGCTCCCCAACGGAGTGGGTGGCCTGGTGGTGGGCCTGCTCGCGCTCCTGCTGGTCGCGGGCGGTGCGTTCTTCCTGGTGCGCGGTGCAGCGCGTCGCAGCGTGGATTCCTCGCGGCGCAGCTTCCTCACCGGCGCCGCGTCCGGCGCGGGCGCCGGGGTGGGTGCGCTGCTCCTCGGCGGCGGCGCGGCGGCACTCCGGACGATGACGGGTCTGGGGCAGGGCGGACGCGGCTGGGCCAACACCACCGGCGCCGCCCTGCGGCCGGAAGTCCCCATGACCCACCCGGTGCTGAAGGCGCAGTGGCAGGGCAGTCGCGTGCAGTCCTACCGGCGGCTGGGGCGCACGGGGGCCACGGTGTCCGACATCTGCCTCGGTGGCGGCCCCATCTCGGGCGAGAAGGGCGAGCGGATCGTGCGCGCCGCCCTGGACCGGGGCGTCACCTACATCGATACGGCACCCGACTACTCGGCGAACGGGTCCGAGCACGCCATCGGGAAGGTGATCGCAGGCCGCCGCGACGAGCTCTTCATCGCCACCAAGTTCTGTACGCCGATCGGCCATCTTCCGACGGAGGCGCCGGTCTCGGCCTACATGGAGGCGATCGAGGCGAGTCTGGGCCGGCTGGGCACGGACCGCGTGGACCTGATCCACATCCACTCGTGCGACTCGGTCGAGCGCCTCATGAGCGAGAGCTGCCACGAGGCCTTCGACCGGCTCAAGGAGCAGGGCAAGGCGCGCTTCCTCGGCTTCTCGACCCACACGCCGCGGCTCGAGGAGGTGGCCAATGCCGCCATCGACTCGGGCCGCTTCGACGTGATGATGCCCGCCTATCACTTCGGCACGTGGACCGACCTGTCGGACATCATCGCGCGGGCGAAGCGCGAGCAGGACATGGGTGTCGTGGCCATGAAGACCCTGAAGGGCGCCAAGCATCGCGGCCTCGAGGACTTCGAGCCCTACGCCGATGCCTACAGCCAGGCCGCCTTCAAGTGGGTGCTCTCGAACCCGGACGTGGCCTGCCTGGTGATCTCGTTCCGCGAGATGCAGCACGTGGACGAGTACCTGTTCGCGTCCGGCAAGCCGTTCGAGCGGGTCGACGAAGCCGTGCTGCGCGAGTACGACCGGCGCATCGCCGGGACCTACTGTGCGCCCCACTGCGACGCCTGCGCGGGCTCCTGCCCGGAGGATCTCCCGATCGCCGACGTCCTCCGCTACCGCATGTACGCCGAGGACTACGGGTTCGAGAAGGAGGGCGTCTCGCGCTACGCGGCGCTCGCGAAGAGCGCGGCGGTGTGCGCCTCCTGCTCCGCGCCCTGTACCGGCTCCTGCCCTCTCGGCCTGGACATCCGGGACCGCATGAGCGGGGCCCACGGCGTCCTCAGCCTCTCGTAGAAAGGAGGGACCATGCGTTCGATCCCCCGCCCGACGGCGATGCTCGTCCTGGGCCTTCTGCTGGGTCCCGCGACCGCAACCTCCGGTCCCTGGGACGTTCCGCCCGAGGGCTCGTGCGCCCCGAGCGGAGGCCTCGTCGGGGTCGGCGGGGAGGACGTGCCGCCCATCCCCTTCGAGCCCGGCGACGTGATCGACCACGAAGGCGCGCCGATCCTCCGCAACTACATCCCCAAGGAGCTCTGGGAGCACCGGGACAAGTTCTTCTTCGAGGGGATGCGGCTCGAGATCGGGCCCTGCTTCCGCGACTACTCGCCGCCCGCCTTCTACCAGGAGGCGACCGAGAAGTTCGCGGGCCAGGCGAACGTGAACGAGGACGGCGGTCTCGAGGGCTACACAGCGGGGCAGCCCTTCGCTGCCGCCTCGCTGGCGGAGGATGATCCCCAGCTCGGGCACAAGTGGGCCTGGAACGTGCAGTTCCGATACCAGGGCGCGGGCTTCGGCGGGAAGTTCCGGATCATGGACATGGTGGGCCGCAGCCACCGGGGCGAGCCCTTCGAGGGCGAGATCTTCAAGTGGCAGCTCAACTTCCGTGCCGATCAGGCGGAGAGGGACTACAAGGCCAAGGGCGGGAAGAACTACCAGTTCGTGGCCGGCGGTCTCTTCCTGATGCCCCAGGCGGCCCGCGAGTTCGCCTGGCGCCAGTACCGGGACGTGGACATGCTCACGGATGCGCGCCGCACCGACGAGCTGCACGCCTACATCCCGTCGATGCGAAGGGTGCGACGCCTCTCGGCGGTGGCGGTGGACGGGCTCTACCTGCCCTCGTTCAGCGTGGGCGTGCAGCCGGCCACCGTTCTCGCCGCCGGGCCGGCGGGGTCCGGGCCTGCGGGAGCCGGCGGAGGCGGCATGGGCGGCGGAGGGTCCATCGGCGCCATCGGTGCCACCGGTGGCGTCGCGGACGCCATCAAGCCCAAGCGCAACGGCTTCGAGGGACTGGAGCTGCGTCCGCTCCTCTACCAGTACACGGTGAAGGGCGTCCGCGACGTGCTCGCGCCGATCAACGGCGTCGTGCCCTCGTATCCGGAGAACCCGAACCGTGCCTTCGGCGCCTGGGGGCTCTCCTTCGCAAGCGATCGTTGGGACCTGCGCCGCGCGCTGGTGCTCGACTCCACCTCGAAGACGGTCGAGTCCGAGAGCGACGCGGCGCGGGTCGTCCACTATGTGGATCTCCAGACCGGGCAGCCCCTCTACTACGTCTCGTGGGATCGCAAGGGAGAGCTGATCGACGTGGGCATGTACGTCTCCCGCTGGAGCGACGATCGCGAGAGCTACCCGCCCTGGCCCGACGACGCAGGGCGCCCGCTGCGGATTCTCGACCCGGTCGGCGCCGCCTTCGCGAACATCCGAGACGACGGCGGCTGGCGGCGCGAGAGCTGGGACATCGTCTCGACGCCGCCGAAGGACAGTCAGCTCCGCAAGGTCCTGTCGGCGGGCCAGCTCACCAAGCGGCGCTAGCCGGGAGAGCCGGCAGTCGGCTCCGTGCCGCCGGCGTTCCGCGGCGTCAGTCCAGGATCGCCTTGGAGAAGGCCTCGAGGAGGGCCTTGCGGATCGTGTTGCGGTCGGCTCCGCCGTAGGCCTTGCGGAAGGACTTGAGTGGGATGATCCCCTTCGCCATGGAGCGGTGGCCTCCGCCCACGCCCAGGCCTTCGACGACCGCGCGCACCACCTCGCCGGCGGCGCGCACGTAGCCGACGTTGCGTACCGAGAAGACCAGGTCGGTGTTCACGATTCCGGCCGCCACCGACCACTCCGCGTCCTCGGCCTGCAGCCCGAGGTCGGCCACCTGGGGGATCACGTCCTCGCGGACCCGCCCCAGCACCAGCAGGTGGATGCCGTCCTCCACGGAGGTGTGCGAGAGCGCCCGACCCAGCGCCTTCAGTCCATCGAGCGGCAGGGCGGGCCGTTCGATGCGCCGCAAGAGCGCCGGGCTGTGCCACTGGTGGAGCCAGGCGAAGGCCGAGATGTCCTGGTGGCTGGTCTCACGTCCGAGGAGCTGGGTGTCGCTCTTGACCCCGTAGATGAGGGCCGTCGCCAGGCGCGGGCGGATCTCCATGCCGGCGGATCGCACGTACCCGGTGATGATCGTGGCCGTCGCTCCGTAGCCGGGGCGGATGTCCCGGATCACGGCGTCGTAGCCGGATCGCTCCGGGTGGTGGTCGATGACCACGTCCACGGAGCGGACCCGCGCGGGCATCTCGTCGCCGAAGACCGAAGGCTGTACGTCCACCAGGGCCAGTCCATCGAACTCGTCCAGATCCTCGGCGGTCACGGTCCGCACCTCGAGCCCGAGGGCCTGCACCATGGCGCGGTTCTCCGGTCGCTTCACCTCGCCGAAGGAGATCAGCGGGCAGGTCGAGCTCTTGCGGCCGAGAAGGGCCCGCAGGGCGTAGCCGCAGGCGATGCCGTCCGGGTCGGGATCCGGCTGGAGGAGGATGCCGACCTTGCTGCGCGGCTCCAGGAGCGCGCGGATGTTCTCGAGCCGGCGCAGGTTCCAGAGCAGGTCGAACTCCTCGTCCACGTCGTCGCGGATGAGCGAGCGCAGACCGGCCCGACGCAGGCAGGGATGCTCGGGGAGGTCCTCGTCTCCCAGCCGGTCGGTCAGCACGAGGACCGGCGATTCGGGTGCGCCGGCATCGATGGCGGCCACCGCGGCGCGTACCCACGGGCCGTCCTCGCTGGCCAGGGCGACGCCGTCGCCCTCCTTGAGGTCGAGCCGGGCGATGGCCTCGGCGCTGAGTCCGCCCGGCAGGGCGCGGAAGCCGGGCGGGCGGGCGCGGGACTCCCCCTCGCGCGGAACCCAGGTGAGCTCCTCGTCCTCCCCAGCGCCGATCCGGCCCCAGAGCCGCGCGATCTCCGCGCCGTCACATAGGATGATGCGCCTGGCCAAGAAGGCCCCCCACTCGCGCGCCCCGGCGCGCGGCGCAGGAATCTAGCCCATCGGCGTCCCGCCAACGGTGGCCGTCGTCCCCGGGGGGATCCGCTACCGTCCCGCCCGTGCAGGCCGTCTTCGTCGGCGACGTCCAGGGCTGCGGGCTCGAGCTGGAGCGCCTCCTCCGGCGGGTCCGCGCCGCCTGCGCCGAGGGCGAGTCGCGCCTCTACCTGGTCGGCGACCTGGTGAACCGCGGACCCGACAGCCTCGAGGTGCTGCGCGCGGTGCGCCCCCTGGTGGATTCGGACGCCGCGCGGGTGGTGCTGGGCAACCACGACCTGGCCCTGGTCGAGGCCCACCTGGGCCTGCGCGCGCCGGGTCCGCGCGACACCTCGCGCCAGGTCCTCGAGGCGCCCGATGCGGACGAGTGGATCCACTGGCTGCGCGGCCTGCCGGTGGCGGAGACGGGTGTCCTCGGGGGACGGGCGTTTGCGATGGTGCACGCGGCGGTGGCCCCCGAGTGGACGCTCCCCGAGCTCGAGGAGCGCGCCCGGGCCGTGGAGAAGCGGCTGCGCGCGGAGGATCCGGATCGCGTGCGCTCCTTCCTGGCTGCGTCCCCGCAGGACGACGAGGATCGCGACGTCCTCGCGCGCCTGCTGCGGTGCCGCGGCGTGACGGCCGACGGGCGCTGGAGCGCGCGCGAGCCGGAGACCCCGCAGGATGCCTGGCACGCGCGCTGGGCAAAGCGTGCCCACGACTACGGCGTCGTGTACGGCCACTGGGCGATGCAGGGCCTTCATCTGGCGCCCGGCCTGCGCGGCCTCGACACCGGGTGCGTCCACCACGGGCGCGGACACGACGGCTACCTCACGGCCTGGCTCCCCGACATGTCCGCCGACGATCCGTTCGCGATTCCCGACGCGGGTGAGCTGGTGCAGGTGCGCGCCGAGCGTGCCTACTACGCAGAGCTCCTCGAGAAGATCGGGGAGGCCGTCGATTCTCCTTGACCGCTCCGGCCATCGGCATAGAGTGGAGGAGTCCGTCCGGCCTGCGATGCGAGGAGACCGAGGTTTCGCTCCCATCGGCCAAAGACAGGCATCGACGGCGCCGGGCGGATCGTTGGCGTTGGTGGGGGCGGACGTTCTCGTCGGGAGCAACGCTTCGAGAAAGGGAGCGGGGCTCGCGGCCAGAGCAGGCGCGGGGAAGAGCTTCCCGGACCCGGAAGCTTCCAACCCGAGACGAAGCCAAGGGGAGGTGGCCTCCCGACTGCTCGCGGCGGGAGGGCCCAGGCCTTCATCAGCGACCGGTCCGTCGATCGGGCAGCGGACATCTCCTCCGGTGGCACGCCGAGCGTGACACCACTTCGCGGAGACGCATAGCCTCGTCGGAGGACCGGGAAGCCCCCCGCCGCCTCGGCAATAGCCTCAGCCGGACCTTCGTCCTCGCTGATCGCTCGGACTCGGGCTCCGGCCTCCGCGCGCTGGCCGCTGCGGGACGACAGCCCACGTTCCTACGAGCCTCGCCCGCAAGCCCCGGAGAAGCCGTCCGCGTTCGCCCTGCGAGATCTTGGGGCGCGCAGCGAGCTCAGCGCCGGCTTCGCCTGCGCTGAGGCGAGCGTAGTCACGAGGACGGCCGCCTTCTCCCCAACGCCCGACGCGCCCCCTGGGCCAGCTTGGCGTCCGAGTCGTCGCCCGCGATGCGCTCCAGCTCGCTGCGCACGCGGGGGTCGCCGGCGACGGCTCCCGCCGCAGGCAGCGCGGCGCGGACGACACCGCGGTCCTGGGAGCGCAGGGCGCGAGCGACCGAGCCCTCGACGCCTTCGATTCGCTGCATGGTGCCGGTGGCCAGCGCGAGCTGGACGACTCCGGGATCGACCCCGCGTGCGCCCACCCCGGCGAGCAGCGCGCGCGTGCCGGAGGGGTCGCCGCAGGCCACGGCGGCCGACGCGCGTCGTACGGCGAGCGGCCGCGCCGAGTCGAGAGCGATGCGCGCGCGCTCGCGGGCGATCTCGGGCGTCATCGGCAGGGGGTGTTCGCGGCGGTCAGCGAGCGCGCGGGTGGCCGCCGCGCGCAGCTCGTCGTCGCTCCCGTCGACCCACGCAAGGTAGACGTCGCGCACTTCCTCGGGATGGGGCGCGGCGAGGAGCTCGGCCAGGGCGTCGCGCCAGCGGGTGGTCGCCTCCTCGTCCGGGAGGCGCATCAGCTCTCGGGGCTCGTCGACCAGCACGTAGGGCTCGCGCGCACCGCGCAGCAGGAAGAGGACCCGGTCGCTGGCCATCAGGTCGGGGGCGCGCGACGGCGCGCGCTTGATCAGGAACCCGTCGTCGGTCTCGCCGCGCAGGGTTCGCGCGTCGCGGACCGCGATTCGCCCCAGGTCGACCCGATCCACGTCGGCGATCGCGACCACGTCCGCCAGGGCGAGCCGGACGTGCAGGGGCCTGCCGGGTCGGGGCATGCCATGGCCGCCCAGCTGGGACCATGCGGGTGCCGCGGCGAGAAGCGTCACCGCCAGGAGAAGCACTCGCGTCACTCGAGGCTCTCGCAGCCAGCCGGTCTTCATCGCCGGACTCTACACCAGGGTGCCGGGAGGTCGCGCGCCCACCGGGGTGCAGGCGGAGTGTGCCCGACCTTCGCGCATTCGCGATGATGCGTGGCGTGTCCTTTCGTCGCGCCCTCGCGACCGCCCTCGCCGCCATCCCGTTGGGCGCCTGCGCGCTGAATCCGGTGACGAAGACCCCGGAGGTCGTCTTCACGACGACTGCCGACGAGGTGGCCACCGGCGCCGCCGCTGCCGCGGAGGTGGAGGAGACGATCGGGCTGGTGCACGACGATGTCCTGCAGGCCTACGTCGCGGAGGTGGGGGCGAGGATCGCGGCGCACTCGCCCCGCCAGGACGTCGAGTACCACTTCGCGGTCGTGGACATGGAGGAGCCCAACGCATTCGCCCTGCCGGGGGGCTGGGTCTTCGTGTCGCGTGGTCTCCTGGCAGTGCTGGAGAGCGAGGACGAGCTCGCCGGCGTGATGGCGCACGAGGTGGTGCACGTCGCCGCGCGCCACGCCGTCCAGCGGCAGACCGCAGCGCTTCCCATCGGCGTTCTCTCGGCGCTGGGCGGACTGGCCGGCGGACTGGCCGGCGTGGCGGTGGGCGCGCCCGGGCTGGGTCAGGTGGTGGGCGGGATCCCGGAGCTGGCGGGAGGCCTGCTGCTCGCCTCCTACGGGCGCGATCAGGAGCGCGAGTCCGACCAGGTCGGACAGGACATCGCGGCGCGGGCGGGCTGGGATCCGGCCGCCCTGCCGGACGCGCTCGATCGCATGGAACGCCTGGTCGCGGTGGAGGTGGCTGCGCGGGGCGAGTCCATGCGCGCTCCCTCCTGGTTCGACTCGCATCCCACGACCCCGGAGCGCAGCGCCGACGCGCGGCGCCATGCCGAGAGCCTGTCGCGGGCGGAGGCGGCATCCGTCGCTCCGGGACGCGACGGCTTCGTGCGACGCCTCGACGGGATGCAGGCGGGTCCGGACCCGGCCGAAGGCGTCTTCCGCGACGAGCTCTACCTGCACCCGGATCTGGGCTTCGGCATCCAGTTCCCCTTCGGCTGGCGCACCCACAACGGTCGCGACGTGGTGGCCGCCAGCTCGAAGGAGGGGGACGCCGTGCTGGCGCTGCGTCTCCAGGCCGAGGGCGACGACCCGGCGGCCGCCGCGATCGCCTTCGCGCGCAAGCACGACCTCACCCTGTCGGACCTCGAGCACTTCGAGGTGAACGGACTTCCCGCCGCGCGCGCCCTGGCGGGAGTTCGCGCGCAGCGCGGCGCCTTCGTGGCCGACTTCACCTGGGTGGTACACGCCGGGCGCGTCTATCGGCTGACCGGCGCCGCGCCGGTGCGGATCTACGAGGCTCGAGCCCGGGAGCTGGTGGACACCGCGCGGAGCTTCCGGCCCCTGAGCGAGAACGAGCGCAGTGGCTTCGAGGCCCGTCGCCTGAGGCTCGCCGAAGCGCGCGCCGGGGAGACCCTCAAGGCGCTGGGCGAGCGGTCGGGCAACCGCTGGTCGGTGGCGCGAACGGCGGCGTCCAATGCGCTCGAGGCGAAGGCCCCGCTGGCAGAGGGTTTTCTGGTCAAGATCGCGGTGGACGAGCCCTACGTCCCGGCGGACACCGACGCCCCCTGACCGGCTGCTAGACTCGACCCCATGGTGACTGTGACCGTCTCCCCGCCGCTGCGCGGACCCACCGGGGGCGAAGGCGAGATCAAGGTGACGGGCGAGACCGTGCGAGCCTGCATCGACGCCGTGGAAGCTCTCCACCCGGGCTTCGCCGCCCACGTGATCGGACCCGACGGCGCCCCGCACAGCTTCCTCAAGGTGTTCCTCAACGAGGAGCAGCTCGCGGACCTCTCGGCGGCCGTGCGCGACGGCGACCGGATCGACGTCCTGGCGGCGGTCGGAGGCGGCTAGCCTCGCGCGGCCCCGACCCCCTCGGACTCCCGCACCGCTTCCGGACCGGTGCGGCGATCCCCCGGAGCCGT
>JANQFA010000056.1 GCA_028278065.1 Myxococcota bacterium
GCCCGCCGCACCGTCCGCGCCCCAGGTGATGGCCGCGGCCGTTGCTGCCCCGCAGCCCGGACCGGTGGCCGAGCCCGACTTCGACGCCTACATCGCGGCGGTCCGGAAGATGATCGACTCGCACAAGCGTTTCCCCGCCGCGGCCCGCCGGCGGGGCATGGAGGGCGTGGTGACGGTGCGGATCGACATCGCAGACGACGGCAACGTGGCCGGCGTGCGCACCGTGGGCAACGCGCCGCGCATGTTCGAGCGCTCGGCGATCGACGCCGTCCGCCGGGCCGCGCCCTTCCCCGCTCCGCCGGAGGGCTTCGGCGATCTCGAGGTCGCCATCCGCTACCGCCTCGACGGCTGATCGGCCCGGAACACCTTCTGCTTCCACGACGGGGGGTTGCAGTCTGCTCCTGCACTATGCGATCCTGTTCGCATGACGAGTCCCACGCCGCCCGAGGGGGGAGCGGCGGAGCGCTCCAGGCGACCCCTGCGCCGCGACGACGGCCGTCTGGTCCGCGGGCGGCGCAGCCGCGCCCGGATCCGTGCCGCGGCGGGCGAGCTGTTCCGCGAGGTGGGCTTCGATGCGGCGACCCTGAGGGCGATCGGGGCACGTGCCGGGATGGGCGCCAGCTCGATCTACCGCCACGTCCGCTCCAAGGAGGAGCTGCTGGTGTTCGACCTCCGGGACCGGCAGGAGGAGGCGTGGCAGCGCTTCCGGCGCGAGGACGACAAGCGGGCCCCGACTCGCGAACGCGTTCGCAAATTTCTCGAAGCCCAGCACGCCCTCCTGGCGGAGGATCCCGACCTCACCACCATCGCGCTGCGCGCCACGACCCACCCCGGTGCCCGGGTGGCCCGCCAGGTGCTGGCCCTCCACGACCGCACCATCGGGCTGCTCTTCGAGGTGCTGCAGCAGGGCAAGATGCGCCGGGACCTGGACCGCGAGGTGGATGCCATGGCCGCGGCGCGGGCGATCTTCCACGTCACCACCAGTGCCCGGATCCCCTGGGCCAACGGCCTGGTGGACGCCGAGGGCTGCCGGATCTCGATCGAGAGCGCCGTCGACGTCCTCTTCCGGGGTCTCCTCGCACAGCCCCGACCGACTCACAACGGTGTATGACGAAGCGCTCGCCGCCATGCGCGACCTCTGCTTCGAGGCAGGCGACCACGAGGACGTCGTGCACGTGAGCCGGGGCGCGCTCCTGGAACCGATGCGCGACGCCGCCCACGGACGTTGCAGCCGACCGCACTGAGGGGACCGCACGAGCGCAGCCTTGCGCGGGGAGCGCTCTCCTTCCATCCTGTCGGGGAGGGGACCTCTGCATGGCCTTCCACCACGAGGCGGCCAGATGAGCCGACTGTCGCTCCGGGCGGCCGCCTGCCTGGCCGTCGTCTCGCTCCGGGCGACCGCCTGCCTGGCCGTCGTGTCGCTCCGGGGGGTCGCCTTCCTGGCCATCGTCTCGCTCGCCGCGTGCGGGGGCCGTGCGCTCCTCTCCGACCTGGGGCTTCCCGTCGACCGCGGCCAGGCCAACGTCGTGGAGGTGTCCGCCCGCGGGCCCTATCTGGTCGCCACCCTGGAGAGCGAGAACGGGAGCTTCCGCTTCCTCTTCCCCACCACGCCGGACTGCGGCCGCGTGATCCAGGCGCCCGGACTCGTGGAGTACTGGCGTGAGGGCCGGATCGGCGAGGTCGTGCGGGGGGTGACCCGCTGCGAGGCGGTGGGCATCGGCTCCCTCGAGGCCTGGCGCGATCGCAACCCGCGGCCCATCCGGCTCTCCGCAGACGAGAGCGCCCGCTACGTCCCGATCTTCGTCGACGATGCCGTGCTGATGCTGCGCGGGAGCTTTCCGCAGACCTCCCACATCGGCTGGGGCCCCAGCGACGACACGGTCGTGATCGTGCCGCGCAATGCCGGCTGCGAAGAGGTCGCCAACGAAGGCGCGGGAGCGCTGCGCTTCCACGCCAGCGGCTTCCCCGCCTTCACCCTCTCCGGTGCCCGCTCCCACTGCGGCGTGATCGCGCTCGCCGACCCCCTCTAGGAGCCGTCGCGCCCGGCTCCGTCGAAGCCGGGGCCACTTCCCGCTGAGCTAGCATCGCGCGCTCCGGCGAAGTCGGCCGGATCCGAGGGGAGGAACGATGAACCGTATCTCGACGATCTCCGCACTGCTGGTCCTGGGCCTCATCGGCGCCGCCTACGGGATCGGTCACCGCGACGGGAGCAGTGGGCGCGAGATCGGGCCGATCGGCACGGCGGAGGCGGCAGGAGGCGCGGCGAGCGCGACGGCCGCGGACTTCTCGCGCACGGGCGCCGTCGTGAACAACGATCTCTTCTACTACCCCGGGACCGAGGCTCTCAGGCCCGACGAGATGCGCGTGACGGCCTGTGGCAGCGGCATGCCCCTGCCCCGGCTGAGCCAGGCCGCTCCCTGCTTCCTCGTCGAGCTCGGCAACGGCGACAAGTTCGTGTTCGACATCGGCACCGGCGCGACGGAGCGCTTGATGTCCCTGCAGATCCCGCTCGACTACGTCAACAAGGTCTTCATCGGGCACGTCCACATGGACCACATGGGGGATCTGCCGGCCTTCTGGATCTACGGACCGCAGAATGGCCGGCTGGCGCCGCTGCACGTCTGGGGCCCCGGCGGCGGCGGCACGCGACCCGACTGGGGCATGAAGGCGTCCATGGAGCACATGAAGAAGATGTGGGCCTGGATGCAGGGAACCCTCGTCGGGACGATCGACACCCGGTCGTTCGAGCTCCACGTGACCGAGTTCGACTGGTCCAAGGTCAACAACGTGATCTACGACGAGAACGGGGTCGTGATCCGGACGATCCCCGCCATCCACTTCGAGCAGTCGGTGAGCTTCATCCTCGAGTGGAACGGCCTCAAGCTCGCCTACTCGAGCGATACGGTTCCCAACAAGTGGTGGACCGAGCATACGAAGGGCGCGGACCTCTCGATCCACGAGTGCTTCTTCACCGCGCCGATGTTCCTCGACTGGTACCGCTTCACGCCCCAGGAGGCCCTGAACGCCAGCACGCTCATCCACACGTCGGCCCAGATGTTCGGGAAGGTCATGGCCATCACGAAGCCGAAGCACGCCGTGGCCTACCACTTCAGCAACGACCCGGACACGCTTCCCCTGATCGTCGACGCCGTCCGGGAGACCTACTCGGGCCCGGTGGACTTCGCCAAGGACTTCATGGTCTGGAACGTCACCAAGGAGGGCACCCGCACCCGCATGGGCGTCGCCAATCCCAACCGCTACCCGCTGCCCCCTCTGGGGGAGAAGCAGATGGCCGGGGAGGCGGAGCGCTACCGGACGCCGGACTGGGTCATGGGAGGCCTGGAGCCCCAGCTGCTCCCCGTCATCCAGAAGATCTACGACGACTTCAACGAGCAGCTCGGGACGGAGATCCCGAATCCTCTCGCGAAGTAGGCCGGGGCGACGGCGCGGATCGCCCGATGGCGCTGCCGCGCCTCACAACACCGGATTCGGTTGCTAGGTTTCCAGCCGGCATGGCCACGCCCACGCAGATCCTCCTGGTCGGATTCGGGAGCGAGGCCCGCGCGCTCGCGGGCCGGCTGCTCCTGCTGGAGATGCGCGGCCTCCTCGCCGAGGATCTGGAGAGCGCCGGCGAGACCGCCCAGGCGCGCGGCCCGGGCGTCGCGCTGATCCACAGCGACGCGATCCGTGACGCCTCCGCGGTGAGGGAGCTGGCCGCGGCCGCCCGTGGCGATGGCGGCATGGTCCTGATCGCCAGCGGGCCGCGCCCCTCGGACGAGGCGCTCAGGGTGATGCGGCGCGGTGGGATCTCACTCGCCCTCTTCGAGCCGTTCAGCGACGGCGAGCTGCGCTTCGTCCTGAACCGCGCTCTCTACGGCGAGGATACGACGCGTCGGGAGACCCGCGTTCCCACGGACCTGGACGCGACGGTCCACTCGGCGACCGGCGAGAAGCGGGTCACCGTCTACAACCTCTCGGCCGGCGGTGCCTACCTCGAGACCCTGCGGCCCACCGGCGAAGGCGGAAACCTCCGGGTGCGCCTGCCGCTGCCCGGTGGCGAGGTGGAGCTTCCCGCCAGGGTGGTGGGCACGAACGTGCCCGGCAATCTCACGCGTCCGAACCTGCCCATGGGAATGGGCGTCCAGTTCCAGGATGCGGACGCCGACGCGACCCAGGCCGTGGCCACCTACGTGCGCGAGCGCGAGACCGAGTACCGGATCTAGCCCCGGCGGCGCAGCCAGTCGCCCAGCGCGGCAGCGGCCGGCTCGCGCCCCGCCTCCTCGGGGAAGCCGTAGTGATCGGCGCGCAGCGTGACCCGCTCCACGTCGCGGCTGCCGAGGGAGGACACGATCGTCTCCGCGTCGGACGGATGGATCGCGTTGTCCGCCGTGTAGGCGACGTGCAGGCAGGAAAGCGTCATGCGCGCTCCGGTGCGCACCAGCTCCGCCCGGGAGGAGAGACCCGACCAGGTGGAGAGCCACGCCTCCGGAGAGACCACGCGCGCGAAGCCCACCGGTCCGTAGTTGATCCAGTCGGGACGCCGTCCCCAAAGCGAGCCGTAGTCTCGATCCGAGGGGTCGAGCGAGAGATCGACGGAACGGGGATCCGCGTCGGTGCGGTAGACGACGAGGAAGCGGGTGGCGATGGCCTCGCGTCGGTCGCCGGGCGCGCCGCTCTCGCGCCAGCGCCGTGCGGCGCCGCGCCGCCGTTCGAGCCTGCGTCTCGCCTCGGCGTCGATCCGCTCGATCCGTGCGCGCTGGGCTGCGCGATAGCGCTGCAGGAACTCCGGCGCGTAGCGGCTCTCCTCAGGCGGCTCGCGGAAGCCGTTGGCCGGATCGTACGGATCGAGCGCCGGGTCGGCCGAAACCGGATCGCTCTCGTCCTGCACCGACGCGTCGATGGAGTGCAGGAGGAAGTGTCCCTCGCCCGCGTGCGCCGCCAGGTAGATCATCGCGTCGGCCGCCGGCATCTCGAACCGGTTCAGGTCGAGGGGCCCGGCGGCGTTCTCGACGAGGCGTTCGCCCTCGGGCGCCAGGGCCTGGTCGAGGTAGAACGTGAAGAGCGAGCCCCCGCCCGAGTTTCCGCACAGCACCACGCGGTCGTAGCGCTCGCGCATCGCCTTCAGCCCCGCCGCCACGTCGAGGAGCGCTCGCTCGTGGATCAACGTGGAGTCGTTTCCGAGCCAACGGCTGTTCTCACAGAACACCGCGAAGCCGCGCTCCACGAGCCCGGGCACGAGGTAGTGGCGGGAGAAGTTGGCGCGCGGATGCATCAGGCACACCACGGTGTCCTCGCCGCCGCGCGCGTAGAGCCAGCCGCCGGCGACCGCGTCGTCGGCCGTGATCAGGGTGAGCGGCTCGCAGGTCGCACCGGCCGGCGGCCGGCTCCATTCGACGGTGAGGTAGGGATTCCGGTAGCGCCCGATCAAGTGCGCCCCAGGCGCCGGGCCAACCGACGCACCCCCTCCGCGACCGACTCGGGCGGCGCGCACGAGTAGCAGAGCCGCACCCAGTCGGCGTACGCCGCACCCGAGGAGGCGCCTGGAGCCACCAGTACCCCGTCGTCGACGCAGTCCTCCAGGAGACCCTGCATGCCGCGCTCGTCGAGCACCGAGCCGACGTGGGTGAACAGGAACATCGACCCTTCCGGGGCATCGAGGCCGAGGACGCCGGCGGCGTCCTCACCGGCCCTGCGATAGGCCTCGCACGCATCGCGCACCCACTCGCCCGCGCCAAGGAGGGCAGCGCGGGCCGCCACCTGGCCAGCGGTCGGCGCGTGGTAGACGCTGTGCACGCCCATCTTGTGGATCTCGTCGACGATGGCGCGGGGACCGGTCAGGTAGCCGACCCGGTTGCCGGCCATGCCGTAGGCCTTGGAGAACGAGAACACGCTGATGGTGCGCTCGGGCGCGACGGCCCCCACCGAGAAGTGCGCGCCGCGATAGACGTAGTCCTCGTAGACCTCGTCGGACAGCAGCCAGAGGTCCTCGTCCCGGGCCAGCCCGGCCAGGGCGCTGAGCCAGGCTTCCGGGATCACGCGGCCGGTGGGGTTGCTGGGCGTGGAGAGATAGAGCGCGACGGTCCGCTCGCTGACGTGCTGCCGCACCGCCTCCAGCGCAGCCTCGGCCGAATCCACCCGGTCGTAGAACGGCACCTCCACCGGAGTCGCGCGCAGCGCCCGCGTGATCCCGCGGATCAGGGGCCAGAAGGGAGCGAGGATCAGCACCTCGTCGCCCGGATCGGCGATCGCTCCGATCGTCGCGGCGAGGCCGGCGGTCGCACCGCCGGTCACCAGGACCGATTCCGGCTCGGCCGCGAGACCGTTCCGCGCGCGGAGCTTCTCCACCAGCGGATCGAGCAGCTGGGGGATGCCCTGGGTGGCGCAGTAGCGGTGCATACCCGGGTTCTCTTGGGTGGAGAGGCTCTCCATCCGCGCACCTGACCAGGGCTCCATCCAGGTATCCCCTACGTGCAGCGGGAAGACGGGGCCGCGCGCCTCGGCCAGGCGGTGGGCGACCGGTGAGAAGACCGCCGCGGGCATCGCGGCGACGGCGGAGGCGGGGCGCGGCGGACGCGGCACTCAGACCTCCGCCGCCGTCGTGGCCAGGAGGACTGTGGCCGCGTAGTAGAGCGGCAGCCCCCAGAGTCGGTTCGCGAAGCCCGGCGCCACGAAGCGCTCGCGCGCCACCGCCAGGTCCGACACGAAGAAGAGAAGCGCGCCCACCAGCACCCACGCTCCTGCGCCTGCCGCGCTGGCCGCGGCGCCTGCGACGACCATCAGCGAGATCGCCACCACGTACGCGCGCACCGGAGTGCGCATCGAGTCCGACACGTGCGGCTGGAGCCAGCGCAGGGCGAGGAACGCAGCGGGGATCACGCCGAGTGCGGCGAGGGCCGCGCCGGACGGCGCCAGGCCGCGCAGCGCGAAGGCTCCGATCAGGATCACGTGGCCCAGCAGGAAGGCGACCAGCCCGGCCAGGAAGGAGCGCTTGTCCTTCGGGATGAGGAGCACGTCGCCCAGCCAGCAGAAGACCAGAGCCACGAAGAGGACGCGCCCATAGGTGCTTCCCAGCGCGCCCGCGGCCAGCGCCGTGCCGAGAAAGCCGGTGGAGGCGAGCGGCTTGGCCACCCAGTTGGCGCGCTCGATTCCGCGCGATGTGGCCAGCAGCAGCACCGCGAGCGAGACGACGGTGAGGAGCACCCACGGCAGCATGGCCGGATTCTACCCTGTACCCTGGCCCGCTCCATGAGTCTGCGCTCCGTCGTCGCACGCGCCGTCCCGGCGCGTCTCCGCCCGTGGCTGCGGCGTCAGGCGGGCCGCCTGCGCGCGCCCTTCCACCGGGGAAGCGCGGTGACCTGCCCGTGCTGCGGTGGGAGCTTCCGAGCCTTCCTGGCCGGCGGCGTGCGCCGGCGAGAAGGGGTGCGCTGCCCGCGCTGCGACTCACTCGAGCGCCATCGGCTGGTCTGGCTCTACCTCTTGCGGCGCACCGACCTGCTGAGCGCTCCGCACCGCGTGCTGCACGTGGCGCCCGAGCCGCAGTTCCACGAACGCCTCGCAGACCGCGCCAACCTCGACTATGTGAGCGCGGACCTGGCCTCGCCGCTCGCCCGGGAGCGTTTCGACGTGGTCGACATTCCCTACCCGGACGGGAGCTTCGACGTGGTGATCTGCAACCACGTCCTCGAGCACGTTCCCGACGATGCCCGTGCCATGCGCGAGCTGCGCCGGGTTCTCGCGCCCGACGGCTGGGCCGTCCTGCAGACGCCGGTGCACAGCGATCGGGAGAAGACCCTCGAGGATCCCGCCGTCAGCGACGCGAGCGAGCGCGAGAGGCTCTTCGGGCAGCCGGACCACGTGCGCATCTACGGCCGCGACTTCTTCGAACGCCTCGAGGCGGCCGGCTTCCGCGTGACCCGCGACCGCTTCGCGCGCGAGCTGTCGGTGGAGGAGCGGACCCGCTACGGCCTGCGCAAGGGCGAGGCGGTCACCGTGTGCACCCCGGGGTAGAGTCCCGGTAGAGTCCCCGGATGGGAGACTTCGAGCGGGACACGCGCGTCGAGGGCGAGGCCGGCCGCTACACGGGGCACCTCTCGCAGGACTGGGAGATCTGGGGTCCCAACGGCGGCTACCTGGCTGCGATCGCCCTGCGCGCCGCCGGCCGGGAAGCGAAGATCCCGCGCCCGGCCAGCTTCAGTGCCCACTTCCTCGCCGTCGGCGGATTCGACGCGATCGAGATCGACGTGACCCCGGTCCGGCGCGGGCGCAGCTCGGAGTCGCTGCGCGCCTCGGTCCGCCAGGGTGAGCGCGTCCTGCTCGAGTCGATCGTGCGCACGGCCGCCCCGAGCGACGGGACCCTGGAGCACCGCTGGGGCGAAGCCCCGGAGGTGCGCGACCCGGCAGAGCTGGAGACGATCGCGGAGATCGTCGAGCGGCTGCCGCCCCAGCCCGAGGAGCGTTCCCCGTTCCCGTTCTGGGACAACCTGGAGTGTCGGCCGACGGATCCGGCTCGCATCGAGGAGCCGCCGCGACCGCGGCCGCCCGTGGCGCTGGACTGGTACCGCTTCCGCCCTCGTCACACCTTCGACGATCCCTGGGTGGATGCGGGGCGCTCGCTGCTGCTGGTCGACACCATGTCCTGGCCGGCCGCCTGCCGGCCCCATCCGCGCGACTCCGGCTTCATCGCCCCCAATCTCGACGTCAACGTCGTCTTCCACGACGCGGCGCCGGAGAGCGCCTTCCTGCTTTCCGAGCACGAGTGCCGGGTGGCGACGGGAGGGCTCATGGGAACGACGGGCCGGGTGTGGTCCGAGGATCGGCGGCTCCTGGCCAGCGGCACGGCCCAGCTCTACTGCATCCCCTCGCGGGCCTAGCGACGCCCCGGGTCCATTCCTCGAAACACAACCAAAGGAAAGCCGGGAGGAGGCTCGGCCTCCCCCCGGCTCCCCGGAGCACCATCTCCCCCCTAGCTCTCGCTGGACGCGAGCTGCTGTGCGGCTGTGGGGGGCGGAGTCGACTTCCTGGAGGCACCGGTGAGCTCGTCGAGGAGACCCGAGCCGGTCGGGAAGTCGTAGGCGTGCATGCCGTGCTCCCCGAAGTCCAGCCCCTCCAGCTCCTCCTCCTCGGACACCCGCAGACCCATGGTCGCGTTGATCGCGCCGAAGAGGATCCCGGCGCAGACCACCGTGAAGGCAGCGTAGGCCAGCACGCCCACGCCCTGGGTGACGAAGCTGTGGTCGGCGGAGAAGATCCCGACCGCGAGCGTCCCCCAGATGCCGCAGGTGAGGTGCACCGAGATCGCGCCAACCGGGTCGTCGATCTTGATCTTGTCGAAGAAGATCACCGAGAAGACCACGATCACGCCGGCGATCACGCCGATCGCCACCGCGGCGAGCGGGCTCACCACATCGGCGCCGGCGGTGATGCCCACCAGGCCGGCGAGGATCCCGTTGAGCGACATCGAGAGGTCCGGCTTCGAGGACACGACCCACGAGGTGAACATCGCGGTCATGCCGCCCGCCGCGGCCGCCAGGCAGGTCGTGACCAGCACGAACGAGGTGAGCGCCGGGTCGGCGGAGAGCACCGAGCCGCCGTTGAATCCGAACCAGCCGAGCCAGAGCAGGAACACGCCGATCGTGGCTGCGGGCATGTTGCTGCCCGGAATGGGTGTCATCTTGCCCGACTTCGCGTACTTGCCGAGGCGGGGACCCAGCATCCAGGCGCCCACCAGCGCGCCCCAGCCGCCGACCGAGTGCACGAGCGTGGAGCCGGCGAAGTCGTAGAAGCCCATCCCGTCGAGCCAGCCGCCGCCCCACTTCCAGGAGCCCGCGATCGTGTACACGAACGCGACGAAGATGGCCGCGAACAGCATGAAGGAGGGCAGCTTGATGCGCTCGGCCACCGCGCCCGACACGATGGTCGCGGCGGTCGCGGCGAACATGGCCTGGAAGAGGAAGTCGGTCCAGTAGGTGTAGCCGCCGTCGGCGTAGGCCGTGGTGAGGCCGGCGGCATCGGTCGTGATGCCCAGGCCCGCCCAGCCCAGGATCCCATTGAAGTCACCCGGATACATCAGGCTGAAGCCGATGACCGCGTAGGTCAGGATCCCCGCGCTGATGATGAAGGTGTTCTTGAAGAGGATGTTGACGGTGTTCTTGGCGCGGGTCATCCCGCTCTCGAGCGTTGCGAAGCCGAGGTGCATGATGAACACGAGGCCGGCGCACAGCATCATCCAGACGTTGTTGGCGACGAACACGCCCTCCGAGACGGCAGCCTCTTCCGCCATGGCGACGCCAGGCAGAAGGAGCGCGCCTGCGGCGAGCAGCAATCCGAGGTTCCGAGTCATGGGATCTCCTCCGAGGGTGAGCATTCGAAGGCCCACTAGAGCAAGGCGCGTGCCAGCCTCGTGGAGCCCCGCTGCAGCTGCGCCCGCGGGGGATGCGCTCGAATCGGCCCACTTCGGGCCGGGTCGCGCACGCCGCATGAGCAGCGGGCTGCACGCCGATTGGGCACTCAAGGCCGCGGGCCATCGGATCGATACACCCGGAGCGGACTCCTGGGTCGAACACCCCAGAATCCGGAAGAGGCGGCCCCTTGAAGCGGAAGCAGGCAGACATGTCGCAGCGGATCCTCCACACCGGCGCGGCCCTCACGGGCGCCGCGCTGCTCGGCGGCTGCGCGCTCTTCGCGAGCGACGCCGAGGTGTACCGGCGGGCGGACCAGGACCGGGTCGAGTACCTGGAGCGCGAGATCGAGGTGCTGCGCGCCGACCTGGAGCAGGCCGAGGAGGCGATGATCGCGATCGAGTCGGGGATGCGCGACACGCACACGCGGGCCGACGCCGTCTCCGCCGTGGCCGAGGCCCGCCTCGCCGTGGAGAAGGGCTGCAATCGCGCGCCCTGGCGGACTGCGAGCTGCGACCGGGCGCGGGCCAAGCTGGACGAGGCCGAGCAGCAGGTCCGTGAGGGACGGCTCGGCACCGCCGTGTTCTTCGCTTCCCGAGCGCGCCGCATCGGGGACGACGCCTTGTCCGAAGGCAGCCGGGTCGCGCGCTCCGACGCCACCCTCTTCGTCCGCAGCTCTCGCGTCAACCTGCGCGCCGGGCCCTCGGTCGACTCCAAGGTGCTCACGGTGCTCGGAGGAGCGACCCCCGTCTTCGAGGAGCGGCGCGACGGGGAGTGGGTGCTGGTGCGAACCCACTCGGGCCTGGTCGGCTGGATCTACGGGTCGCTGCTGCGAGCCCGCTAGCGCGCCACCTGCGGAGCGCGCGATCCGCCGAGGTTCGGCCCGCTAGGCAGCGCTGACGACGCAGTCTTTGCCTGCGGCCTTGGCCTGGTAGAGGGCTCGGTCCGCCTCGCGGAAGAGGGCATCGGGATCGCCGTGGTAGGCTGCGCAGCCCACCGAGACGGTCACGCCCACGGGCTCGTCGACGCCGTCGGCCGAGAAGCGCGCCTCGGCGATCGCGAGGCGCACCTTCTCGCCCAGGGCACGCGCACCCTCGAGCTCGGTCTGCGTAGCGAGCAGGGCGAACTCCTCCCCGCCGTAGCGCGCCAGCAGATCGCTCTCGCGGACCACGCCGTTCATCACCACGGCCACCTCGCGCAGCACTGCGTCGCCGGTCGAGTGTCCGTAGCGGTCGTTCAGCTTCTTGAAGTCGTCGATGTCGATCAGGATGAGCGAGAGCGGCTCTCCGCTGCGACGCACCCGCCTCAGCTCCCGCTGGAGATGGTCCTGGAAGAAGCGGTGGTTGTGGAGCTTGGTCAGGCCGTCCGTGATCGAGAGCTGCTCCAGCACCTCGTTCACCCGCTGCAGCTCCTCGTTGTTGGCCACCAGGCTCTCGTTGGCCCTCTCCACCTCCAGGCGGCTGCGCTCCAGCTCGGCCTGGTTGCGGTGCAGACGCTGGCTCATCTCGTTGAAGACCCGTGTGAGCATCTCGATCTCGTCCTGCGCGGCCGGAAGCGGCACGACCACGTCGGTCTCGCCGTCGGCGATGCGGCGCGCACCCTCCGAGAGGGCGCGGATCGGGCTCACGATCGAGCGTGCGAACTGGTAGGCCGCCAGCCCGAAGAGGAGCACGACGCCCAGGTTGATGGCGAGAATGCGGCGGATCACCGCCACCACGGGCGCGAACGCCTCGTCGTAGTCCTCCTCCACGACCACCGTCCAGCCGAAGCGCGCGAAGCGCATCGCGCTGCCCACGACCGAGGCACCGGTCGAGGCCGTGTAGTGCGCCACGCGCGGGGTCTCCTCCGCATCCGGAAGCGCCGACGGATAGCCCGAGCGTCGCTCTCCGCTCGTGCCCTGGAACAGGGTCCTGCCGTCGCGACCCACCACGTAGATGGCGCCGGTCTCCCCGAGCTCGTCGTCGTGGAGCACCTCGCTGACCGCCGAAGGCCGGATCATCGCGTGGAGCGACCCGAGCCTCTGCTGGCGCGCGCCCATGATGGGAGCCGAGGCGAGCTGCGCGTAGCCGCCCTCCACGGGGTGCATGCTCCCCACCGCCGACACCGAGACCTGGGAGAGCCCGGCGACCAGACCCGGCGGGAGGTCCAGCTCGGGTCCCACCCAGACCGCCGCCTCACCGCCGGCGTCCAGCAGGACGAGACCCTTGTACTGGGGGAACCGTTCGAGGACGTAGGCCAGGTACTGGCCCAGCTCCGTGTGCGCACGCTCGCGATCCCGTGTCCGCGACGACGAGATCCGCTGGGCGTTCTCGACCACCGTGGCGCTCCGCGCGAACGTCTCGATGTCGAGCCTGCGCTGCGCATACCACAGATCGAGCCGCTCCGATGCTCCGTTCAGGGTGGCCGGGAACTTCTGGTCGATCTCGGCGCTCAGGAACGACTCGATCGAGGAGGTCGAGACCAGGGCAACGGCCAGCGACGTCGCCAGGGCCGCGCCGAAGACGGACAGGATGATCCGTGAGGGGAGGCTGCGGAAGGGCGCACGAGCCAGCGCAGCGAGTCCCCCGCCGGGCTCGCCCTCCTCCTCCGGCGCGCGCACGGGCTCGCCCTCCGGCTCCGGCATGCCCACGGGCTCGCCCTCCTCCTCCGGCATGCGCACTTCTCCCGCCCGACCGTCCATACGACTCCCTGCTCCCTGCATCGTCCGGTCGGGGGCTCACCTTGACGCAGCTCGGACGTCCAACCGCCCGCGGGATCGCGGCCCGCGGGAGCCGGGATTCGCGTGGAGACGGGATGACTTGTGGGTTCTGGCTGCCGACGCAGAAGCGTAAAGCCCCCGGAACGGGGGACCGATGCACGAACGGGAGCCATGCCGACCATGCATCCCTACGTGGTGATCCCCCTCCTCTCGTGCATCGCTTCGGCGATGATGGGAGCCGCCATCCTCACGCGGGACGCGGGCCGCCGCGCGAATCGTCTGGCCGCTCTCCTGATCGGCGGCGCGTGCTGGTGGGCCGGATGCGAAGTGCTCTGGAATACCGCATCGGACCCCGAGGTCGTGATCGGTCTGGTGCGGCTGTCGGGTGTCGGGTGGGCGGCCCTGGGCCCGCTGGCCCTGCACCTGTTCGTCGAGCTGGCCCAGGCCCCCGCTCCCCGGATTCGACGCGCGCTCCCCTTCCTGTACGTCGCGTCGATCGTGGGTGGCGCCGCCAACCTGGCGTTTCCGCTCTTCCACGACGGCGGCGTCACCCGTCACGACTGGGGCTGGTCGTACGATCTCTCTCCCACCTACCTCCTGTACTACGTCTTCACCATGGGCTGCATCGTGTCGGCCCTCACCACCCTGAGCCGCTCCTACCGCGCCTCGCCTTCGCGCGCAGAACGCGAGCAGCTGGTGCTGCTCTTCGTCGGCATGTCCTTTCCCGCAACCGTCGCGTCGATCACCGACGGACTGCTTCCGCTCGCGGGCATCCAGGTCCCTCGCCTCGGCACCGCCTCCTTCGCCATCCTCAACGCGTTCATCGCCTGGACCTTCGTCCGCTACACCTACCCGATCGTGGCCCCCACGCCCCTCGGTCGGGAGATCTTCGAGGCAATCGGCGAGGGCGTCGCCCTGCTTCGCCCCGACGGCAAGGTGCGCACGGCCAACACGGGGCTCGCGGCGATGGTGGGGTGCACGCCGGAGGCGCTGGAAGAACGTCACGGCTCGGAGTTCCTCCCGGCCCTGGCCGACCCGCTGCGCACCGTGTGCGACCTGGAGTGCGAGCTCAACGTGGACGGCGGCCGCACCATCCCGGTCTCCGTGTCCAGCACGGTGGTCCACGAACGCGCGGCGCCGGTCGGAGTCGTGCTGATGGTGCGCGATCTGCGCGAGGTCGTGGGCCTCCGCAGTCGGCTGGTCACCTCCGGACGCCTGGCCGCGGTCGGCGAGCTGGCGGCCGGGATCGCGCACGAGATCAACAACCCGATCGCCTACGCGCGCGCCAACCTGGGCCAGCTCGGCCAGCAGTGGGAAGAGCTCGCCAGGGAGCTCGACCCGTCCGATCCTTGCGTACGGGCGCAGGTGGACGAAGGGCGCCAGGTCATCGACGAGACCATCGAGGGTGTGGATCGCGCCGCGTCCATCGTGCGCGACATCAAGGGATTCTCCCACGCCGGTCACGGGGAGCGCGAGCTCACCGACGTCAATCCGCTTCTCGAGTCGGTGCTGCGCGTCGCGGCGCCCCAGCTCGGGCGCGTCCGCGTCGAGACCCAGTGGGGAGACGTACCGCTGGTGCCCGCATCACCTCAGGAGCTGAAGCAGGTCTTCCTGAACCTGGTCCTGAACGCGGCCCATGCCATCGGCGACGACGGCACGATCCGCGTCTACAGCGAGCCCGTGGGTCACGACGTGTGCGTGACCGTGCGCGACGACGGCTGCGGAATGGACCCGGAGCTCGCGGAGCGGATCTTCGACCCGTTCTTCACGACCAAGGCCGTGGGCGAGGGAACCGGGCTCGGACTCGCCATCTCCTATCAGATCGTGAAGAGCCACGGCGGCGAGATCGACGTCGAGTCCGCCCCCGGCCACGGCACCCTCTTCCGGGTCCGCCTCCGCGGCTCGGACGCTTCGCCCTAGAGAAGGGGCAGGACCTCCCTCACCAGCAGGTCGATGCTCTCGGGTGCGGGGCGTCCGCGCGGGTCGAGGGTGATCTGTGCCGCGCCCTCGGCGTGCAACTTGGCGATGCGTGCGGCCGCCCGCTCGGGACCGCCGAACACGTGGTGCTCCTCCACGTCTCCGAAGAGCTGCGCGGACGGCCCCGCACGCTTCAGGGCGGCGGCGGCATCGGCCTCGTTCGCGCCGAGGACGGCGATGGCGAAGACACTCACGTCGAGGCTGTCGCGAGGGCGCCCGAGCGCCTCGAGGCGATCGAGACCCTCGGCCAGGCCCCAGGGACGCGGGCAGCTCCAGGCGTCGGCCTTGCGGGCGGTCAGCTCCAGCATGCGGGGCCCCTCCGCCGCCAGCACGATGGGCACGTGGGTGAGCGGCCGCGGATGGATCCGGGTCGCGCGCGCCCACGCGAAGCGCCCCTCGAAGTCGGCCGGATCCTCGCGCCAGAGCGTGCGCAGGCAGTCGATCGTCTCCTCCACGTGGGCCACGCGATCGGCCCCGGAGAGCCGCTCGAATCCCAGCGCGTCGGCCGCGTCTGCGTAGGTCATCCCTCCGGCGCCCAGTCCCAGGAGCAGGCGACCCGGGGCCAGTGCCTCGATGCCCGCCATCTGCTTGGCCAGCATGGGCGGGTGGCGGAACGGGGTGGTCAGCACGAGCGGGCCCAGCGAGATCCGGGTGGTCACCGCCGCGACCGCGGCCAGAACCGCCTCACAGGGCAGCACCCCGGCCTCGGGCCGGCCCACGTTGAGCAGCTGGTCCGGCACCCACGCGGCCGCCAGACCGGCGCGCTCGGCGGCGCGCGCGGCATCCAGGGCATCGGCGAAGGCGACGCCGTGCATCGGGAGCATGATTCCGAGCTCGGGCGGGGACACGACCGGGAATGGTAACCTCGCTCCGGTGGAGGGGCCGAGCGACGCGCTGCTGATCTGCGGCCGCGACCTGCGCGAGGGAGAGCTCTACTCGCTTGCCGGCGGCTCGGTCGCCGTCTTCACGGCCCGGCGTCCCGACTCGGAGGAGGCCAACGAGGACGCCGCCGCGCTGATCCCGTACGACCCGCACCGGGGGGTGCTGGCCGTGGCCGACGGCGTCGGGGGAGGTCCCGCCGGAGGCCATGCGGCGGCGCTCGCGCTCGAGGCGCTGCGCGACGCCCTGATCGAGGCGGCCCGAGACGGCGACGAGCTGCGCGCCGGCGTGCTGAACGGGTTCGAGCGCGCCAACCGCATCCTGCTGGACCGCGGCGGTGGCTCCTGCACCACGCTGGTGGTAGCGGCCATCGAAGGGCTCTCGGTACGCCCCTACCACGCGGGCGACTCCGAGCTCCTGGTCACCGGACAGCGCGGCCTCCTCAAGCTCCGCACCGTCTCCCACTCGCCGGCGGGCTACGCCGTGGAGGCGGGCCTGATCGACGCAGAGGAGGCGCTGCACCACGAGGAGCGCCACGTCATCTCCAACGCGATCGGCAGCGACGACATGCGCATCGAGATCGGCCCGCGCCTGGCCCTCGCAGGGCGCGACAGCGTGGTGCTCGGCAGCGACGGTCTGTTCGACAACCTGTCGGCCGACGAGATCGTGGAGCACGCGCGCATCGGGCCGCCCGGCGAGGCACTGCGAGCCATGGTCGGCGAGTGCCGGCGACGCATGGTCGAGCCCCGCGCAGGCGAGCCGTCGAAGCCCGACGACCTGACCGCCGTACTCTTCCGCCCGACCTGAGCGGCTACTCCAGGTAGCCGAGGCTGCGCAGG
>JANQFA010000074.1 GCA_028278065.1 Myxococcota bacterium
CGCCCTTCGTCTCCGGCTCCTCCGGCGCGGTCTGGGCCACGGGCGCCGGCTCGGCAGGCTCCGGCTCGCTGGGCGCCGGCTCTGCAGGCGCCGGCTCGGCGGGCCCCGGCTCGGCAGGCGCCGGCTCCGTAGACACCTCGGCCTTCTCGGGCTTTGCCCCGTTGGTCTTGTCCTTGCCTTCGTCTTCGCCGGAGCCCGGGAATTCGATCGCCATCGCATGCCTCCTCGCGCGCTCGATCCGCGCGGCCTCGGGGCCGCGCCTGTCGCAACCTGCTGGAATAGCATCGCGGCCGGCCCGAGTCACCGTGTACAAACGCCGCACTGCCGGGTAGCCGACCGAGAACCGCCCGAGCGTAGTAAGCTCTTGTCGATACGGAGGAATCGATGGGGCGTATCGCAGCTGCGGCCGCCGGGGTCGCGCTCTTTGTCGCCGGACCTGCCTCGGGCGACTACTCGGTGCACGCCGCCAGGTGGAGCCAGACCGTGCAGTCCCAGTCCGGTGACGGAATCGAGAAGATCCACGCCAGGACGAGGACGATGATCAACTACCTCCGGGGCGCGACGATCGACGACCCGCTCCCGAAGAACCTGATCCTGGCCGCGGCCATCCCGTGCCCCTGGCCCGACCCGATCCTCGAGGGCACCGAGCTCCTGATTCTCTTGGTCTGGGACAAGGACGCAAACGGGGGGGCCGGCGACTCCGTTTCCGGCAGCGAGCTCGCCTTCGCCGCCGAGCGACTCGTCGCGAACGGTGATCCCGACCCGGACAAGGTCCACGTCGGCCTGGACTCCACCCGCTTCTCGCGTGAGCTGACGATGACCGGCACCTTCGATCTCGACGCTCTCGGAAGGAGATTCGTACGCAAGCTCGCGCGGACGGTCTGGGAGCCGGTAGACCGCGATGGAGAGGGGGCATTCGGGCTCTTCGGGGACAGAGTGGCGGAATGGCACTGCGCCGAGGGCTTCAAGAGCGGCTCGATCGGGGGCAACGACGGGGGCGACGCCGTCTTCACCAAGGGGAAGCTCACCGTGAAGAAGCCCTTCGCCATCATCGACCCGTAGGGACACCATGAAGCGCTCATCGATCGCAATCGCTGCCTTCGCTTCGGCGCTCGCGCCGGCCTTTCCCATCTCCGCCGACGACTTCACCGTCCACAGGGCTACGACGAGCGTGAAGGTGATCCGGCCCGACGGCGGCGGGGGCGTCGAGGAGCTCCACATCCATACCCGGCGGATGATCAACCTCCGGTTGCGCGAGGACCTGGACGCGCCCGTCCCCGAGAACTATCAGCTGGTCCTCCTGGTCGCGTGCCCCTGGGACACGCCCATCCCGGAGACGACCGTGGCTCACATCGCCGTCTGGGACACGGCTGCCGGCGACGTCGTGGCCGGAACCCCCTGGCTGTACGCGATCGAGGGTGTTGCAAGCGAGATCCCCGATGCCGAGGTGCGCAAGGCCGTGGTGGTGATGGCCCCGGAGAGCCCGCCCGGGGAGGTCACCATCACGGGCACATTCACCTTCGAGGAGCTGGGCAAGAAGTTCGAGGGCCAGGAGGACAGGGTCTGCGCCTCCACCTTCAAGAGCGACACCGTCTCCGGAGGATCCGCGAGCGACGAGGTGTGGCTGAAGGGCAGGCTCATCGCGAAGAAGCCGTTCGGCATCTACGTGGCCCCCTAGTCGAGGCGCGTGCGGACGACTAGGGGACCGGGCAGCTGGCGGGAGCCGGCGCACCGGACGCCACGAAGCTGCCGCGGCCGCGGCTGTCGGTGCCGGTTCCCGAGTCGCGGGCGATGCGGCCCCCGGCCACGGCGCAGTAGCGCGCCTCGGATCCGGCCTCGAAGAGAAGCCCGAGGCTCCCCTGCGAGGCCTCGTCCAGCGTGAAGCCGAGCTCTGCACCGCTGCAGGTGCCGCTGATCCGGCCCGGCACTAGGCTGACCTTGCGACACGGGCCATCCTCCTGGCGGCGATCCAGATAGCGATAGCCGGAGCCGGAGCGGGTCCAGTTCCCGGCCGGAAGCACCGCCTCGGATGCCTCGCCCGACGTCGGGTTCACCACCTGGACCGCGGCGCCGAAGAGCGTCGGGTCGGATCGCGACCCGCCTCCGGGCACGGCGATGGGGTCGTCCTGCAGCAGGAACGAGAGGCTCCGGCGGGATGCGCGCACCGCGTCGTCCCGCAGGGTGAGTCGGCGCGCCGCGACGGGCACCTCGGCGAAGCCGGTGTACTGGTAGCTGTTGGAGAACTCGTCCTGGACCACGGTGGCCACGCCGTCCTGGTCCTCGACGACCCAGTCGCTCGGCAGGCGCCGCACGCGATAGGCCCAGCCCGGCGGCAGCTGCAGTCGCCCGCCCAGCGCCGCGAGCGCGGCCTCGTCGAGCGTGTCGTCGACGATGTGGGAGTAGGACTGCATCACGTGGACCCTGCCGTCCGGGTCGATCAGCTCGTACACCTCCTGGCCGGACCGGAACAGGAACTGCGTGTCGCGGTCGACGCTCCTCCTCGAATAGGGGACGTTCGTTCCGCCCGGCGGGATGTCGACCGTGGCCGACAGCCGCATGTTGATGGCGCCGAACGTGCGGACGGGACCCAGCGGGTTGAGGCTGAAGGCGAAGTCGAGGAGCCAGAACCGCGGACCGTTCAGCAGGGCGATGATGGCACCCAGGTCCTGCGCGATGGCGACCGGATCGAGAGCGTCCCACTCGTCCTGGGGGCAGTCGTCCAGTGCCGACGTGGTGTTCCAGACGTCCGCCTCGAGCGCGCCGTCCCGCAGGTAGACCCCGAGGACCTCGCAGTAGCGCAGCCCCCGGAGCTGGGCGGACGGCTCCTGCGCGAGGCCGAGGACGAAGAGGACGGCGAGAGCAACGACGGCGGCACAACGGGTGGGACTGCTCACGACCGATACCTCCAGCTTCGACGGCTTCCGCGCGGCTCCCCGATTCTGGCACGAATCCTGCCACCGGATCAAACCCCGACCCGACGACGCCCACGATCGCCAGGAAGGCCTCCGCGAGGCGTTCCGCCCGGTTACCCTGGGGTCGAGATCCACAAGATCCACAGCAGGAGGAACCACCGATGATCCCTCGAGTCCTCGGCCTGGCCGCCGCGCTCTGCGTGTTGGCCGCGGCAGGTTCCGCGCAGGCGGGCTCCGCCCTCTACACGCCGGTGCTCGCGTCGGGGAGCTACACCTGCACGGCGCTCAACGTGAGCAAGAAGCCCGTCACCGTCACGATCGAGATCTTCGAGGCGTACGCGAACTCGGGGACACCCGAGGACACGCTCGGCCCGGTCTCCCTGCCCGCGGGGATTGCAGCCTCGCTCGACTGCGGAGCCTGCAGCGGCGACTCGGTCTACTGCAAGATCACCGTGAAGGGCGGCAAGAAGAAGGTCCGCGGCGTCCTCCACAACGCCGACATGTCGGTCGAGGCCCGGTAGGAACGAGCGCGGGCACGAGAATTAGAACGCTGTTTTGAGAATCCTCGAGGGCAGCGCCGCTGCCGCACGCATCCGACGCCGTCGTCGGCTCGTGACGCGCCAGCCCTGGGAGGTTCACGCTCTTTTCACCACCGCGTGCGCGAGGACACCTTGAAGGGGCCCGGTCTGTGCAGGCAGTATGCAGCGGATGCAGCGAACTGGCTGTCAATCCACCCGGATCCCCGAGTCACTTCTCGCTCTTGTCTCGGCAGGGTTGATCCTCCCTCTGCTGTTGTCGGCTCGATGCGGCCCGGCTCCCCTCTTCGAGGAAGTCACCGCTTCCGCGGGAATCGCCTACGCGGGCCAATCCTACGGCGCCGCCTGGGGTGACCTCGACGGAGACGGCCTCCCCGATCTCTGGGTCCCGAACCATGGCAACCGACCCAATCTCTACCTGAACGTCGGAGACGGGACCTTCGCGGATGTCGGTCCGGTACTCGTCGGGCAGGACAAGGGAGACGTCCACGGCGCGGTCTGGATCGACTTCGACAACGACGGAGATCAGGACATCGTCGAGATCGGCGGTGCCGGCGGCGACGACAGCCTGACGAGCAACCGGGTGTTCGTGAACACGCTCGGACTCCTCGAGGACCGGGCCGGCGACCTGGGTCTGGACCTGCCCGCCGGACGCGGCAGAACCTCCCAGTGGTGGGACTGGAACGGCGACGGCTGGCTCGACGTCGTGGTACACAACATCCCACGCTCGGACGGGCTGGATCCAGCCGACCTGTTCATCCGGAGCGGCGCCGGCTTCGTGGCGACGGGTCTTCTTCCCGAGAACACCGCCAACCGCGCCTCGACGTTCGCGCAGCTGGCCGATCTGGACGACGACGGTGACCTCGAGATGATGTCCCATGGCTGGCCCCGTCCGAATCGAGTCTACGACGTGGACCTTCAGGGGTTCGTGGACGTCACGGACGTGTACGGCCTGCCCGATCTCATCGACGTAAGGGACGCTGCCCTGGGCGACTTCAACGGCGACCTCGAGATCGACGTGTTTCTCGCTCTGATCGATCGCCCGTACTCGCAGGTCCTCCAGGCCGTCCAGCACGAGATCCGTTCGGTTCTCGTCCCCAACGAGGACGAGCATGGGTTCGACTTCGAGGCAGACGGGCCGGTGACCTTCGAGCTGGATTCGTGGAACTTCTCTCGGGAGGATGTCTTCATCGGCGCGGCCGCCGTGAACCCGGAGTCGGTCACGTTCGGCCTCGACCCGCTGGACGTCGCCACGCACGGACTGGCGACGCGACTGCCGGGTGAGGATCTGGGCGCCTTCATCGGATTCGACCCGGCCCAGAACGCCTGGCAGGTGCGATTCTCCTCACCGCTGCGGAAGCGACTGGGCATGGCGATCTCAGGCACCGCTCCGATCTCGCTCCTCGAGCTGGTCGGGTTCACGGATGGCGCGCAGGGCCGGTCAGACCGGCTCTTCGTCAGGCAGGATGGTGTCTTGTCGGACCGGACCCAGCAGGCCGGACTGGACGTGCCGACCGAGTGCGAATCCGTGGCCGCCGGTGACTTCGACAACGACGCCGACCTGGATCTGTTCCTCGTCTGCACCGGTCCGGCTGGACAGGTCCCGAATCGCCTCTACCTGAACCGAGGGGATGGCACGTTCCAGGTGGCTCCGCTCGCCGGTGGGGCGAGCGGCAGCAACCTGGGCCGTGGGGATGCCGTGGCGGTCGCCGACTACGATGCCGACGGCTTTCTGGACCTGTTCGTGACCAACGGGCAGGGCAGCCCTCCCCTTCACGATGGTCCGCATCAGCTCTTCCGCAACCGCGGGAACCCGAACCACTGGCTGCAGATCGACCTCGAGGGAAGCACGTCCAACCGCGACGGAATCGGCGCCCGGGTGACGCTCACATCGGGCGGAACTCGCCAGATCCGCCAGCAGGTCGGTGCCTTTCACCGAGTCGCTCAGGACATGAAGCGTCTACACTTCGGCCTGGGACAGGAGACCGTCGTGGATGAGATCGAGGTCGCATGGCCGAGCGGAGTCGTCCAGACACTCCATGCCGTAGCGGCCGATCAGGTCCTGCGCATCGTGGAGCCGTAGCAGGCTCCACGGCCCACGGGGCCGACCTCGCGTGGATCCGGGCACAGGATGCCTGGAACCCCGTGGTGTCGAGGGACGGCCCCGCTACTGGCCGACCGCCTGGAAGATGCCCTGCCTTCCGGCGCTGACGCCGTTGCGCTTGACCTCGTCCGGCGCGAAGACCGACTCCCAACACTGGCCGTTGGACTCGTTGTGAAGCTGGACGATCACATCGCCCCCGGAGTCGAGCGGCAGGACATTGGATGTGATCGCCACGCCCGCGTTCTTCCCGTACACCTGCGCCTTCGACTTGCCGGGCCGCCCGGCCCGCACACGCGCCCTCAGCACGCCGTTCCGGCTGACGTCCGGATCGAGGTACCGGAAACCCTTCCCCGGAAGGGCGCGCCAGAAGCCACCGCTGTCGTTCGAAGCGACGGTCAGACCGATCGCCAGCTCCGCTGGTACACCGTCGTAGACGCACAGGGAGTACGTCGTATCCAACGTCGGGTCGGCGAAGTCGTCCTGGTCCAGCTCCTCGCCACCCCGGAACCTCCAGAGGATCTTGTCGCCCCGGCTCGGGCCAGCCGACCCGTCGATGTGGCGATCCTTGATCAGCAGCACGGACTTGACCGCCTCGTGGCAGGTCGAGGAGGGCAACGGGGTCGCCGCGCACAGCACAGGATCCTGGTTGCCGATGACCGCCTCCTCGTAGTCGCTGAGGCCGTCGTCGTCCGTGTCGGTGTCGGTCGGGCTGGTGGCGTAGATGAAGACCTCTTCGCCGTCCAAGAGCCCGTCACCATCCGAGTCGGGATCGAGCGGGTCGCTCCCGTAGGTCGCGATCTCGTCCCCATCCGGAAGACCATCGTCGTCCGAGTCCGGGCTCGCCGGATTGGTGCCATGGACGAGGACCTCGTCGCCATCCAGGAGGCCGTCGTCGTCAGTGTCCTGGTCGAGTCGACTGCTTCCATGGACGAACAGCTCCTCGCCGTCGGCGAGCCCGTCGCCGTCGGAGTCCGCATCGAAGTCCACGGTCTCGACCAGGATGTCGCCATCCCTTCCGAGCGTGCCGTCGATCTCATCGGTGGACTCCCAGGCCACGACCCAGTTCCCCGCTCCGTTGGTCGCGACGTGGGCGAGGTAGTCGTCTCCCTGATCCGTGGCAGCGTTGGCATGAAGCGTCACCGGCGCGGTCCAGCTCGCGCCCGCGTCGGTGGACCGCGACACGCGGATGTCGTGATCCGGACTCAGCAGCGGCAGCAGGCTGTCCCTGGACTCCCAGACCGCGATGAACTCGCCCGACCCGTCCGTGGTGATGCGAGGTCGGCGGTCCTCGGCGGTGTCGTAGCCGGCATCCGAGTTGAGCGCAGCGGCCGCGGTCCAGGTCGCTCCACCGTCCGTCGAGCGCGACACCAGGATCTCGAGATCGTCCCCGGCTGCCCCAGCGACGCCTGCGGTGGACTGCCAGGTGGCCAGCCAGTTCCCCGATCCAGCCGGCGTGACATCGACGTAGCGGTCGTCTCCGACATCGCCTCCTGCGTTCGTGTTCAGGGCCGCGGGAGCCGACCAGGTCAACCCTGCATCCGTCGAGCGCGAGATCAGGATGTCGCGGTCCGATCCAAGCGCTCCGCCGAGGGCACTCCTGGACTCCCAGACCGCGATCCAGGTCCCCGCGCGATCGGTCTCCACGGTCGGCGCGACATCCCACCCCGTGTCCGTTGCGGCGCCCGAGTCGATGGGGGCGGGTGTCGCCCACGTCGCACCGTTGTCGACCGAGCGCGAGACCAGGATGTCGGCGTCCGAGCCGACGCTACCGCCCAGGTCCTCGCTCGACGCCCAGATCGCGACCCAGCTCCCGGAGCCATCGGTCGCGATGTCGGGAGCGAAATCGCCACCGCGATCCGCTGCGGCGCTGCCGTTCAGGCCGATCGGCGACGTCCACGTCACTCCGTTGTCCGCCGATCGGGACACCAGGACATCCGCGTTCGGATCGATGATTCCACCCGGTGCGTCGTAGACGTGCCACACGGCGACCCAGTTCCCGGCCCGATCGGTCGCCACCTCGGGGCGGAAGTCCAGGCCGACGTCGCTCGCAGCGTTCGTGTTCAGAGCCGTCGGCGCCGTCCACGTTCCCCCGTCGTCCGTCGAGCGTGAGACGAGGATGTCGGCATCCGTCCCGATCGTCCCGCCCAGATCGTCGTGCGAGAACCAGACCGCGATCCAGCTGCCCGCCCGGTCCGTGGTGATGCGCGGCGTCCGGTCGAATCCACTGTCACTCCCGGCGTGGGCGTTGAGCGCGGCCGGCAGGCCCTGCGCGGGCGCAGCGGGGAGGAGGAGGGCGGCGCCCACGACCCCGGACAACGTTAGAGCGGCGAAACAGCGCATGAGACAGCCCCGGTGCGGAGGGACCAGCCTACATGCCTGAAGGGAACGAGAGAAGAGGCAGCGGAATCGCCAGCGCCGAAAGGCACTTCGCGCCGCGCAGCCCGGACGCCTCGGACCCGCCAGACGACCTGCAACACGCGACTGAGTCACCAGGCGCTTCGCGTGGCGGACCGCTCAGCGCGGAAAAGCCAACGGGGGCGCAGGGTTCCCCTCCCCGGAACGGGTGGGCGCGCCCCGTTTCGAACGGGGGACCCCCGTCCAGCCCCGTCGCGCCAGCGCTGCCGCCCGCGGTTCTGGGGGCCCTGCCGCATCGGGAGGGAGAACCCGGGAGGCGGAAGGGTGGCGCGCCCGCCGGCCTACTGGCTGATGGCCTGGAAGATGCCCTGCTTGCCCGCGGTGACCTCGTTTCGGCGGACCTGGCCCGGGGCGAACGCCGACTCCCAGCAGCCGCCGTTGGACTCGTTGCGAAGCTGCACGAGCACGTCGCCTCCGGTGTCGAGGGGCAGGCTGTCGGGCGCCAGGGGGAGATTGGCGTCCTTCGCGATCACCAGTGCCTTCGGCTTCCCCGCGTCCCCGCCCTTGAGGAGAACCTTCAGGATCCCGTCGTTGTTCTTCGCCGTATCGATGTACGCGTAGCCCTTCGTTCCGAGAGCCTTCCAGGTGCCCCCGGAGCCGGCCGACGGGGCCTGCATCTCGAGCACCAGCGCCGCCGATCCTCCGTCGTACACGCACAGGGCGTACTCGGCATCGATCGTCGGATCGGCGAAGTCGTCCTGGTCTGCGAGCTCGACTCCCTTGAGCCACTTCCAGATCAGCTTGTCCTTGGCGCTGGCTCCCGGGAGTCCCTGGTCGTGCTTGTCCTTGATGAGCAGGATCGACTTCGCGGCCTGGGCGCAGACGCCGGGAGCCTCCGCAGATGCGGGGCACGCGGACGGCGTGGACGAATCGTCGTTGGGATCCGAGCCCGCGAGGACTTCCTCCAGGTCCGTGAACCCGTCGTCGTCCGAATCGGGGTCCAGCGGGTCGGTGCCATGTACCTCCACCTCGTCGCCGTCTCGAAGACCATCGGAATCCGTGTCATCGTCGAGCGGATCAGTCTCCCAGGGGGCCCTGACGCCGTCGCCATCCTGATCCTCACCACCGGTGCAGCCGGGTACGGTATTCGGACCATCACAGAGACCGTCACCGTCCGTATCCGGGTCCAGCGGATCCGTCCCGGTCGAACCGTTCACCTCGAGTCCATCCTGGAGGCCGTCGTCGTCCGTATCGTCGTCGAACGGATCCGTCCCCAAGACGAGCTCGTCGGCGTCCGTCAGCCCATCCAGGTCCGAGTCCACCGGCTGCCCACTCGCCGTCGCAGAGACGAGACCGATACACAACACCCCTGCCAGCAAGGCCGTTCGGTTCATGACCGTCCACCTCCTGGGGTTCCCGCGAACCCGCTTCCCAAGCGGTGCAAGAACGGTGCCCCGGGGCTAGACGATCGAGGACGCCGATCGCAGCGCCCGTGTCGGCCATCCGACAGGATTAAGTGTCATCTGGTCACACGAGGTGCCGGCAGCCCGCCGTGCCAGAGGCATTCGGCCTCAACGCGGTGTCTCTCCGCGGCGATCCTGCCGCGCGTGCCGCGCAGGGCTCACTTGCGCAGCAGCCACGTCACCTGCAGGCGAAGCTGCCACTCGGGGCCGGTCCGGGGCGCCTCGACGTGGTAGTAGCCGTCCACCGCCACGTCGAGGTGCCCCCTGCGAAGGGCGAAGACCTTCGCCACCCCGGCCCCGAGCGGCACCAGCCAGCGGCTCCCGCTCTCGGCCTCCCAGTCGGCGATGATGCTCGGTGAGCTGCGCAGGGCCCAGCCGCTCGGCAGGTTGTAGTGGAGAATGGGCCGCAGGGTCAGCGACCTGACGTCCGGGCGGTCTGCGTCGCCGGCGAACGACCAGACCTGGCTGGCGACGGCGCCCACCAGCCAACGCTCGCCCGCGTAGATCCCGGCCAGGGTCGGCCCCGCGGACCACTTTCCGGTGCCGATCACGTCGTCGGTCGCCGTGGGGAGGACGAACGCGGGCCCGGCGCCCCAGATGAACCGACGGGCGCGCTCCCGCGAGAGCAGGAACTGAAGGAAGACGTCGCCCAGACCGTCGGCGGACTCGGGCCACGGCTGGTGGACGATCGGGATCAAGGGCCGGGTGATCAACGACCAGTCCTTGTTCAGGGTGAAGGGGATGAGCGGCTGGATGCGGAGGAAGTTCAGGAGCTCGCGGTCGGGACCGAAGCCGAACTGCGCGTTGTTCTCGATCTGGAACCGCCTGACGCGGGCCAGGGGGTTCTGCATGGTCTGCGCGATCTCGCCGAGCCCGGGAGAGCCTCCGGGACTCGATGCATCGGCCTGGGTGGCCGCCACCACGACGAGCAGGGCAACGCCGCAGCCCGCCAGTCCGGCCCGACCTCCGCGAGAGCAAGCGCGCAGCATCCCGAGAGCCCTCCGCGTCCGGTCCACCCCCATCCCGACGCAAGGGTTTGCCCCCACACGCCCCCCGCAGCTGGTGGGCGCGCCCCGGTTCGAACGGGGGACCCCCTGCTTGTAAGGCAGGTGCTCTGACCAGCTGAGCTACGCGCCCCGGCAGCGAGGATAACGCACCGGCCGGGCGGACACGCCGAGCGCTCCCTGGGCTTCCTCCAACGTCGCCGCGACAGGACAGCCCGCCCGTATCGCCCCCGGACCGCGCGCCACCCGGGCGCCGCGGTCCGACGCGTGGCGCGCGGAGCCGGCTCAGGGGAGCTTCACGGTGAACTTGATCTTCTTCAACCCGAGCAGCTCCCGGACGAACTCGACCTTCGGCGCGGGCAGGAGGAGATCGTTCCAGGCCGTGGCCTTGCACGAGACCGCGACCTTGCCCTCGGTGCTCGTGGAAACGGCCTTCGCCTTGCACGAGGGGACCGCCAGCGCCGCGTAGTAGAAGCTCCCCCCGCCCTGCTCGTGCCAGCCCGTGAACTTGATCGCGACGTAGGTCTTCTGGAAGAGACTGCTCTTCGCGGCCTTCCGCCGCATCGAGTCCGGCTCGTAGATCTCCGCCGTGATCCGGACCCAATCCAGCAAGGCGACGCCCATCGTCGCCTGTCGGCTGAGACCACCGTAGGCGAAGAGCGGGCTCGTCTCGTGGACGCTCTGGAAGGAGAACTCCCTCCAGGCTCCATCGGGAGTCGACGAGGAGGCCTCCCGGAAGACGCCCGGCACATCGAGGATGTCCGGGTTGTCCAGCGCCTGGGCCGGGAACCCGGTCAGGACGGCGGCCATCACGGCTGTGACGAACGATCCGCGATCCACAACGATGGAGCTTCGGCCACGCGGAACCGCCTCGCTGTCTCGTGGGCGACACATTCCTGTCGCCCCGTCACTGGATCCGGAGGGCCTTTCCCAGCTTGAGCTTGCCGGTGAGCACGGCATTGGCGACCGGGTGGTCCAGGGTGATCGTGAGACTGAGGCTCTTTCCCTTGATCGGGCAGACCAGGTCCGGGTCGAGCTTCTTGGGGACCCGCTTGTAGGTGAACTGCATCACGCCACTGAACTCGATGGTGTCGCTGCTCGAGGTGGTGATCGAGGCCTCGACCTGGGCGTCCTGCTTCGAGCCGACGCGCCCCAGGTCCTTCTTGCTCGAGGGAACCCCGGCGACCACCGCGAAGCTGATCGGATTGGGCGTGACGACCACGGCTTCGGCCTGCGTGTCCCAGATGCGGAGACCGAAGTTGGGCGTGCCCGAGCAGGAGACGCCGGCCGCCAGGATGTAGTTCCCCGGCACCGGCGTGTCCGGGGCGACGTCGCGGATGTAGTTGATCAGCACCCGCTCGTCCCAGCGGAGCGAGACGACCTCCTGGATGTTCTCCTCGTGACCCTGGGCCTTGAACTTCGCCTGCTGGTCGACGCCTGGCGCCGCATGCACCGGCACGGTCCAGGCCAGGGCTCCCCCCGCCAGCGAGAGGAGCACCGCGAGACGGAGCGCGAGGAGCTCACGGCCCATCGACGGCCTTCCCGAGCAGGAGCTTCCCCTTGCCGTACACCTCGCGGTCGCCGTTCTCGATCGTCACCCAGAGGGCCCGGGTCCTGCCCTTCTTGGGACAGACCTCGCCGCTTCCTTTCACGAGGGCCAGGTCGTAG
>JANQFA010000120.1 GCA_028278065.1 Myxococcota bacterium
GTCTGGAGGGCCTACTACGAGCGCCGACTCCGAACGAGGCCGCTCGGGAGCCCCGCCCCGCATGCACTCACCTACGCGGGCTAGAAACGGAACGGAGACCACGGTTTCCAGCGAGTCGGGTCCATTCCTCGAAACACAACCTTCCCGTTTCAGCGGTCCAGGATCGCCTGCTCCCAGTGGATGCCGACGAAGGTCCTGCGGGGCAGGGCCTCGGGGTCGACGCCCTCGAGGCAGCGGACGTTCACGTCCACCTTGTCCGGATCCGAGCGAGGACGTCGGAAGGGCGTGACGCCGCAGGTGCGACAGAAGCGGTTGTGGGAGGAGCGGGTTCCGAACTGGTAGTCCTCCAGCGCAGCGTCGCCCGAGAGGAGGCGGAACCGAGCGGGTGCCACGTACCAGTGCAGGAAGCCCGCGCGGGCGCAGTAGGAGCAGTTGCAGTACTCGAGCCCCTCCAGCTCGCCGTCGGCTTCGAAGCGCACCGCGCCGCAATGGCAGCTTCCGCGCCAGGTGGTCATCGCCTCCATTGTATCCCGTCGCCGCGCCGGTGTAGGCTGGCGGCGGGAGGGATCCGGGATGCGCATCCTCAAGTGGCTCGGCATCGGGCTGGGCGTCGTGGTCCTGCTGCTGGCGCTGGTGGCCGTGGTTGCGCGCAACTCCGACGAGCCGATCGGGCCCTTCCCGGCCGGGCCGATGACGTCGGGGGAGTGGGCGGAGGGGCCGGTCAGCGACTGGAGCTTCGCCCGCGACGTGCAGGAGGTCCACCTCGAGCTCGCCGAGCCGGCCAGCACGCGCATCACCTGGATCCTGGTCGAGGACGGGGCGGCCTTCATCCCGTGCGGGGTTCCCCACTTCCGTCTCTGGAAGCAGTGGCCCCACCACGCCCTGGCCAACGGCGAGGCGGTGGTGCGGATCGAAGGCACCCGCTACCCGGTGACGCTCGTCAAGGACGAGGATCCGGACACCCTGCAGGCGATGGCCGCCCTCCTGTCGGAGAAGTACGGCACCCCCGAGGCGTCGAGCCCCGACCAGGTGTGGCTCTTCCGCCTGGTTCCGAGGGCCGGCGGCGCGGGATGAGGGCGCTCCTTTCCCTGAGCTACTTCGCCAGCTTCACGAGGGTGCCGCGCAGGCCGACATGGACGATCGTCGCGCCGGCGATGCAGCGGAACTGCGTGGCGCTCGAGGTCTCCTTGCCGCGCGTGATCGAGACGATGTCGACGACGCCGTCGCCGCCCTTGCGCCGCGCCTGGACCTGGAGCTCCCGGATCGCCGAGATGAAGGCGACGTGACAGGAGTCCTCGTCCGAGCGGAAAACGCCGCGTGTCGACTGGTCGGTGGCGTGCTGGCCGAGCCGCTTGGCCACCTTCGGATGCTTCTGGCCCTTCAGATAGAAGGCCTCCTCGAACAGCTTGGTGCGCCCGACGTCGCTCTCGGCGGCCTCCTGCGCCGAGAAGAAGTGCTCGGTGTCGCGCGCTCCCGCATCGGGAGCGACCGAGACGAGGAACGCCAGCAGGAGCAGGCCGAGGAGGCTTCGCATCGCGGTTCTCCGTTCTGCGGCGGACTAGGCGTCGCCGCGCGCGCCGTCGACGCTCCAGATCCCGGCCCCGTTGGCCGCGATGAAGAGGAAGACGAAGCAGTAGAGGGCGGCCATCTCGCCGTGGTTCATCATCGGCAGGAGGGCCTTGGTGCCGTGGGCCATCCAGTAGGCTGCCGCCATGAGGCCGCTGCAGAGGAATGCCACCCAGCGCGTGAGGAGACCGATCAGGATCAGGATCCCGCCGACCAGCTCGAGGGGCCCCGCCACGTAGGTCACGAACGCGGGCGCCTCCGCCGACGCCGCCTTGGGAATCCCGAACAGCTTGGACGTGCCGTGCCAGAGGAACAGGAATCCCGTCACGATCCTGAGCAGGGCATAGGTCTGGGCGGTGTAGGGCTTCATGAAGGCGGCCATGGACGGCTCTCCTCTTCGGGTGGGGGGCGGAGCGTACCTCAACGGGCGACGAGGACGAAGTAGTCGGTTTCGCCGACGCCCCGGCTCCCGCTGAGCGAGGGCTGCTCCTCGATCGTCCCGAAGCCGGCGCCGCGCAGCAGCGCCTCGTACTCGGAGTCCGAGTACGCCTGCAGCGTGTTCACGTAGCAGGTGGGGTCTCCAGGACCCAGCGGAAGCACGAACCAACGTTCGCTCGCGGCTCCGGCTTCCGGATCCCAGCTCGCCTCGGCGAGACATAGATGGGGCTCGTCGGCGAAGACGCTCTCCCGGGAGGTGAACCAGCCCGGTGCGCGTCGCCCGATCGCCTCGATCACTTCCGCCCGGTGCACCTCGAGGACGAGCGCCCCCGCCGGTGCCAGCGCCCTGCGGGCGCGTGCCAGGATCGAGCGGGCCTCGTGTGGCGCGAAGGCGTTCAGCTCGCCGTGGCAGAGCAGGGCGACGTCGAAGTCCGCGCCGAAGTCGGCGGTGCGGAGGTCTTCCAGGCGGTACTCGCAGGCGAGGGCTCCGCGCTTCGCCTGCTCCTTTGCGTAGTCCACCGAGGCCGGGGAGAAGTCGATCCCGATGCAGCGGTGACCCCGCCGCGCGAGCCTCTCGGCGTAGAAGCCCGGCCCGCAGCCCAGATCGAGGATGCGGCCCGGTCGACCTCCCAGGACGATCCGGTGCAGCCAGTCCACCTGCAGATCGATCGTCGCGAAGCGTCGGCTGGCCCGATCATGGCTCTGCGAGAGGTGCTCGCGCAGCATGCGGCGGCTGAAGCCGGGCTCGTTCCAGGGGATCTTGCTCGTCCCCGACCAGGCGACGAGCGGAGGGCGGTCGATCAGGTCCTCGATCCTCATGTGTCGCCGGAGCCGATCCGCTCGCACAGCGCCGTCGGGCTCTCGGTGAACCCGAGCCCGGCGTACAAAGCTCGTGCGACCGCATTCTCCGGGCGCACCAGCAGTCGCACGCCGGCGTAGCCGAGCCGATCCGCCAGATCGGAGACGGCCTCGACGAGGGCCGTGGCGACGCCGTCGCGCCGGTGCTCGCGCAGCACGTGCAGCTCGTCCACGAAGAGATGGCCGAGTCGGGCGTCGAGCTTGGGGATGCGAACGACCGAGGCGTAGCCCACGAACTCGTCCCCGGCGCGGGCGCACAGGACCCACGCGGTGTCGGAGGCGAGGGCGTCCCAGGCCGCGAGGGAACGCCGCAGCGCCGGTACGGCCAGAGTGGGGTCCGCGGAGCCCTCTTCCCGCTCGATGCGCTCGAAGAGACGCTCCAGGGTGGGAAGATCGCGGGCCACCACGCGCACGACTTCGACTCCGGTCACTCGTCGGCCGCCGGTCCGTCTCCGCCGAGGCCCGGGGGGTGGCCCGGGAACTGCGGCAGCTCGTCGTCGATCTCGTACCAGGGTGCGCGTTCGGCGACGTGCTCGTGGAGCACGCGACGCACGCCGGGATCGCCGTCCAGCGCGGCCGCGGCGATCGGGAACCCCCGGGCGCCGGGATCCGGTTCACCCAGATACGTCCCGCAACGCCCGCAGAAGCAGCGGACGATGTGGTAGGGGGGCTCGGGGCGGTAGCGCACGACGAGGTCCTCGCCCTTCAGCCAGCGCAACTGCTCGGCGTGCACCGCCACGGTGGTGGAGCCACCGGCCTTCCGGCAGCGCGTGCAGTGGCAGCTCGACATGAAGAGCGGCTTGTCGCGGATCTCGAAGCGGATCTTCCCGCACAGGCAGCTTCCGCGAATCAACACGTCGGACATCGCTGGCTACTCGTGCTGGGGGATCTCGTCGGCGATCTCGAGCCACGGGGTCTTGGAGCGCAGGAAGACGTGGGCCACCACCTCGACCTCGGGATCGTCGTCCAGGGTGCCCATGCGCACCCGGAGGATCTCGGGCTTGTCCGCGAATCGCTTCACCACCTGGGAGCCGCAGCGGGTGCAGAAGCGCCGGAACTGGCCCGGCGAGGACTCGAACTCGCCCATCAGCTCCTCGCCGGAGACGAAGCGGAAGTCCTTGGCGTCGAGCGAGGCGTTGGTGGCGAACGAGGCGCCGGATGCCTTGCGGCACTGGGTGCAGTGGCAGTGGACCGCGGGGCCGAGCCCTCCGTCGATCTCGTAGCGGACGCCGCCGCAGAGACAGCCTCCTCGAAGCATGGCGACCTCCTTGGGTGGACTGCGAGCCTACCACGGGACCTTCGGGTGCGATCGGGATCTCCCGCAGGTGGGCGCGGCAGGCCTCAGCCGCCGCTCGAGGGATCGAAGAGGAGCTTCTCGGTGAAGACGACCACGATCTCGTCCCGCTGGTTCTTGAGCACGTGCTCGAGATCCACGAGCGTCTGTCCCTTGCTGGTCCTTCGGTCGACGCTGCCTTCGAGCTCCACGCTGAGCGTGTCGCCCGGAAAGGCGGGGCTCGCGACGCGCGCCGTGATCCCGACCATCCCGTGGAAGGGTCCCAGACCCTCGGCCTCGCTGATGGCGTCGGTGACCTCGGTCGCCGAGGTGGCCACGAGCCCCATGCCCAGGGAGATCAGGAGGGGCGCCGGCGCGAAGCGCTTGTTGTGGATGCCCGGCATGCGCTTCTCGACCCAGTCCATGTCGATGAAGGGGGGCTCGTGGAGGCCGACGAGATTGACGAAGTTGACGATGTCGGTCTCGGTGAGCGTTCGTCGGTGTGACGTGAGGCGATAGACGGTCTGGCCGTCCTCTCCGCTCTCGATGCGTACGTGCGCCATCGCGCGAGCCTAACACGTCGCGCGTGCGGCCTCCGTCCAGAATCCGTCCGCCGCGGACCGCGCCGCCGCTTGAACTCAGTCCCGGATGTCGAGCTCCAGGTGGATGTCCCGGGGCTCGAGCTCGAAGAGGGCTGCGTCGACGTCGCCGGTCACGCTGCAGCCGCGGCGGATGTAGAAGTCCACCGTGTGCCTGGAAGGGGTGGCGGAGATGTAGAGCGCGCGTGCCCCGCGCTCGCGAGCCCGGGCCACCGCCCTCTCGAAGAGCGCCAGCCCGAGGCCCGTCCCCCGCTGCGCCCGGCTCACGTGCAGGAACTTGAGCTGGAGCCGGTCGCCGGCGGCGCCGATGAAGCGGCTCTCGAGCACCGCGGCGCCGATGAGGGTCCCGGCGTCGAAGGCCCCGTAGAAGGTGCCCCCGTGGTCGAAGCAGTCGAGCAGGATCGGGCCGTACTCTTCCGGCTCGCCCGGCGGCCAGCCGCGCACGTCGTGGTGCTCGGGCGTCAGCACGAGCTCGCCGCCCTCGAGCCGGTACAGCCCGTCGATCGCCTCGGAGCGGTCGATCGACCAGAGGGCGTCGATCTCCTTTCGGGCGAGCTCGCGGATCTTCATCCGGGCGGCTCCGGCAGATAGTCGGCGAAGGCCGTCCGAAGGCTGGAGATCGCAGCGCTCTCGATCGCCTCTCCGTGCGCGACCACGATGCGGCGGATCGGCCATTCCAGGGCCTGCGACAGGCAGCGGGAGGCCGGCTCCCGATCGCGCAGGAGGAGGGAGCGGGTCGTGCGTCCGGGGCCGAAGCCGGCGGGGATCCCCGACGCGCGCCAGAAGAGCCGGTCCACGGCGCGCGGGTAGCGCACCATGTTGAAGGCGAGATCGGTGAGGATCAGCGTCCCGCTCGTCGAGTGGAAGAGGAGGAGCTCCGAGGGGCCGTGGGCGGGTCCGAGGATCCGGTACTCGAGCTGGCCGGCCCAGGCCGCGGGCGGGTGAGCGCGCAGCTCCGTTGCGAATCCCAGCTCGGGTACCCGCCGGGCGAGCCCGGGTGCGGTCAGCAGACACGCGTCGGGGTAGCGCCTCATGAACGGCTGCGCGAAGAGGTAGTGGAAGGAGTTCGGGACGACGACGTGGCGGACCGGCCCGAGCGAATCGATCGCCGCGTCGCTCGCATCGACCTGGGGCGGAGGCGAGACCACGACGAGGCTCCCGTCTTCCAGCCGTACGATCGACGTGCGTGAGGGGAGGCGCGCCAGGCCGAAGTGCAGGAGCTGGCGATCGAGCGCCCACAGGTCGGTACACAGCTCTCGAGGAGGCGGCGCCTCTTCGGTGATCGGCCGCGGAACGGCCCGCTTCAAGATGCGGTCCTGCCAGGAAGGCCCGCCGGTCGTGCTCACAGCTTCTTGAAGTACCTCGCGACCGGCAGCAGCCGGAATCCCGCCGACTCGTAGGTGCGGCGAGCCGGCGCATGTCCGGGATCTCCTCCAGTCTCCACCATCACGGTCGTCATACCGGCCTGCTCGAGCTGATCGAGCGAGTGGCGGGTGAGCGCCGCCGCGATCCCGCGACGCTGGAAGTCGGGATCGACCGCGATCATGTAGATCTCGCCCATGCGATCCTGGGCGTGGAGCTTGAGGGCGACGAATCCCGCGATCTCGGACCCCTCGGTTGCGACCCAGACGTCCACGTCCTCGTCCGCACACACGGCTTCGACCGCGTCGCGCTGGGTCACGCGCCAGTCCGGATGCTGTTCGCGATAGACCTCGGGGTCCATCACCGCCTCGATCGACTCGAAGACCGGCTCCCACGCTCGCAGCGACAGCCGGACGATGGCATCGAGGCTGGAGTGATGGTAGGGCTCGATCTGCATTGCAGGTCCTGGGTTCCCAAACGAAGCAGGGTAGCCCACGCGGCCCCGCCGCCGGATGGCACGAGCCGGCCTGCGAGCGAGGCGAGCTGTGGGCGGCGTTGCTCCACTTCATCGGGCCCCAGCCAGCGCTCGTCAGCCGCTGTGCCTTGCTGGGCGGCAGCCCCGCTCTTTCCGCCAGCGTACCACGGGCCGCCCGCCGGGCTGAGGCGGTCCGCCTCGCGCAAGCTGCGGCCGGTCGGCTGCAGCGCCTGGTCGGGCAGCACGCTACCCGGTGCGCGAACGCCAGTAGCCGGGCCGGCGGTAGAGGTTGGCTACAGCAACGACGAAGGTTCGGCCGCCCTCTGTGCGGTAGATGACACCATAGGGGAACCGGGGCACGAGAATCCGCCGGAGACGGCCACCGAACGGTCGCCCCATGTCCTGGAACCGGACGCTGCGATCGCAGGTGGCCTCGACGGCGGCGAGGAAGTCGAGGCCGAGGTCTTCGGCTTGCTCCTCGTAGTAGCGATCCCCCGCGAGGAGCTCGGACTACGCCTCCGGGTGGAACGTGACGCCGGTCAACGAAGCGTGGAGCGAGACTTCTGAAATACCTCGTTGGCGGGGGTGCCGGCCACTGCGCCGGATTCAAGCTCCGCCAGGCGGCGCTCCGCCTCTGCAAGCCAGAGGGCCTCGGCTTCGGGGTCTGCAATGCCCTCGAGGCTCGCGAGGAGACGCTCCGCCAAGCGGGCGCGTTCCTCGGGAGGAAGGTCGAGTGCCTTTGACTCCAGGTCCCGGGCGCGATCAGCCATGCGGGAAGGCTACCAGAGCCGAAGGGCCGAATCCGCTTGCCCCCGAGCTGCGGAGTGCTGCCCAACGGACATGCGGTTCAGCTGCGAGCCCGGCCCCGGGGTGACGCTGCGCCGCGTGAATGACGCCCCAAAGCGTACCACGGTCGTGGGGCCGCACTGGGGCTTTGTCAGCTGCAAGCTTGTCAGGCGGCGCGTCAGCTGGAGCGGTCCAGGAAGAGGCGCGACGAGCGGAAGACAGTGACGATCTCGATGAGATCGTCACTGATGCGGTAGACAAGGCGGAAGGGCCTGACGATGACTTCTCGGATCTCCGGCTCGTTCCGCTCGGGCACGATTCTGTGGGAACTGACGGAGACGATCGGGGGCGGTAATGAGCCGCTGCACCACGAGGTCTGCGTACACAGGCGAGTCCTGAGCGATGTGTCGATGGATCGATTCGAGGTCGCGAATCGAGCGGGGTGACCAGAT
>JANQFA010000122.1 GCA_028278065.1 Myxococcota bacterium
GTCTGGAGGGCCTACTACGAGCGCCGACTCCGAACGAGGCCGCTCGGAAGCCCCGCCCCGCATGCACTCACCTACGCGGGCTAGAAACGGAATGGACGCCAGGGCTTCCAGCAAGCCGGGTCCATTCCTCGAAACACAACCTACACCTTCTCCGCGGCGGCGCGCAGCTCGTCGCGGAAGGCGGGAGCGGCCACGTCGGCCAGCGCGCGGGCACGGTCGCCGACCGTGAGACCCGCCACCTCGGCGACCCCGTGCTCCGTGATCACCACGTCGAGCTGGTGCCGCGGCGTGGTCACGATGGTCCCGGCCGGATGGGTCGCCACGATTCGCGACACCTCGCTGCCGTTCACCGATGCCGTTGCGGGCATGCAGATCAGCGAGCGGTCCTCGCGGTCGAGGCTGGCCCCCGACACGAAGTCCTCATGTCCGCCGATTCCGGAGTGCTGTCGCCCGTCGATGGTGTCGGCCACGATCTGGCCGTAGAGATCGATGGAGAGCGCGCCGTTGATCGACAGCATGTTGCGGTTCGACTGGATCACCGAAGGCGTGTTGATGCACTCGACCGGGAGGAAGCGAACCTCCTCGTTTCCGTCGAGCCACTCATAGAGCTCCTCGGTCCCCATCGAGAAGGTGACCGCCGAGAATCCGTTGTACACGCCCTTGTGCTGGTTGGTGACCTTGCCCGCCTTGTGCAGGTGCATGAGTCCGGTTGTGAACATCTCGCTGTGGATTCCGTAGTCGCCTCCGGGTCCGTCTGCGAGGAGCTGCGCCACGGCGCTCGGAATCGCGCCGATCCCGGTCTGCAGAGTCGAGCGGTCGTGCACGAAGGTGCGCGCGTACTCCGCGATCGCCATCTCCACGGGCCCGGCCTCGATGTCCGGAAGCACCCGCGGGTCGCGCGCGCACTCCACCACCAGGTCCACCTCGTCCACGTGGAGCGCGTGGGGATGGGCCGGCGGCAGCCCCATCGTGCGGGGGAGCTTCGCGTTGGCCTCGACGATGAGGAGCCGGTCCGGGTCCTTGCCGCAGCGGCGCAGCTCCGAGATCGTGGCGCCCGCGTGGAGCGAGAGGCTCATCATGCCGTCCGCGTCCGGCGGGCAGGCCGTGGTCGCCATGACTCGTGGCGCCATCTTCTCCGCGAAGAGGGAGAAGCGCCGGAAGTCGCCCGGGATGAACTCGACCGGGTGTCCTGCCGCGCGCAGCATGCGCTCCACCGGTCCGTAGAAGGCCGAGAGGAGCCGCACCCCCGGCTTGCCGAAGACCGAGTAGAGGTTGGTCAGGAGGCTCGCGAAGACGACCAGATCCTCCCAGTCGTCCCGACGTCCCAGTGCCTCGAAGACACCCGAGGGCTCGCCGGGTCCGAGGCTTCCGGCCACGACGTCCGTGGGGCGGATCCGGGCAACGGCCTCGTCGAAGGTGCAGAGCTCCATCGTCGTGCAGTCTAGCTCTCGGAAGCGCTCCGATCGCGTATCCTCCGCGCGACCCACGCGGTCCGGAGGGAGAGCCGATGCCCTACGAGTTCGGGATCGCCGAGAGCGACGAAGAGCGCCGCGAGGTCTTCCGCCTTCGCTACGACGTCTACGTGGAGGAGATGGGCCGCTACCAGGACGCGGCCGATCACGCCGAGCGCCTCTTTCGCGAGCCCGAGGACGAACAGAGCGTCCTCTTCTACGCCCGCGAGGAGGAGTCGGGCCGGGTCGTGGGCACCTCGCGCCTGACCTGGGGCGGACACGAGCCGTTTCCGGAGCGCATGGTGAGTCAGTACGGGCTGGAGCCGTTCCTCGCCGAGCTTCCGGCCGAGGCACTCGCCGTGGGCGAGCGCGGCATGGTGGTCCCGCGCCTGCGCGGGTCCGACCTGATGATGAAGATGATGGGCCAGAGCCGAGACTGGGTCGCGGAGAGGCGCATCCAGATCATCTTCGGGAACTGCGAGCCGCACCTCCTCAACCTCTACCTCGAGCTCGGCCACCGCACCTACAGCCACGACAACTTCAACAGCCGGGAGGCCGGCTATCTGATCCCCATCCTGTTCGTGCCCGAGGACGTCTACTACCTGCGCGCGATCGGCTCCCCACTGGCCGACGAGACTCGGGACTTCGGCGCCGACGCGCGCGTGCCGGACATCGTGAACAGGCTGCAGCGGCGCGGCAGCGCCGTGATGAGTCGGACCCTGACGAGCTCGGCCTCCTACTGGAGCGAGGTCTACGGTGCCCTCGACGAGCTGGAGCAGAACCGGCTCTCTGCCCTCGACGGCCTCGAGGACGAGGAGGCGCAGGTCGTCCTCGAGAAGAGCAACATCATCGAGTGCGACGCGGGAGACCGCGTGCTCAAGAAGGGCGGGGTGGCCCGCAACATGTTCATCGTGCTGGAGGGCATGCTCGAGGTGAGGGACGGCGACGCCGCCATCGCCGTGCTGGGCCCCGGCGACGTCTTCGGCGAGATGGCCTTCCTCCTCGAGCGGCCCCGCTCTCGGGATGTCTTCGCCGCGACCGACGGCGTCCGCATCCTCAGCACGAGCGAGTCGAACCTCCGCGAGCTGATCGAGAGCGATGCGGAGATCGCGGCACGCCTGCTGCTGAACGTCAGCAAGATGCTCTGCTTCCGCCTGCTCAAGCGGGAGTAGCCGAACGCCCTCGGCTTCGCCGCTGCGGCAGGGCGCCTCACCCCGCTGTCCCACGTGGCAGCGCGCCACGCGCCGGCGCCTCTCGACGCTTCTCCTGAGCCGCGATGCGGCACGTATGATGCATCGCATCAGGGTGACCGGAGAGCGTCCCGGAGGGCCGTCATGACCGCCAGCGCAAAGACCGCGAAGAAGACCCGCGCGAAGCGTACGAAGAAGCCGAGCGAAGTCCGCAGGATTGCTCGTTCCGTGAGCGGGGCGATCGACGACGGGGCGACGACGGTGGAGGAGATCCACCGCACCATCGCCGAGGCACCGCTCGACGTGCTGGATCGCCTGGACGTGCTTCCCAACACCATCGCTGGCGTGCGGCGGATCCAGGACGAGACGCTCACGGCGATCTACGACACCGTCCGCAAGGTGAATCACGAGGTGGCGGACTTCACCGCCGACCTCATCGAGGGTGCGCCCCGCAAGCGCGCTCCGGTCCGCAAGAGCCGGGGCAAGGCTCGTCGACCGCGTACGACGAAGCCCGCAGCGGCGGAGGCGAAGGCGCAGGCCGTCTAGGCGGCAAGCGCCGCTTGGCCTGTCGGGGGCTCTCAGGGTGGTGGGTCCTGGTTGCTCCCGGCAGGCCTTTCGCCACACAGGCCCATGGTAGGGTGTGGCTCCACCCCGTGAACCGGAAGGAGCCTCATGAAGATCGTCGCCACGGTCCTGGCGCTGCTGCTCGCGTTGTCGCTCGGATACTCGGCCGGAGCCATGCAGACGGACCTCGACCGGTGGGTCAAGCGCAGCGCCGGCTACCACAACAAGGTGGTCGTGGACGGCTGGGCCAAGGCCAAGCGGTTCTGCATGTGCCTGAACACCCAGACCCGCGAGGTCGGCTACGTGGGATACGCCGTCGGCGGCTCTGGCCCCAGCCTCAAGAAGTTCCTCTTCTGCCGCGTCCCCGAGTTCGCCAACAACCCGACCCGGGCGTATCTCGGGGAGAACGCCTGCAGCGACTGGCGTTTCCTGGCGAAATAGGCTCAGGCCGCCCCGGGAACGTTCTTCCCGGCCAGCACTTCCGGCTTGCAGAGGAGCCGGAGCAGGCTACGCAGGACGGCGTCGCCCATGGCGTCGCCGTCGCTCCCGTGGTTGCCCTCGGCCAGCATGGCCAGGTGGGCCTGCATGACGGCCATGCCGCTGCGGGCGAGGGTGCGGGCGTCGTCGTCGTAGAAGACGCCTTCGTCGATTCCCTGCTGGACGACGGCGACGAAGAGCGACTCGCCCTGGTCGCGCTGGACTGCGCCGGCGCCCTCGAAGCCGGGCAGGCCCCAGGCGCGGCCCTGGCGCAGGTGGATGCGCAGGAAGTCCGCGTGCCGCACGAGGAAGCTCACGTAGGCGCGTACCCCCGAGGCCAGCACGTCGAGCGCTCCGGCGCCGGACTGCATGCTGGCTGCGGTCTCTTCCAGGAACTCCTTGCCGCGGCTCTCGAGAATGGTGTCGTAGAGCTCGTTCTTGCCCGACACCGTGGCGTAGAGGGTCTTGAGCGAGATCCCGGCCTCGGCGGCGATCTCCTGCATGGTGGCGTCGGCGAAGCCCTTGCGGGCGAAGACGTGCTCCGCGGACTCCAGGACCAGGTCCCGATACATGCGCGCCCGCGCCTCCTCGAGGCGGGTCCTGGGGCCGGCAGCGTCGCTCTTCCGCGCCAAACGATCCTCTCCTGGGGCGATTCGCGTTGTTTTCGCGGCAGAAGTGTCGTAAGCCAGAAATATATCTCAGGGTTGACGCGGTGACAATCGAAGATACCCTCTAGGAAAATACCAGTTCTCCTCGGAGGCGTGCGCCGGCTCGGGGAGGGAGGTCGAGTGCCCCCGTGAAGCGCATGACCGGCTACGACGCCGCGTTCCTCTACGACGAGAAGCCCGACGAGCCGCAGCACACCCTGAAGGTCTCGATCTGGGGGCCGGAGGCCAGCGCGGCGTACACCCTCGCGCGTACCCGCACCTTCATCCGCAGCCGTCTCCATCGGCTCGAGCTGCTGCGCTGGCGCGCGGTACGCGTGCCGCTCGATCTCTACCACCCTGTCTGGATCGAGGACCGCGACCTCGACCTGGGGCACCACGTGCGGCGGCGGGCGGTCCCCAGGCCGGGCGGGCGCGACGAGCTGTGCGAGGAGATCTCGGACATCGCCAGCCGCCCGCTCGACCCGAAGCGTCCGCTCTGGGAGCTGTGGATGCTGGAGGGGTACGAGGGGGACAAGGTCGTGGCGGTCCTCAAGATGAGCCACGCCCTCGCGGACGGCGCCGCCAGCAAGCGCCTGCTCGAGATGCTCTACGCCGATCAGCCCTTCGAGCTGGAGGATCTGGACGAGCGAGCGCACCCCACGGACGACCCTCAGCTCGATGCCCACCCGTGGGCGGGGGAGGGCGAGGCGCCGCCCAGCGGCTGGACCCTCTTCAAGGACGCGGCCCGCGATCGCGCGCGCGCGGTCACCCTCGAGCTGCCGCGGGTGGGGCGCACCACCCGCGCCGTGCAGCGCGCGCTCCACAACAGCCCGATCGCGCGCCTCTACCACGGGCGGCGGATCTCGCTCCTGAACAGCCCGCCGACGCCCTTCTCCGGACCGCCGCCCAGCGCGAAGCGGGCCTTCCACTTCGCGACGATCCCGCTCGGCGAGGTCTGCGAGGTGGGACGCGCTCTCGACTGCACGGTCACCGACGTGGTGCTGGCCACCGTAGCCGGCGCCCTGCGTCGCTACCTGGGACACCATCGGGCGCTCCCGGGCCTGCCGATCCTGGCCCACATGCCCGCCAGCATTCGCACCGCCGAGGAGGCGGGCGAGTGGGGCAACCGGATCACGGCGCGCCCGCTCTCGCTGCCCACCCACATCGCCGATCCCGTCGAGCGGCTGCGCGCGTCGTCGGAGATCGTGAGGGAGGCCAAGGAGGATCTGCGTCGCCGTCAGGGCGCCAACGTCGAGGACTGGCTGCGCTGGCTCCCGCCCTACGCGGCCAAGGGCATCGGCACCCTGGCCCGCACCTTCGTGCGCATGCGTCCGCATTTCCCGGGCGGGATCACGGTGACCAGCGTGCGCGGACCCGAGCGCGCCCTGCACGCGCCGGGTGGGCCCGTCGAGAACCTGATCTCCGTCGGCCATGTGAAGTACGTGGCCGGTCTCAACTGCACCGTGTGGAGCTACGACGGCAAGCTCAACTTCGGCCTCTATGCCTGCGCCGATGCGGTGCCGGACCTGGCGCTGCTCTCCGATCTGATCGCGCGCTCCTTCGAGGATCTGCGCAAGGCCGCCGAGAAGGAGAGCACCCGCCTGGAGCCCTCCCGGTCGAGGAACACCACGTGAGCGCGTCGGCGAACGGGACGGGGCGCGCTCGACCGCTCGGGAAGCGTCTGCGCATCCTCGGCCTCAGCCTGCGTTGGATGCCCGGGATCGCCCTCGCCGGCCCCGGCAGCCGGCGCACGACGGCCGACCTCATCGAGCGCGCCGCGCGCCGCTACCCGGCGCGCACCTTCGTGCGCTTCGACGGCACCAGTCGCACGTATCGCCGCTACAACGCCAACGCCAACCGCATCGCCCACTGGGCGCTGGAACGGGGACTGGGCCGGGGGGACGTGGTCGCCCTCCTGATGGAGAACCGCCCCGAGTACCTCGAGGTCTGGGCCGGCCTCGCCAAGGTGGGCGCGACGACCGCCCTGCTCAACACGAACCTGACCGGAGCGGCGCTCCGTCACGTCCTCGAGGCTTCGGGCTGCACCACGCTCGTCGTGGGCTCGGAGTGCATCGATACCTGGGCCAGCGTCGGCCTGGAACGTCCCGCGGACATCGACGTATTCGTTGCAGGGGATCCGCGCCATGCGTCGGTCGTGCTGCCGCCGGGCGCCAAGAGCCTGGAAAGCGAGATCGCGCCCTACAGCGACCAGAACCCCCTCCGTTCGGTGCGCAGCGAGCTGCGCGGCGGCGATCCGCTCTTCTACATCTACACGTCGGGCACCACCGGCCTCCCCAAGGCGGCTCGCTTCAGCCACGCTCGCTTCATGGGCGGCGGCCTCTACAGCCTGCTCTCGGGGATGACCCGCCGCGACACGCTCTACTGCCCGCTGCCCCTCTACCACACGGTCGGCGGCGTCATGGCGGTCAACGCCGTCCTGCGCGCGGGCGGCACGCTGGCCCTGGCGCGCCGCTTCAGCGCCAGCCGCTTCTGGAAGGACGTGGTGGAGATGCAGGCCACGGGCTTCCAGTACATCGGCGAGCTCTGCCGCTACCTCCTGGCTGCGCCGCCGTGCGACGAGGAGCGCGGGCACGCGCTCCGCTTCTGCGTCGGGAACGGCCTGCGCCCGGACATCTGGGCGGCGTTCCAGGAGCGCTTCGGCATCCCCCACATCACCGAGTTCTACGGCGCCACCGAGAGCAACGTATCCCTGGTCAATCTGGAAGGTGTGCGGGGGAGCATCGGGCGTCCGCCGCCGGGCATGAAGCTGGACCTGGTGCGCTGGGACGTGGAGAAGGAGGCGCACGTGCGGGGGGCCGACGGCCGCTGCGTTCGCGCCCGGACGGGAGAGAGCGGCGAGCTGATCGGCCGGATCAGTGAGGGCCGCACCGCCGCGGGACGCTTCGAGGGCTACACCAGTCGGGAAGCCACCGAGAAGAAGGTGCTGCGCGACGTCTTCCGCGAGGGCGACGCCTGGTTCCGAAGCGGCGACCTGCTGCGCCGCGACGCCCGCGGCTTCTACTTCTTCGTCGACCGCATCGGCGACACCTTCCGCTGGAAGGGCGAGAACGTCTCGACCCAGGAGGTGGCCGAGGCCCTGAGCTGCGATCCCGCGGTGAAGCTGGCCGCGGTCTACGGCGTCGAGGTCCCGGGCTGCGAGGGTCGCGCGGGCATGGCCGCGCTGGTGCTGGAGGACGGCGCCCAGCTCGACGGCGAAGAGCTCCATGCCCGCCTGAGCCAGGCGCTGCCGTCCTACGCCCGTCCCGCGTTCCTGCGTGTGCGCAGCCAGGCCGAGCTCACCGGCACCTTCAAGGTGCGCAAGGTGGAGCTGCAGGCCCAGGGCTTCGACCCGGAGCGGGTCGACGATCCCCTCTACTACCGGGACGATGCCGCCCGGACCTTCTCGGCGCTCACGCCGCAGGTCCTGGCGGACATCTGCTCCGGCGAGGTGAAGCTCTAGCTCGAGCGAGTGCACCACCGCTCGGATCGCCACGGCGACCGGCCCGCGAAGAGGAAGAACGAACCATGGAACAGCTCCCCGCCGCAGACGCGGTGTTCCTCGCGATGGAGATGCCCGGTATCTCCGCTCACGTGGGCGGTCTCACCATTCTCGATCCGAGCGAGAGCCCGGACTTCAGCTTCGAGAAGCTGGTGCGCACCGTCGACGAGCGAATCCGCTACGAGCCGCGCTTCACCCAGAAGCTCCGCGAGCTGCCCCTGGGTCTGGACCGGCCCTACCTGGTCGACGATCCCGACTTCGACATCCGTGACCACATCCACCGCATCGGCGTCCCCGCCCCGGGAGGGCTGCGCGAGCTGAGCGAGCTGGTGAGCTACCTGCACGAGCGGCCCCTCGAGCGCGACCGCGCGCTCTGGGAGCTCTGGTTCATCGAGGGCGTAGAGGGTGACAAGTGCGCGATGTTCATGAAGAGCCACCACTGCCTCATGGACGGCGTCGCCGGCTCCAGCCTGGGCGAGCTGCTCTGCGACCTGGAGCCGGACCCGCCGGCGGGCCAGCTTCCGCCCGCGGCGGCGGCGCACGCCGTGTCCGCGCAGGGCGAGCAGCGGAGCTACAGCGACCTCCACATCGGCCTGCGCGCGGCCGTCCACCTGGTGGAGGCGCCGCGCCGGCTCTTCGACTTCGGCGCCGGCATGCTGCGCCAGACCGCCGGCACCCTGCTGGCGAGCCGCCGCGAAGGGGCGCCGCCGCTGCCCTTCGACGTTCCCGCGACTCCCTTCAACAAGGACGTCGGCCCGCGCCGCGCCTTCGCTGCCGCCAGCGTCTCCCTCGACGACGTCAAGAAGGTGAAGGCGCACTTCGACGTCACGGTGAACGACGTGATCCTGGCCATCACCGGGACGGCCCTGCGCCAGTATCTCCAGGCGCGCGACGCGCTCCCCGAGCAGAGCCTCGTCTGCCTCATCGCGGTTTCGAAGCGCGAGGTGGGCGACGACACCCTGGGCAACCAGGTCACGATGGCCCCCTGCCTGTGGGCCAGCGACGAGCCCGAACGAGTCGAGCGGCTGCTCCAGATCCACCGCAACGCCGAGATCGCGAAGGAGCTGCAGGCCGATTACGACGCGGACTTCCTCGCCGGGCTCGGCGGATCCGTCCCGCCCGGCCTGGCGCACCTGTTCTTCCGCCTGCTTCCGCCGGATGTGGCCACGGCGCTGGTGCCGGGCAACGTGCTCATCTCCAACGTGCGCGGAACGCCGGTCCCGCTCTACGTGGCGGGTGCCCGCATCGAGACCATGTACCCGCTGTCGATCATCGCACCCAGCCAGGGCCTCAACTGCACGGTGGTCAGCTACATGGGCCGGGTGGACGTCGGCTTCATCGCGGACCCGGACCTGGTGGACGACGTCTGGGAGCTGACCGAGCACGTCCCCCGGGCCCTGGCCGAGCTCCTCGCCGACGTCGAGAAGGAGCAGGCCTTCCTCGAGGCCGCCACCGCCAACACCCTCGGTCGCGAGGTCGCCTAGGTCCCGTCGTCGGAGGTTGCGCTCAACGTCCTCCTGCGGGAGGACGAAGCCAGCCCATGGCCTGGCAAGCCTACATCGCGCTGCTGGGGGTCTGGATCCTGTTCGTGGCTCCGGCCTGCGCTGCGCCCGGCGGCGCCAGACGACAGGCGCGCGTGGCAGCCGGTCTGGGCCTTGCGGGAGCCCTCTACGAGGGCTGGATGACCTTCGTCTGGGGCCCGACGGTGGTGGGTCCCATCCGCATCGACATCTTCCTGGTCTTCGCGCTGCTCGCCGTCGTCTATCTGCTGGCGAGCGCGCGGATCCACGGCGCCGGGTGGCGGCGCACGGGGCTGGTGGCGGGACTCGTCACCGTCGCCGCCTGCGTCACGATGGCGGCGAGCGTGGCGCAGACGGGCCGCGACATGGCGCGCCTCGACGCGGCCCGGGCCGAGGGAAACCGCCTGCTCTTCGAGGCGAAGTTCGCCAACGCGGCGGCCTACGAGGGGTACTTCGGCGTCTCGCCCGCAGCCGACGCGGGCGCCGGCGTTCCCGTCGGCCACTGGGAGCCGGCGGAGCCGGGTCCGTTCACGCGGCTCGTCGTGGGGGGCGACGGTCGCGTCCATTACTTCTTCGGCTGCGGCGACAGCGAGTGCCAGTTCGGGCCGGGGGTTCCGCTGGAGTCTCGCGGTGACGGATTCGTGGCGCAGCTCGTGTGGCGCGGCGTGGGCGAGCGTGAGCTGGAGCTCGCCGAGCTTCGGGCTGACGTGCTCACGCTGCGCGTAGACGGCACGCCGCACAGCGTGCACCGCGTTCCACCTCCACTCCTCGGTCTCGTGCGCGAGGAGCATCTCGTCTACCTGGGTGCCTTCAGCTCGACGGAGCCGCTGCGCCAGCACGCCCGCGTCGCGCAGCTCTGGCTCTGGCGCGGCGAGCGCAGGCTCTACGCCGTGGGCGTCTTCCGGATCCTCGTTGCCGGCCGCAGCGCGGACTTCGTGCGACCGCGCGTCCTCGGCGTCGGCATTCCGGAAGGCGATGGCTGGCGCTTCGCCTGGAGCGAGGACGACGGTCCCGCCGAAGCCATCGTCAGGCTCCTCCCCGCGGACGAGGGCGTCGCCGTGGAGGTCTCCCGACTGGGAGCCCGGACGCCGTGGTCGGCGCGAGCCCTCTCCCCCGGCGCCATCTTCCACGACGAGGTCGTCGAGCTCGCGCCCCGCAGCTCCGGCGCGGACTGGCAGCACTGGTTCGACAACCTCCTGGTCGCGCACTTCACCACCGCGTCCATCCCTCCCAACCACTAGGTCCGGTACCCGGCGCCTCTCAGGCCTCGCGGTGCGCGGAGACCCGTGGGCGCCACAGAGCCAGCGCGACGGCGGCCAGCCCGGCCAGGGCGGCGCCGAAGAGGAAGGGGGCTGAGGGACCGAAGCCCGACCAGCCGCCGAGCCCCTGCCAGAGAATGCCCGCCAAGACCGACGCCGGCAGATCCATGAGACCGAGCGTGGCGTTGAAGCCGCCGTATGCGGTGCCGCGCAGGTGGGACGGAACCAGGTCCGCCACCATCGCCTTGGCGGTGCCGGCGGTGAGACCGTACTGCGCGCCGTAGAGAGCGTAGAGCACGGCGGTGTGCCAGGCGCTGTCGGCCGCGGCGAAGCCCAGGTACACCGCGGCGTAGAGCGCCCAGCCGGCCGCGAGCACCGGCCGCCGGCCGATGCGATCCGAGAGCCTGCCCGCCGGCGTAGACACCAGTGCGTACACCAGGTTGAAGCCCGCCAGCACCGCCAGGATCCCCACTACCGAGAGCCCGCGCTCCTGGGCGCGCAGCACCAGGAAGGCGTCCGACGAGTTCCCCAGCTCGAAGACGGCGACGATGGCCAGGAAGACCGCGAAGGGGCGGCCCAGGCCGTGCAGGCCCGAGGAGGGCGGGGCGGATGCACCGGGCGCGCCTCCGCCTTCGTTCCCCGCACGGGCCGCCCGCCGCGGCTCGCGAGCGCCGAGCGCCAGGCACAGCACCCCGATCGCGGCGGGGATGAGGCTCAGCCAGACGAGGGTCTCGAAGACGCCGGCCTCCAACGAGAGGCCACCCCCCTGCGCCGCCCACACCACGCCGATCGCGATCAGCAGGCCCAGCAGCGCGCCGCCGGTGTCGGCCGCGCGGTGGAAGCCGAACGCCAGCCCGCGCTGGTCGTCGGCGATGCTGTCCGCCACGAGGGCGTCGCGCGGGGCCGTGCGCACGCCCTTGCCGATGCGGTCCGCCCAGCGCGCGCCCGCCACCATCCCCCAGGAGCTCGCCAGCGCGAAGCCGGGCTTGGCCAGGGTCGAGATCGCGTAGCCCGACACCGCCAGCCGCTTGCGGCCCACCCGGTCCGACGCACTTCCCGCCCAGACCTTGAGGAGGCTCGACGTGGTCTCGGCGACACCCTCGATGAGGCCGATCACGGCCGTCTTCACCCCGAGCACGTTCGAGAGGAAGAGCGGCAGCAGGTTCAGGATCATCTCCGACGAGACGTCGGTGAAGAAGCTGGCCCCGCTGGCGGCCCAGACGTTGCGCGGCAGACGGCGCAGCGTTCCGTCGGAGGAGGGCCCGCCGCCGGGCCCGGAGGGCTGGCTCAACCCGCGCCTTCCGCCGCGTCTGCGGGATCGTCCAGGAGGCGGCCGGGATCGCTTCCGAGTCGCTCGGGATCGCCCCACAGGCAGTTGGGGCAGGCACGTCCCTCCACCGGCTCGGGCAGCGGCCGCGCGGGGTCGAGGTCGTAGACCGCGAGCGGCAGCAGGTCCTCCCAGTCCATCGCCGAGACGTCGGGCACCGGCAGCACCTCGGACCGGCCCCAGTCGTGGTCCAGCACCGTGCGCCAGCCCACGTGGAACTTGGTGGCCAGGGTCACGCCGTTGACCATGGTTCCGTCCTGGCTCTCGTAGTTCATCCCGCCCGTCGCGGCGTTCTCCTCGAGGCGGCCCAGCTGGTCCGATGCGTTGCGGAGCTTGCGGTAGAGATCGACGTCGCCCATCTCCTTGGCCGCCCACATCCCGAAGACGTGGGCGATCGGGTCGGGCTCTCCGCCCCGCTCGCCGTCGACGGTGGCGTACGGCCCGAACTCCGAGACGAAGACCTCCTTCCAGACGGGGTAGAGACGCTCCGACCACTCGGGGCGGATCGGACGCAGGAAGGTGATGATCCAGGCGTTGTTGTAGCCGAGGAGCCGGGTGTCCACGACGTCGTGGGTCGGGTGGTACTGGCGGTAGAAGAGCCCGGTCTCCGGGTCCGTCATGCGCTCCTGGATGAAGTCCAGCGTCCAGGCGATCTCGTTCTCGGTGTAGCTCGTCCCGAAGAGCCGGTCGTAGAGGTGGAGGCTCAGGATCCCGATCGTGTTGCACTCCACGAACCAGTGGTCCGGCTCGCAGGTGGTGCCCTCGTAGACACCGCGGTGATGCAGCCGCATCTCCTCCACGATCTGCCGGGTCAGCCAGGTGTACTCGCGCGCGTAGCGCGTGTCGCCCGTGGTGAGCTGGTAGAGCCCGTACATCAGGTTCAGGTGACCCTTGTACATGATGTTCTGGAACGAGATCGGGTCCTCGCCGAAGCCCATCTCGACGAAGTCGCCCCAGACGAGCCGGGACTTCATCTTCTGGATCATCATGAAGAAGAGGTGGCCGAGGAGCGGCTTCTGCTCCGGCGCGATCAGCATCGCCGAGGGCAGCCCGTACGACGAGAAGGCGATCGTGTACTTCCAGAAGAGGCGCTGCTCGCGGTTCCAGTTGTCGAAGAGGTCGCCGCTCGCCGAGAGCGATCGGTACTCGTTCAGGACGTTCGTGAGCTGGCCCAGCTCGTCCGGCTGCAGGCTGCGCTGGCCGGGCGGGTCGAAGTAGCGCTCCGCGTCCGGCAGGCCGAGGGGCAGCCAGCGCGCACCGGCCCAGACCAGGCCGCCGACCGCCAGCAGGGAGACCGCCGCGAGGATGCGCCGCGACTTCCGCATGCTGGAAGTCTACTCCCGCCCGGCCGGCCCCGTCATGCACCCGGGCAGGTGGCCGGCCCTCGGGACGCCTGCTGTGGCGTTTTGGAGCACCTCGGCCGTTCGGGTACCGTGGCGAGGCGTTGCCAACCCGCTCCGGAGGTGCCCATGAAGGAGCTCATCTACGCCCACTCGTACCTGCCCGCCCTCGACCAGCACGGCGAAGCCGAGGCGATCATCGATGGCGACTACCGCAGTACCTGGAACCAGCACCACGACCGCGTCGCCCGCCTCTGCCAGGTGCTCGATCAGAGGCTGGGCGTGTCCGGCGACGACCGCTTCGCCGTGCTGGCACTGAACAGCCACCAGTACCTTGAGCTGTGGCACGCGGCCTTCATGGGCGCCGGCGTGATCAACCCCCTCAACCTGCGCCTGGCTCCCAAGGAGCTCGCCTACATCATCCAGGACTCGGGTACCGAGGTGGTCTTCACCGATCCCATCTTCGCGCCCCTGGTGGCCGCCGCGCGCGGGGAGATGGACGCCGAGGACCCGATCCGCGAGGTCGTGCTCATCGGGGACGGCGACGTCCCGCACACCTGCGGCTACGAGGCGCTCATCGACTCCGCCCGGCCCGACCTCCCGCCGGAGCCCGAGGAGACCGACCCGGTCGTGCTCATGTACACGGGCGGGACCACGGGCCTGCCCAAGGGCGTCCTCTCCGAGCACCGAGCCCAGGTGCTGAACCTCTACCATGGCGCCATGACCCTGGGTGACATCGAGATGGCCACCTACCTCATGCAGACGCCCATGTTCCACGCGGCCTCGATGCTGGGCATCCTGGCGCCGGTCATCAGCGGCGGCCGGGTCGTCTTCATCCCCATGTACAACCCGGACGGCGTGATCGATCTCATCGAGCAGTACGAGGTCACGGACACGCTGATGGTGCCGACGATGATCGGCCTGTGTCTCCTCTCGGAGAAGTA
>JANQFA010000152.1 GCA_028278065.1 Myxococcota bacterium
GCCGCCGATCGCGAGGTGGGCTAGCCGCGGGTCTGCTCCCGTGCGTGCTGGAGCACCGCGGAGAGCGTGTCTTCGAGGTTCCGGGTCGGCACCCAATCCGTGGCGCGCGCGAGCCGCGCAGAAGCTCCCACGGCCACATCCGTGGGCCGCAGCCGCTCCGGATCGACATCGATCCGGGGCTCGGCGGACGACTGCGCGACGAGCATCTCCAGGATCTTCCGGGCCGTGGTTCCCACTCCGCTCGCGACGTTGTAGGCAGCGGCGGGTACGCGCGGATCGAGCAGCCGGACGTAGGCGTCCACGACGTCCTCGACGGAGAGGAAGTCGCGCACCGAGTCGAGGTTGCCCACGCGGATGAGGGGCTCTCGCTGGCGGGCCTCGATCTCCGCGAGCTGTCGCGCGAAGCTCGCCGCGACGAAGCTGTCGCTCTGGCCGGGTCCGGTGTGGTTGAAGGGGCGGACGCGGAGGACGTCGAGCCCCTTCTCCGCATAGTGGGCTCCCAGCAGGTCCGCGCACGCCTTGCTCCAGGCGTACGGCGATCCGGGTCGCAGCGGCGCCGCTTCGTCGAAGGGCGGAGAGCCGGGCTCGGCCGAGCCGTAGATCACGCCACTGCCGATGAGCAGGATGCGGGTACGGGGCGCAGCCTCCTCGGCTGCGGTCAGCAACGATCGTGCGCCCTGGAAGTTGACCTCGTAGACGCGCCGGGCGTCCTTCAGCGATGCGGCCACCGAGCTGAGCGCAGCCAGGTGGATCACCGCATCCGGCCGGATCCGTCGCAGGGTGCTGGCCATCAGGGCCGCATCCCGCACGTCCAGATCGTCGTCCGTGGGCGCCACCTCTGCTCCGGCGGCCTGAAGCGCAGGCACGAGAACTCCTCCGACGAATCCGCCGGCGCCCGTCACCCAGATGCGCTTGCCCCGGAGGAGCCCCACGGCAACGAGCTTCCCAAAACCCCGGCTCCGGTGCTACAAGGACCGGGGGGGTGCACGCATGATCTTCGGCGTTTCGGGGCCCTATGCGGCCGGCAAGGGCGAGGTGATCGCCTACCTGGAGGCGCGCAGCTTCTACGCGCTCTCCCTCTCCGACGTCATCCGTCAGGAGCTCGCGGCGCTGGGTCTCGACGAGACGCGCGAGCGGATGATCGAGACGGGGACGCGCCTGCGTACCGAGGGAGGAGAGGGCGTCCTCGCGGAGCGGCTGGCCGAGCAGCTCCTGCCCGATCGCAACTACGTGATCGATTCGGTCCGGCATCCGGCCGAGGTGGCGGCGCTTCGCGCGGCCGACTCCGCCTTCAAGCTGATCTGGGTGGATGCGAACGAGGGCACGCGGTTCGAGCGACTGCGCGCACGCGGTCGCGGAGGCGATCCGGAGAGCCTCGAAGAGCTGCGCCGACTGGAAGGTCGCGAGCAGGGCGGTGACGACCCGGCGGGCCAACAGCTTGCGGCCGTCCGCGAGATGGCGGACTTCCGCCTCCAGAACGATGACGATCTCGCACATCTGCACGCAGAGGTTCAGCGCATCCTGGAGCGTTCGCTTTTTTTCGAGCGCCCTAGCTGGGACGAGTACTTCATGAGCATTGCTCGAGTCGTTGCGGCACGAAGTAACTGCGTCAAGCGCAAGGTGGGCGCGATCATCGCCAGGCATCGCCGCATCATTTCGACGGGCTACAACGGAACGCCGCGGGGTGTCCGGAACTGCAACGAAGGCGGTTGCCCGCGTTGCAACGCCTTTACGCAAGGCGGAGCGCGTCTCGACGAATGCCTGTGCTCTCACGGCGAGGAGAACGCGATCACCCAGGCTGCCTATCACGGAGTGACCGTGAACGATGGCACGATCTACACGACCTTCTCTCCGTGCCTGATGTGCACCAAGATGATCATCAACGCCGGCCTGGCCGAGGTAGTCTACAACTCCGACTACCCCCTGAACGACGTCTCGATCGAACTGCTGCGCGAGTCCGGCGTGAAGGTCAGGCGGGTGTAGGTAGGCCTGAGTCTCCATCGGGCCGGAGGTTGTCCAGCATGGTGCGCAGGCTCGCCAATCCTAGGGTATCCGCGATCACTCGGGATTCCGCAGCAAGCTGAGCGGCGCGGCGTTGGTCGCCCCGGCGCCCGCGGATCGCGAGCATGCTTGCGTACTCGAATAGGGTGTGGCCTACCCAGAGCGGCGACTCCATGCCTTGGTTCTGGCGAAGGGCCACCAAGAAATGGTGCTCAGCGCGATCCCAGTCCTTGAGACTCGCGGCCAGCATGCCGAGGACGCGGGCAAGGCTACCAAGAGAAGCAACCGAGTATCCGATCACGACCCCATGCCCTTGGAAGGGCAGGAGGGCCTCGTAGATCTTGTTCGCTTCCCGAGTCATGCGCAGACGCGCGGCAGCTAGACCTAGGAGAGCGTTCACCTCGAGGAAAAATGCGTCGTCGACCCCGGTGACGATCCCGGACGCTGCTGCCCGGCGGAAGTGATGTTCCGCCTCGTTGTCCCGGGCCGCCTGCGAGAGGGCCGAAGCTAGGGACGCATGAATGGGACGCGTGAGAGCGGGGAACCGGTCGAGCAACGAAGAGACTAAGGGAAGAACCTCGTCGATCCGCTCTTGCTCCGAGCGGACGATTCCGAGGATGGCGCCGAGGCTGAGGGCCGCGTTCTGGTCGCTGACCCGAGCGCCCTCGGCTGCCAGAGAGAAGGCTAGTGACTCGGCTCCTGCAAGATCGCCCCGTAGCAGTGTACGCATCGCCTGAAGAAGAAGGACATACCAGCGTCCGAATCCTGATCCGAGGCGGGAACTCAACGCCTCGAACAGCCGGATCTCGAGGTCGACGTCGCCGAGTTCGCACGCCTCAAGCGCGTTGTTGGTGCGCAAGAGCCGAAACAGGAGAGCCGTTTCGAGGTCACCGCCTCGAAGTGCGAGCTCCAGTCCATCCTGCGCTAGAGCGCGTCTCTCCTGCAGATGGTCCGGGCCCGCGAGGACCGTACACCGGGCCGCGATGACCTCGGCTCTGGCGCAGTCCGAGGAGAGCGTGTCGGAGGTTTCCCACGCGGCTCGCATGGGAGCGATCGCCGCGCTGGGGTGGCCGCTGTGGTGTAGGGCGGCAGCGAGTCGGGCGTTGATTCTCGCTGCTAGGTCGGATTCGCCGGGTCCGAGGCGTGCGATCGCCTCCTCAAGCAGGTTGATCTGCTCGAAATCGGATGCCCCTACTTCGATCGGGAAGAACGCAGGTGCGAGCGCAAGAGCCGCGCGCCCGAAGAGGTCGGACCGGTCATGCTCCCGCGCCGATGCTAGCGCCCGGTGTAGGACTTCCCTTGCATGCTCGCGGTCGCCTAGCCGTGCAAGCACCTCTCCTAGGAGTGTTTCGAGTTCGGAGAGGCGTGATCCGCTTTCCGCGAGCAACGCTTCCCCTAGCTTCAGCGCACATCCAAGCAGTTCTGCGGCCCTAGGAGTGTCGTAGGAGTCGCGAGCGGAGAGTGCCGCGGCTTCGATAGCAGCGAGTGCGCGTTCGCTCTGCTCGCCTGCCGCGACATAGTGGTCGGCAAGCAGAGAGATTCGCCGGGAGTCCCCCTTGTCGGTCTCGAGGCGGGCCGCGATGTCTAGATGTGCTTCGGTTCTCTGGCGATGTGGAATCTGTGCGTAGATCGCCTCTCGAACGATCTCGTGGCAGAACTCGCCGGCAACAGGTTGGGGCGAGAGTCGGACTAACCCGGCGCTCACGGCGGGGGCGAGGTCATCTAGGAGCGTAGGTGTTCCGGAGCGGCTTTCGTGGAGGTGCGCAAGCGGGAAGCTCGTTCCATAGACAGACGCTGATTCAAGGAGGGCACGGGTCTCCTTGGGCAGAACCTCTAGGCGCGCAGCAACGGCGGCGCGAACTCCGGTCGGGAGAGGTCGCTGCGACAGCTTGCTCGGCTGGCGGCTGTCAGCGGAGAGGAGTAGGGGGTAGAGCTGGGTTACGAAGAACGGATTACCGGCAGTCCTTCGGTGGACATCAGCCGCGAGCGCGTCGGCGCAGCCTGGAGCGCGGGCAGCGATCAACGTCTTCACCGCGTCTAGAGACAATCCGGTGAGCAGCAGGGGCGACGTTCGTGGGGCGGACGCGATCTTGCCGAGCGCCTTTGCCCTCCACGTATCGCGTGGAGCAGATCTCATCGTCGCCAAGAGGAGTAGTGGGCAGTCTGGTGGGGCGTTGGAGATCGCCTCAAGGAGAGTTAGGCTCGCCGCGTCCCAGCGGTCGATGTCCTCGAGAACTAGCATCCCGGCTTCATTGCCGACGAATCGCTCAAGGGCGGGCAACAGCGCAGTCAGGGTGGTTTCCGGGCTGGAGAGGTCGGGGTGGCCTTCTTGAGGTGGTACGCCTGCGAGGAGCGATAAGATTGACTCCAGGCGGCCGCGACGCGCGGCCCGCGGACGGTCTGCTCCCAGCCAGCCACTCAGCGCGTTTCTCCAGGGGACATAGGCTCCCTCATCATCTGTCCGTCGAGCTCTTCCGAATCCGATCGCGAGACCTGTGCTCAAGGCCCTTCGCGCGAACTCCTCGACCAAGTGCGTCTTCCCGATCCCGGGTTCGCCCGAGATGAGGACAACCGACGATCCGCGGGCTGGCGTCATGTCCATGACACTCGCGAGGAAATCGAGCTCGTCGTTCCTTCCGACGGTGAGGATCCGTCGTTCCGTAGCTGCTACTTCCACTGAGCCCGCGAACCGGTAGCCCTTGGTAGGAACCGTGCGAATCAGGCGAGGCGACGCCGCGGGGTCGCCGAGCACGTTTCGGAGACTGTTGATGGCTGTGGGAATAGATGAGGCACTGAGAGTCTCTACGCCCCATACCTCCCGCAGGAGTTCTTCGCGGGAGACGACCCGATGCCTATTTCGCAAGAGGTGGACTAGGAGGTCGAATAGCAGGGGGCGTAGCGCGATGGTCGCGCCGGCCTGTGACAGCTCGGCTTGATCTAGGTCCAACTCATACTCTGCGAAGCGGAACACAGGCACGGCTAGTGGCCTCGAACGGAGTGCATCGCCCCATCGTATGTCCGGCGCGTGGCTTGAGGAGGATCACTTGGACGGTTTGACGTCACTTTGACGAGGTGAGTCGGCCAGCCGCGTAGGAGATTCTCTCAGGCGGACGAGGAGTTGTAGCCGGAGCTGCGAGCTGATCGGATAGGCACGAGTTTCCGCAGTTCGTGATCCCATAGAGCCAGCCGCGTGGCGCGTAGCCCCTGGGCCAGTGTCAGGGGGCGCACATCGCGGAGAAGTGCCTGGGATTCCAAAAAGCGGCGAAGGTGGTAGTTGGGAATCCGTGGATTGAGATGGTGGATGTGATGGAGCGCGATATCGCCCGTGAACCAATTCAGAGCCCGCGGCATCTCGAGGAATGAGCTTCCTTGGAGTGCGCTGGCGAAGAAATCCCAGTCGTCCGTACGCGCCCAGTAGGTGTCTTCAAACTGATGTTGGACGTAGAACATCCACACGCCGATAGCGGAGCTTATCCAGACAGTGCCGATGTACACAGGGCCGAATTGGGGCCAGCCGAGGGTCGCCCCGCCTGCGACGACGACGCTTGCTACTGCCAAGTTCGTGCCCGCCGTGCTGAGCAGATAGTGACGCAGCGATAGCTGGCCGCGGCGGGGCAGCCTGTAGTAGATCAGGAACAGAAACGGTGCTCCGAACAGGAAGAGGAACAGTGGGTTCCGGTACACCCGGTAGCGCAGACGGTCGCGGGGGGACAGCGCGACAAACTCCTCCACGGTTAGTGTGAGTATGTCTCCGTCGCCGCGTCTATCTAGGTCGCCAGCTGCCGAATGGTGCACCGCATGGCTAGCTCGCCAGTAGTCGTAGGGGGTCAGAGTGAGCGCGCCCAGGGACCGGCCGAGGATGTCATTCGCGCGCGGATTCGGGACGAAGGAGTGATGGCCGCAGTCGTGCTGGATCATGAACAGCCTCAGCAAGAACCCGGCTGCGGGCAGGAGCGCCACGAGCCCAAGCGGGCCCCACTGGTGGCAGAGCCAAGTCGTCGTAGCCCACGCGCCAAGAAGCCCGGCCAAGGACACGCCTAGCTGGCGGAGAGCGAGGCCCCATGAGGGGGCCTCGTGAATTCGGCTCTCCCGCAGCAGCATTCGGGCAGCGTCAGCTCGGTCCAGCATCCGTCTGTCGGAGGATACCTGCAGCGCGGCGATTCTACGCTGGGGGAGAGACCCTGCCCCGCCCCGGGGTGTGGCCATTTCGATACGCTTCATGTTAGGGTCGGCAGGCGGGGGTAGATTGCAGGTTTCCGCAGCCTCCGGCTAAGTTGTTGAAGTATAGATGGTTAGGCACTCTGGTTGCGAGTCCGCAACCTGATGCCTGTGGAAGCTGAACTGGTCGCCGGAAACATGCAAGCCCTTCTGTCTCACGACAGCTTGAGCGCTCTCAATCGGAGCACCCTCGACTCCAAGTCCGACATCGCGAGGCTCCTTGGTCGCGCGAAGGCCAAGGGCGTGCGCCTCAACGCCGGGATGGACGAGCGGAACCAACCCCGCTTGGCCCGGATCATCGAGGTTTGCGAGGACCGCGTACGGCTCGATTTGAGGGGATCTCGAATCCCGGAAGATGGGCCGTTGTACTTCTCGTTTTCTGTAGACGCGCGTGACTACTTCTTCGTTGGAACTCGCGCTAGCCATCCCGGGGCCATCGAACTCCCCGCAGTCCTTTATCGGGCTGAGCGACGCGAAGTGCCCCGGGACGAGCGGGTGCAAGGGGCAGGCGTCGAGATGCGGGTTGCCGGCGACCGCATCCTGGGGAGGGTCACTGATCGCTCGTATCAGGGCCTAGGGATCAGGACCTTGGCGCCAGTCGAGCACCTGCCGGACCGGCCATTTGAGCTCAGGTTCCTTGATGGTCCCGACGCGGGCAAGCGTGCGTTTGGCCAACTCTGCCACGCGTCGATGCACGCCGGGGGTGCGCAGCTTGGTGTCCGGGTGAGCGGCGTCCCGTTCGGCCCTTCGGTTCCCATTGAGAGCCGAAACGCGATCCTCGATGCTGGGGCCGCGACCCGGGCCGTAAGAACAGCCCGCTTCTTCGCTGCGGCGGCGCGCGGTGCCGGAGGTAGGCTTCTGTCTCGCGGCTCCCAGGCCGAGCAAGCAGTCCGGATAGTCGCCTACAGGAACACGGCCGGCCACGAGATCCGGGCGATTCTCGATCGGAGTAGTGATCGGCCTGGCGGCACAGCGGTGATAATCCCCCCTGCGTGGGGCAGAACGAAGGAGACCCTGCTCCCGCTAGCGATGACGCTGATCGACACGTTCGCCGCAGCGCACGAGCCTCTTACTGTCGTGCGCTTTGACGGCACCTACCGCCGGGGGGAGTCGCATGTCCCGGAGGATCTGCGTGAAAGAGGCAGGGAGGCCGAGCGCTTCACCTTTTCGCATGGTGTTCGAGACATCATCGCCACTCAAGACTTCCTATCCCGTTCAGCGGATCTCAAGCCGGACCGAACCGTGCTTGTGACGTTCAGCCTCGCGTCGATCGACGGACGTCGCGCGGTGGCGACCCAACATCCGCCCGGGATCGATGGGTGGGTGTGCGTCGTCGGCATGGCCGACCTGCAGTCAGGTCTCCGCGCTGTGTCGGGTGGGATTGATTACGGCTATGGCCTAATGCGCGGTGTGCGGTTCGGTGTCCACCGCCTGGGCGGCGTCCTGGTGGACATGGACAACGCGGGCAGTGACGTTGTGCAGAATAGGCTGGGGTTCGTCGAGGACGCTCGCCGTGATATGGCAAGTATCTCCGTGCCAGTGACGTGGATCCACGGCAAGCACGACGGCTGGATCGACTTGGACCGCGTTCAGTCGATAATGTCTGCTGGCGATACGCGTGAACGGCGCCTAATCGAAGTCCCGACCGGGCATCAGCTCCGGAGTTCACGGCAGGCGCTTGAGACATTCCAGCTGGTCGCGACTGAGACCGCGCGTATCGCCCTCGGCAAGACGGTCGAGCCGGCGATCCCAGACCTTGCTGCACTAGACGCTAGGAACCGGGCGGAAAGAGCCCGGATTGCGGGTCCCCCGCCAGACGTACGAGGGTTCTGGTCCGAGTACTTGATGGGCGAGCAAGGGCAGGTCGGGATCGAATTCCTGACGGCGACCTCCGCTTATCAGGAGTTCATGAGCAAGCAGATCGACGCCCTGGGCATTCGGGACTCCGACTGCATCCTGGACCTTGGCGCCGGGGTTGGCGATTTCGCCGTTGCAGTATCGAGAGCTGCGTCGGCCCCTGCAGCTATCACGGTGGTTGCGTTGGACTACGTCGTGCGTGCGCTGAAACGTGGCCGATCACGGTTGGATGCGGGCGGAGGTGCCATGCGGGTCAGGTCTATTGCAGCGGACTTGAACACTCTGGTTCCGCTGCACGACGCGTCCGCGGATTCAGCTATCGCGTCGCTCCTACTTGGCTATGTCGATGATCCGAAGGGCGTATTGCGCGAACTGCGTCGGGTAGTCCGGCCCGGCGGACGGCTTGTGGTCTCAATGCCGAAGCGAGATGCAGACATCTCGAAGGTGTATGTGGAAGGCCTTCGGGAGTTGGACCCCGTGACAGTCCGCCACCGATTCGGGCCTTTAGTAGAGCGCGATTTCGAGCGTCTCCAGCGCGACTTCTTGAATAGTGGCGCGATCCTCATGGACTTCGAGGAAGCTGGGGTCTTCCAGTTCTGGGAGCCGGAAGAACTAGCCGCCTTGGTGGAGTCGGCGGGATTCAGCGGGATCGCGGTAGCCGAGGGCCTTGGTGACCCCCCGCAGGCTGTAATTGTGAGTGCGCGGCGGGACTAGCACGTGCGTACAGGCGGGTCGACTGGATCACCCTGGGCAGTACTGGTGGCGTGGTCGGCCCAACACAGCCGGCTCGTGGTGTTTGCGTGGTGCGCATTCGGGGTCGCATGTGCTTCCTCCCTACTCGGGTTGCGGATAGACACAAGCACCGAGAGCTTCATCCGCCGGGACACGTTGGAATGGCAACGCTACCGGGAGAGCACTGAACTCTACGGAAGCGATGAGTTCCTCACTGTTGCCATCATTGGGGCTGAACCCTTCAGTCGCGATGCGCTCCGGCGTGTGCGCGCGCTCAGCGGCGAACTTGAAGCGATCCCCGAGGTGCGCCGGGTCGACAGCCTGGCAACAGTGCCGCTGATCCGCCGGGGAGCCGAAGGCGACCTCAGGCTAGATGCAGCGCTCGCGTCGGGTGTCCCGGAATCGAGCGCCGACCTTCGCTCTCTGGCCACCGATCTCCGCCGAGATCTCTTGGCTCCCGGGCTGCTGTTCAGCAGTTCGGGGCGGGACTTCGCCCTCAACGTGCATTTCGATCAATCCGTTGAGGAGGAGCCTGCGCGACTAGTAGACCAAGTTGAAGGCGTTGCTAGCCGGTACGGGGCGATCGTCTCCGGCGTCCCGGCCTTCCGGTCCGCTGTGAATCGGGTGCTTCGAAGCGAACTCGCGACCTTCGTCCCGATCGTTGCGGTTCTCCTGATCGCGGTTCTGTTTGGAGTGTTCGGTGATGTCCGCCCGGCACTTCTGGCGCTTTCGCCTGGTGTCACTGGATCCTTAGCTTCGCTCGGTGCGATGGCAGCGACCGATACGACCCTGGCCCTTTCCACAATGATCCTCCCGTGCGTGTTGGTCGCTCTGGGGTGCGCGTACTCAATGCACCCGTTGGCAGCCGCGGCTTCCGTGGCTGGCCCCGGACGCGTCGTCGCGATGCAGGCGGTCTCCCGCGCTGTTGGATTGTCGGGTGTCACGACAGCTCTGGGCTTTGCTGCGATCGGGACCGTGCGCCTGGGCATGATCCAGGACTTGGCGCGGTTCGGGACGCTGGGTGTCTTGGCTGTGACGTTGGCAACATTGACGCTCGTTCCGGCGATTGCTGCCGGATGGGTTCCGCGTGATCGAAGCAGTCGCCGGGTGCAGCGCGTTGCGGACTTCGGGGGCTGGCTGGGACGCGTTGTTAGTGGGCGCCCGGGTTGGGTTGTGCTGTTTTGGCTAGCGACGTTGGTCCCGGCGTCTATCGGTGTTTCGCGGATCGCTGTGTCCACGAACGTCGCGGAGTGGTTCGGTCGGGGTGCGCCGATCAGGGACAACTACGAGACGATTCGCAAGGAGCTGTCGGGGATTACCCCGGTGAACGTCGTCATCGAGTCGCGAGATGATCAGCCGGTCACTCGCCGTGATGCCTTGGCGGCAATGGCGAGGATGAAGGTGTTCTTGGAGGAGCAGGATTCGGTTGGGCGAGCCGTGTCTGTGACGGACCCGCTGCGCCAGCTCGGTCGCGAGCTGAACGGAATAGAAACGGTTCCGGCGAGCCCGGATGTGGCTGAGCAGTATCTCCTAATGCTAGAGGGGGTCGAGCAGCTCGAACAGCTGATCACGCCCGATCGACTCGGTGCGAACATCATGGTGCAGATGCGGGGAAACGAGTCGACGGAGATCGCTGGGGTTGGGCGTGTTGCTGACCGATGGTGGAGTGAGCACGGACCGGAGGACTACCGTGCTGACTTCACAGGCGTCATGTATCAGGTGGCGCGGTCGGCTGACGAGATCACAACGGGACTTGTTCGAGGGTTCGCGCTGGCGCTGCTAGCCGTGGGCGGCGTTCTGCTGGCGGTTCTGCGGAACCCCCGTCATGCATTCGTTGCCCTAGTCCCGAACGTGGTTCCGCTATGCCTGATCTTCGGAGCCATGGGTTTCCTTGATATTCCACTAGACGCGGCAACAGTTGTGCTCGGAAGCCTCGCGCTGGGGATCGCGGTCGATGACACTATGCATGTGATGCTGGGGGTTCGGGAGGCAGATGGCCCGGCGGCCGTCGAGGGCACCCTCCGCGCAGTGCTCCCGGCACTGGCCATAAGCTCGCTAGCCGTTGGGGCGGGCTTCATCGTGCTTGGGGCATCGAGTTTCGTTCTCGTAGGCAATCTAGGGGTATTGACGACCGGCTTCGTAGTGCTCTGTCTTGTGGCAGATGTCACCTTGCTTCCTGCCCTCATCTCCTGGCGTCCCTGAGAGGCTCACGGGCGCAGCTAGTCGGCTCAAGTTGCCGTGGCAGAAGGCCGAACTGTCCACCGATGGAGAGTTCGCAAGGCAGCAGCGCGTACCCTAGCTATCAGCGTGAGCTAGAGCGGATCCGTATGGTCCCGTCGGTAAGAACGGGCGTGCTGTTCGTTCTTGGGCTCAACACCTTGTTCATGCTGCTGGACGTGTGGTGGGCGGACCCGGAGCGCTATAGGGCTCTCCTGATCAGCCGGCTGGGTCTAGATGTCGCTGCTGTCGCGCTGTGGTTCGCTGCCCCTCTTGTGAGGCCGCTCCGGGCTGCCATCGCCGGGATGCTCATCACTGGCACGGGCATGATCACCTTCACCGTGGTAGCGGGGGGTGTGGGGACTGACTATTGGCCCGCGTTGATGCTCTTGTTCTTGGGTATCCCGGTCATGCTTCCGCTCTCCGGCAGGCAGGCTGCGGTACCTGCGGTATTGCTGCTCGTGGCCTTTGCGTGCATTCCGGTGATCGCGGGCGAGACTATCGAGGCCCGCCGGTACCTCGTGCCGCTCTTCTTCTCAATCTCCGGGGCCTTTGTGTGTGTGGCGGCGTGTGCCCTCCTCGATGGCCTCAGGTTTCTCGAGTTCCAGCAGAGAGGGGAGGTCCAGCGCGCGCACGACGAACTCGCTCAGCTTGACAAGGCGAAGTCGCGCTTCACGGCCAACATCCATCACGAGCTTCGTACCCCGCTTACGCTGATGTTGGCGCCGCTGGAGGGGATGCTGGCCGGCGATTTCGGTGACATGAGCGTGACGCAGGAGGAGTACCTGCGGACGATGCACGTCAACGGGTTGCGTCTGCTCAAGCTCATCAACAACCTCCTGGACCTGGCGAAGGTGGAGAGCGGGCAGCTCGAGGTTCGGCGCTCGCCGTGCCAGCTCGGCCAGCTGGTCGGCGACGTCGTGTCCGGCGCCAGGCCGCTTGCGGAGCAGAAGGGGATCGAGCTGGTGGCCACCTTGGAGGAGGCGCCTCTTCTCTTCTGCGATCACGAGGCCATCGAGAAGGTCGTCATCAATCTGCTCGGCAATGCGCTCAAATTCACCGAGTCGGGGGGCCGGATCGAGCTGGCGGTCTCCCCGGAGGAAGACGGCGCTGTCCACCTGGCCGTGATCGATTCCGGGGTGGGGCTCGACCCCGGCGAGGCCGAGCGGATCTTCGACCGCTTCGCCCAGGCGGACACCTCGGCAACCCGAAAGCACGAAGGAACGGGCATCGGGCTGTCGCTGGCCAAGGAGCTGGTGGAGGTGCACGGGGGTCGCATCTGGGCGGAGAGCGAGGGGCCCGGGCGCGGCACCGAGGTCCACGTCGTGCTGCCGCGAGGCGACGCAGATGCTCCCGACCAGGAGGAGGTGGTGCGCACCGGGTCAGGCGAGGCCGTGGCGCTGGCGCGCTCGTTCGGAGCCGTGGAGGCGGAGCTCAACCTCGAGGGCGAGGACCCCGCCCGGCTGGTGGAGATGGAGCGCAGCGTAGAGCGCTGGAAGCACCAGAAGCACGATTCGGCGCCGGCGGATGCGGGCCAGCGGCAGGAGGCGGAAGGGCTGGCCGACATCCTCATCGTCGAGGACAACGCGGACATGCGGCGCCTGCTGACCTTCGTCGTGGGCCGAGAGTTCTCCGTGCGGACGGCGCGCAATGGGCGCGAGGGTCTGGATGAGATCCGCCGGCACGCCCCGGACCTGGTGCTGACGGACGTGATGATGCCCGAGATGTCGGGAACGGAGCTGTGCCGCGCGATCAAGTCGGATCCAGCGACGGAGGGGCTGCCGGTCATCCTCGTCACGTCCAAGGCCGAGCGCGAGATGAAGATCGAGGGCCTGGAGGGCGGCGCGGACGACTATGTCACCAAGCCCTTCCACCCCCGCGAGCTCCTCGCGCGGGTGCGCTCGTTCGTGCACCTGCATCAGCTCCAGCGCGACCTCGCCGAGCGCAACCAGGAGCTGGAGCATGCCAACCGCGAGCTCGAGCGGGCGATGGCCGACCTGAAGGAGGCGGAGGTGCAGGTGCTGCAGTCCGAGCGACTGGCGGCGGTGGGCGAGCTGGCTGCCGGGGTCGCCCACGAGGTGAACAACCCCGTGAACTTCGCGCTCAACGCGATGCGCGCCGCGGGCTCGGTGGTGGAGGCGGTGGCATCGGCAGCGACGGATTTCGCGCGGCTCCAGTCCGTCGAGCCCGACACCGTCGCCGAGGAGCTCAGACGCATCGCCGAGTCGCGCAAGGGTGCCGTCGTCGAGGAGGCGGCGGACGAGCTTCGCGAGCTGGTGGGAATCGTGGTCGAGGGCCTCGAACGGACGCACCGTCTGGTGGGCAACCTGCGCGATCTGGCTGGCCTGGAGCAGGGCGGAATGCACTCGGTCGACCTGCGGCGGGGCGTGGAATCGACGGTCCGGCTCATGGGCCACCAGTTCGAGCGCGCCGGGGTGCAGATCGAGACCGATCTGGCGGACGATCTCGTGGTGCACGGGGATGCCGGGGCGCTCAATCAGGTGCTCCTCAACCTGCTCAAGAATTCGGCCGAAGCGATGGAAGGGAGCTCCGGGAGCGTCCGGATCGAGGGACGGCGCGAAGGCGACTTCGCCCGCATCGAGATCCAGGACGACGGGCCGGGCATCCTCGACGGGCTCCAGGGCCGTCTCTTCGACCCATTCTTCACGACCAAGGAGGCGGGGAGGGGCAGCGGGCTGGGTCTCGCCATCTGTCGGCGCATCGTCACGGAGCACGGAGGCACGATCATGCTGAGCTCTCCCCCCGGGGAAGGCGCCTCGTTCGTCGTTCGCCTGCCCCTGGCGCCGCCCGGGCAGGGGGTCTGATGATCCCGCGACCCAACCGCCTGTTCGACTACCGCGAGTATCCGGTCCTCTACGTGGACGACGAGCCGGAGAACCTGCGCATCTTCGAGCTGGCCTTCCGGCGCGACTTCGGCGTCCTGACCGCGCCGGATGCGGCTTCGGCACTGCGCATCATCAACGAGCGTCCCGTCTCCGTGGCGCTCTCCGACCAGCGGATGCCGGGCATGACGGGCGTCGAGTTCCTGGCGCGTGTCCGCGAGGTCGACCCCAAGATCATCCGCATCCTGGTCACCGCCTACGGCGACGCGCAGACCCTCGGCTCGGCGGTGAACGACGGCTCGATCTACAAGTACATCCCCAAGCCCTGGACGCCCGAGGACATGGAGCTCAGCGTTCGCCGGGCGGTCGAGGTGTATGCGCTCGACCGCGAGCGGGACGATCTTCTGCTCGAGCTGACCACCCTCAACCAGGTCTCCCAGTCGATCAACCAGCAGCTCGAGCTGAGCCGACTCCTCGATCTCATCCTGGAGACCCTCACCGACACCCTCCACTTCGATTCGGCGGCCATCCTCTTCTTCCGCGAGGAGCAGGGGGAGCTGGCGGTGGAGGCGGTCCGCCCGCGCGGCGACACGGTGAACGAGTGGGTGGCCGGCCTGAGCTTCACGAGAGAGGATGCGCCGGGGCTCCTGAAGAAGATCGCTCAAGCCGAGATGCAGGTGCTTCGCTTCGAGGACGTCGCGGACTACGAAGCCCCGATTCGGGCCTGGGTCCACGAGGTGGCGGCGGACGAGATCCTCATCGCACCGCTGCTCGGCAAGGAGGCGGTGATCGGCGCGCTGGTCGTCGACAACCGGCGCGGCGGCAAGGACTTCGGCGTGGCCGAGCAGACCCTGATGGACGGACTGGCCACGCAAGCGGTCATCGCCATCGAGAACGCACGTCTCGTCGAGGATCTGCGGAGCTCGCGCGAGCAGGTGGTGCGGGCCGATCGGCTCGGCACCCTCGGAACCCTGGCCGCGGGCCTGGCCCACGAGATCAACAACCCGCTGACCTCGATCCACACGTTCCTCTCCCTGGCGCCGACCAAGCGCGAGGACGAAGACCCCGAGTTCTGGCAGGGCTACCACGCCCTCGCCACGCGAGAGGTCGATCGCATCCGCGGCCTCGTGGCCAGCATGGAACGGCTGGCCAGCGGGGGCGGCGGAGACGTGCAGCCGGAGTGGTGCGTGGCGGGCGAGCTGGGCGAGTCCGTCGCGCGGCTCCTCGCACGCGAGGCCGGTCGCGTCGGCGTGCGGCTCGAGCTGGAGCGGGACGACGACGCTCCGGACGTCTACGCGGTCCGCGATCAGCTGCACCAGGTGCTCTTGAACCTCCTGCTGAACGCCATCCATGCCTGCGCCGGACGGGAGGACGGCTGCGTGGTCCTGCGCGTGCTGCAGGCGCGCGTCGACGAGGAAGACGGGCTGGCCTTCGAGGTGGAGGACAACGGTCCGGGGATCCCCACGGAGGCGCTCGAGCGCCTGTTCGACCCGTTCTTCACGACCAAGGGCCCCGATCAGGGGACCGGGCTGGGCCTCACCATCTGCCAGCAGCTCATCGCCAACCACGACGGCTCCATCGAGGTCCGCTCGCGAGACGGCGAGGGAGCCCTCTTCCGCGTCCTCCTGCCCCGGGGCGGGGTGGGGCGGGTGCTCGCGGCCGACTGAGCCCGCGGCGGCTCGAGCAGGCGTCCGGCCGCGACCGGGTCCGCCGCGCCCTCCCGGTGCCTTCTGGCTTGACCCGAACGGGGGCGGGTGATACGAAAAGCCCGGATTTCCGCACCTTTGGCGTCTCCAGGCGGAGCGCCTACCAACCGGGTGGACCTGATCGTGAACCTTCGCTCCCTGCTCCTCGCGGCCTGCCTCGTGCTGGTCGTCTCCGCTTCCCCCACTGCGGCCGCGCAGCCGGTCAAGATCGCGATCCTGCCGCTGCAGGTGAACTCGCTGGATGAGCACGCCTACCTGCGCAAGGGCCTGGCCGACATGCTCACCTCGCGCGTCGGGCGCGTCCCCGGCGTGGCGGTGCTGCGCGTCGACGACGCGCAGCTGGCCACGAACGATCCGGAGGCCGCCCGCAGCACCGCGCGGGATCTGGGCGCGGCGTTCGTCGTCTACGGCTCCTTCACCGCCTTCGGGGCCGGCGCGAGTCTGGACCTCGAGGGCAGTCCGGTGGGTGCGGCGGGTTCGCCCGCCGCCGCACGCGGCGTGTTCGTCCAGGCCGGAACCCTCGGCGAGATCATCCCCGAGCTCGACGATCTGGCAGCCAAGATCGCCCGCTACGCCAAGAGCGGCGGGAAGGACGCACCGGCGGTGGCGGCGGGGCCGGGTACGGTGCAGGCGCCGGCGGGTGCCGCGTCGGACAGCAAGCTGCTCGAGCTGGACGCCCGGGTGCGCGCGCTCGAGAAGGCCGTCTTCCGCGACCCCAGCGAGACGCTGGAGGAGACCGATCTCCGCTAGGCGTCCCGCCTCGCGCGAGGATTCCCACTCGGGGCCCTTGCGCTAGATTTCGCCTCCCTGGCGGTGTAGCTCAGTCGGTTAGAGCACGGGTTTCATAAGCCCGGTGTCCCCAGTTCGAGTCTGGGCACCGCCACCACGTCTTTCCACGCAAGGCAGAAGCCGAGCGCGGCCCGGGCCCGGTGCCGTCCCGCTCGTGTCGGGGATCCGCTGCAGGTGTGTCGCGGTGCGCCTGCATCCCGAGGCTCGGCCACGTGTGCTACGCCGAGACCATGCGTCCGACGCTTCGCCTCCGGAAGTCACGGTCCGTCACGGCACTCGGGCTCCTCCTGTTGGCCGCCTCCGCCGCGCACGGCGCCGGGGACTGGCCCGAGTACGGCGGCGACGCCGGCGGTCAGCGCTACACGACGCAGACCCAGATCACCCCGGAGAACGTCGGCGACCTCGAAGTGGCCTGGACCTGGCGTCACGGCGACGTCTCCGGGGGGGTCTCGTTCCGCGATCCCGGCCGCTCGGAGAAGAAGAGCGAGTGGGCCACCGAGTCCGCATTCGAGCTGACGCCCATCCTCTCCGAGGGGACGCTCTACGGGTGTACGCCGATGAACCGGGTGTTCGCGCTCGACCCCGAGAACGGCGCGAAGCGCTGGATCTTCGACCCGCAGATCCCGAAGGACGGGCGCTACGCCAACGCGCTGGTGTGTCGCGGCGTGTCGGCGTGGACCGACCCGCGGCGGGACGAGGGCGCGGTGTGCAGGCGTCGCATCTTCACCGCCACCGCCGACGCACGCCTCATCGCGCTCGATGCCGCCTCCGGCCGGAAGTGCCCGGACTTCGGGGTCGACGGCGAGGTCGCGCTCAAGAAGGACATCCGGCCCGAGCGCTGGCTGGGCGAGTACCAGGTCACCTCGGCTCCGACCGTGGTGCACGACCTCGTCGTGGTGGGATCCGCGGTCTCCGACGGCGTCCGGGTGGATGCTCCCAGCGGCGTGGTGCGAGCGTTCGATGCTCGGACCGGAGCGGTCCGCTGGGCCTGGGACCTGCGTCCGCCGGACGCGCCGGCCCCGGAGGACGGCTCCTACACGCCGGGGACGCCGAACGTCTGGGCCCCGATGTCGGCCGACCCGGAGAAGGACCTCCTCTTCGTGCCGACGGGAAATCCGTCGCCCGACTACTACCGGGGCGGAATCCCGCAGAAGGACTACTACGGCAGCTCGCTCGTGGCGCTGCGCGCCTCCACGGGCCGAGTGGTCTGGCGTTTCCAGACGGTCCACCACGATCTCTGGGACTACGACGTGCCGGCCCAGCCCACGCTGACGCGCCTGCGCACGGGCGGACGCGAGATCGACGCCGTCATCCAGCCCACCAAGATGGGTCTCCTCTTCGTGCTCGAGAGGGTGACGGGCCGACCCGTCTGGGGCGTCGAAGAGCGGCCCGTGCCCGGCGACGGCGCGCCGGGGGAGGTCCTCTCGCCGACCCAGCCGTATCCGGTCAAGCCGCCGCCGCTCCTCCCCACGGAGCTGGGTCCGGGCTGGGGCCTCACGCCGTTCGATCGGGGTGCGTGCCGCAAGAAGATGGCGGCGCTGCGCTACGACGGCTGGTACACGCCTCCCACGACCCAGGGCAGCATCATGTACCCGGGCAACGGGGGCGGCAGCAACTGGGGCGGCGTGGCCGTCGATCCGGGGCGGCAGATCCTGGTCGCCAACGTGATGGATGTGGCCTGGGTGGTGACGCTGATTCCCCGCGACCAGGTCGAACGGGTCCAGGCCGTCACCCACGACGCGGAGATCGCGCCCCAGGCGGGGACGGCCTACGGAATGCGCCGCGAGGTGCTGGTCTCTCCGCTGGGCGTTCCCTGCAACCCGCCGCCGTGGGGCATGCTGGCCGCGGTCGACCTCGCGAGCGGCGACATCAAGTGGCAGATCCCGTTCGGCACCACGCGGGACATCGCGCCGATTCCGATCCCGTGGAACCTCGGTGTTCCCAACATCGGGGGGCCCATGGTGACGGCGAGCGGGCTCGTGTTCATCGGCGCCGCCATGGACAACTACCTGCGCGCGTACGACGTCGACACCGGCGAGGAGCTCTGGAAGGGGCGGCTTCCGGCGGGCGGGCAGGCGACACCCATGAGCTACTCGGTCGGCGGTCGCCAGTTCGTCGTCATCGCGGCCGGAGGCCACTCCCGGGCGGGCACCACGCTGGGCGACTACGTCATCGCCTACGCCCTGCCGGAGTAGTCGCGCGGCGATCGGATGGCGCCTGGGAGGCAGACAGAGAGCGCCCGGACGGGCTCTGGCCTCGTCCGGGCGCCGTCGCCGCTTGTCTTGTGTGCCCCCTCGACGGGGGCAGCTCGCGGGTGGGCGACGGACCCGCGCGTGAGTCCACCGTACGCGGGAATCGCCGGGCGGGGAAGCAAAATCAGCCAAAACGGGGCCAAATCCCTGCAGGAGCGGCACAAGAGCCCGGGCTCTTGTCGCCTTCTCCGCGTGTCGCGGTCGGAACCCCGGGGGCTCGTCCGTCATCTACGCTGGGACCCCGGAGGACCCATTCCCATGAAGCTCTGGCCCATCCTGATCCTGCTGGCGCTGCCGGCTCCCGTGTCGGCGGACTGCTTCGACGCCGACGCGTGGGGGCGCGTCCTGTCCCAGCACACCCGCGAGGTCGAGGACCTGATGGGGGTGGCGGTGGACTACGAGGCGCTGCGCAGCGGTCCGGACCTGCGGGCTGCGGTCGCCGCACTGGCGCTGTGTGCGCCCGCGACCCTGGACACCCGCGAGCAGAAGCTGGCCTTCTGGATCAACGCCTACAACCTCCTGGCGATCGATGTGGTGGCGAAGGGGCGACCCCGCGAGAGCATCCGGGATCTGGGCAACCTCCTGCGACCGATCTGGAAGCGCGACGCCGGACGCATCGGGGGGCGCGCCTACAGCCTGGACGAGATCGAGCACCAGATCCTCCGCCCGCTCGGCGATCCCCGCATCCACGGAGCCATCGTGTGTGCCTCGCGCTCGTGCCCCTCGCTCCGCCGCGAGCCCTACACCCCGGATCGGATCGATGCGCAGCTCGACGATCAGATGCGCACCTTCCTGGCCGATCCTCGCAAGGGCGCGAAGCTGGAGGACTCGACGCTGCGCGTCTCGAAGATCTTCGACTGGTTCGAGGAGGACTTCGAGACGGCGGGCGGGGTGCTGGCGTTCGTGGGGCCCCGGCTGCCGTTCCCGCTCCCGGACCGCACCCGCCTCGCGTTCTTCGACTACGACTGGTCGTTGAATGCGTTGTCGCGTGCGGGGCCCGCGTCGCAGCGCTGAGCTAGGCCATGTCCGAGAGCAGCCTCAGGACGGCCTCGTAGCCCGCCAGCTCCTCGGGCACGAAGCGTCCCGCGGAGAGCCCGTAGACCGCCGCCAGCGGGAAGCCCGCCACGGCGAGGGAGCCCAACAGGAAGCGGCGGCGGGTATGGCGCATGGCCAGAATGCTGCCCGCGCCCACCAGCGCGCTGCTGGCCGCCAGGGCGCGCTCGTCGCGGAGCCTCCAGTGGGCGTGCAGTCGGCCGCGCTTCAGGGACGTGCGGGCCAGGGCGATCGCGTTCGGGTCGGGCTGTACGGCACCGCCGGGCGCGATCGAGAGCTCGCTGCGGATGGCGGCGTGGTCGCTGTAGACACCGGACTCGGCGAAGACCTCCACGCTGTGCGGGCGCGGGCCGCGTGTCAGGATCAGGTCGATGCGGGTGCCGGAGCTCGACGTCCCCTCGCGCCGGTCGAGCGCCACGGCAGCGTCCTCCAGGCCGGCGAGCCCCATCAGCACCTGGTAGTGGCGGCTGCCCTCGCGGATGTTGAAGTCGCCGAGGGCGACGAGCGGCTCTTCCACCGGCGCGAGGGCGTGCGCCAGCTCCACGATCTGGCCCATGCGGTGCCCGCGGAAGGGGTCCTCTCCGTCGCTCGTGTACTGCGCATGCAGATGGGTATTGAAGAGGACGACGGGCCCCATCCCCGACTCGAGGGTCAGGCGCTGGAAGCCCTTGCCGCCCGCGTGATCGCCCCGGTGCACGTGGGTGGCGATGCCGCGCAGCTTGTAGCGGCGGAAGGACGCATCGCGGAACGGCATGCGCGAGGCGATCATCAGGCCGCCGTCCCCATGCACGACGCCATAGCCGGCCGCCTCGGCGCCCGCCGACAGCACCGCGCGGGCGTCGTCCGTCCAGACCTCCTGGAAGCCCCACACGTCCACCTCACGCTGGCGCATGCGCTCGGCGATGGCGCGCAGACGCTCCTCCCGGCGCGGAGCCAGTCCCAGGGGCAGGGCCCACACGTTCAGGCTGGCGACGCGCAGCGACGCCCAGCTCAAGCGCCGTCTCCGAGGCGGTGCTTCTGGACCTTGCCACTGACGGTCCGCGGCAGGCTCGGCAGCACGCGGAAGTGCTTCGGGATCTTGAAGTCGGCCAGCCGCTCGCTCCCCCAGGCGCGCAGGGCCTCCGGGTCCGCCTCGGCGCCCGGGGCGACCACGATCCAGGCGCAGCCGGCCTCGCCCCAGCGTTGGTCCGGGACGCCGGTGACGGCGATCTCGGAGATCGCGGGGTGCTCCTCGTACACCGCTTCGACCTCGGCCGGATACACGTTCTCGCCCCCGGAGATGAACATGTCGCGGGCGCGCCCGACCAGATGGTAGAAGCCCTCGTCGTCGACCTTGGCCAGGTCGCCCGTGCGGAGCCATCCGGCGTGGAAGGCCGAGGTGCTCTCCTCCGGGCGATTCCAGTAGCCGAGCATGGTGATGGGTCCCCGCACGACGATCTCGCCCTGGACGCCGGGGGGGACGTCGCGCCAGGTATCGGGGTCGACGCAGCGGATCTCGCCGTGACGGACCGGCTTGCCGACGCTGCCGGCCTTGCGCAGGGCGTCCGAGGTATCGAGGGCACACAGGATGGAGGTCTCGGTCTGCCCGAAGCCCTGCTTCATGAGGACGCCGCGCGACTCGTAGGAGCGGATCACCTCCACGGGGATGGGGGCGCCGGCCGTGAAGAGGAAGCGCAGGCAGGGCGGGCGCTCCGGGGGAAAGGCGTCGAGCAGCCGCTGGAACATGGTGGGAACGGCGCCGAAGAAGGTGATGCCGTGTTTCACGCAGTCGGCCCACATCTTCTCGGGATCGAAGCGCTGGTGCAGCACGATCTGGCCCCCGCAGTACAGGGTGGGAAGCGCCAGGATCGCCAGCCCGAAGGAGTGGAACAGGGGCAGGGCGATCAGCACCCGGTCGTCCGGGGTCAGCTCGAAGAAGATCTCGGCGTTCCGTGCGTTGTAGAGCGCCTTCCGCTGCGGAAGGAGCGCCCCCTTCGGCACGCCGGTGGTTCCGGACGTGTACATCAGGATCAGCGCCTCATCCGGGCCGACCGGCGTCACCGGGTGGGGCTCCGCGCCCTCGAGGGTCGCCTCCCAGCGGTCCGAGGTGAGGGTGAAGGCGGGGGGCTGGGCCACCCGGTCGCGCAGCTCGGGCTCGGCCACCAGCCCGCGGGGCGCACAGTCGTCCACCTGGACGGCGATCTCGCGCGGCGAGAGCCGGTTGTTCACGGGCACCGCGATCGCCCCGATGCGCCCGCAGGCGAAGACGGTCTCCAGGTAGGTGGAGTGGTTCCCCAGGAGGATCGCCACCCGGTCGCCGCGCCGGATGCCCCCGGCCGCCAGCACCCCGGCCAGGCGCGCCGAGCGGGAGTCGAGCTCGCCGTAGGTAACGGTGCGCGCGTCGTCGATCAGCGCGACGCGGTCCGGGTCATGGCGCGACGGCCAGGAGCCCACATTGTGGGTCCGGGATTCCACCGCGGAGCATGCTAGAACAATCCCCATGAATCTGAAGGGAGAGCCCGCCTACGTCGGGCGCCACTGCGGCAGTCACAGCTACCCGATCACCCCGGAGGTCGTCGCGTTCTACGCCGACGCCCTGGACGACCACAACCCGCTCTTCCGCGAGGCGGCGCCGCCGCTCCTCCACCACTCCGAGTGCTACAAGCTGGTGGGCGAGTGGTACCTGAAGAACCTCTTCGGGAATCTCCACGCACAGCAGGACTGGGAGCTCTTCGCTCCGATCCCGGTGGGCTCGACGGTCACCACCCGCTCCACCATCGTGGAGCGCTACACGAAGCGCGGCCGGGACTACGTGGTGAACGAGACGGACCTCCTCGGAGAGGACGGTCGCCTGCTCGTCCGAGGGCGCACCCACCAGTCGTTCCTGCCGCCGAAGCAGGACTCGGCCGGAGGGGGCTTCGTGGTGGACGAGGCCACGGCCAAGAAGAAGGCGCCTCGGCCCGCCTTCCCCACGGCCGCCGGCGAGGATCTGCCGTCCATCACGCGCACGGTGGACGAGCGCCGTTGCTGGATGTTCTCGGGGCCGGGCGCCAACTACCACACCGACCGCGAGCAGGCCAAGAAGCTGGGCTTCCCCACCATCGTGGTCCAGGGGATGATGACCACCTGCTTCGTCTCCAAGGTGATGGGCGACCACTTCGGAATGGGCTGGCTCGAGGGCGGCCGGATGTCGGTCAAGCTGACCAACGTGGTCTGGGTGGACGAGACCGTCAGCGCCCACGCGAAGGTCCGGGAAGAGGTGCCGGAGGGCACCCGGACCCGCGTCCACTGCGACGTCTGGGTCGAGAAGGACCCCGAGACCCGCGTGCTGATCGGCACCGCCAGCGCGGTCCGCTAGCGAGGCTCCAGGGATTCCCCGGCCGGCCGCTCCGGTCTACTCGGCGCCGCCGGCCGTCTTCGCGACCTGGTCGGCCTTGACCTTGCCCACGTCGAAGGCGGCGGCCTTCTCGGCCATGTGGTCGGGGAGGGCGTCGGGCTCCGGTGCCGCCTTGCCGCGTCGGACGAAGGGCCGGATGCGCGCCACCACGAAGTTGCGCAGGTACGGGCTGTCGAAGCCGCGCTCCTTCAGGCCCGCGATGATCTCGGTGACGCGGTCGTCGATCTCCAGGAGCCGCTCGGCGCGGGCGCCGCGCACGAGGAGCGTCTCGGCCAGCGGGGCTTCCATGAAGCCGTCGCTGGCCCGGAGCGACGGCCCGTAGGCGCCTCCGGCGAAGCGCGCGCGGTCCTCGTAGGCGAAGCCGAGCGTGATCAGCGAGGCGTCCTCCAGCTCGAGCGAGAAGGCCGACTCGGGGCTCTCCGGATCCGCCTCGGCCAGGCCCCGCGCCATGCGCACCACCTCGAGGGCGCGCTCCTTCAGGTTGTGCGCCTTCTCGGTGTTGAGGGCCAGGATGCGATAGGCCAGGGCCGGGTCGGGGGAGAGCAGGACCGTCACCGTGCGGGCGCCCAGGCGGCGCAGGGCGGAGAGGCGGTGGTGGCCGTTCGGCGTCCAGAAGGTGCCTTCCGCCCCACGTGCGGGTACGGCGATCACGGGATCGAGGAAGGTCTCGAGCTTCTCGATCACGGCCTCGAGCTTCTTCACATGGGCGTCGGAGAGGTCGCGCTGAAACGGGGTCGGCTCGACCTGGTCGACGGGCAGGGCCGCGAGCGCCAGCCATTTTCCGCCCCAGGGATCGCGGTACGTGGCCAGCACCCGGCCGCCGGCGGCCTCGACCGCCGCCGCCAGCTCGGCCACCTCGGCCGGGGGGCTCTCGGCGGCCACCTCGGCGGCGGAGAGTCCGCGCGAGGCCGGGTCCACCTTCTTCCTTCGCGTCTTGCGTGCGGCCATGTACGTTCGCCGCATGGTAACCCGCGCCGTCTCCGAGATGCTCCGCGCCCAGAGGGCGGAGAAGGGTCGCATCCTGGTGGCCTGCTCCGGCGGGATCGACTCGACCGTCCTTCTGGACGTGCTCGAAGAGCTGGGATGGAACAGCCTGATCGGGCACGTGAATCACGGCTTGCGCGGACAGGCGTCCGAGGCCGACGAGGCCTTCCTGCGAGAGCTGGCCGCAAGCCGTGGGCTCGAGATCCGGGTGGCGCGCGTGGATCCCGACGCCCTGCGCAGCGGCCATTCGAGCCGCGCGCGTCCGACGCTCCAGGAGGCGGCCCGCAGGCTCCGCTACGACGCCCTCGCACGCATGGCCGACGCGGAGCGCGTCGCGCTCGTGGCCACGGCGCACAACGCCGACGACCAGGCCGAGACCGTGCTGCTGCGCCTCCTGCGCGGTACGGGGCCCGACGGGCTGGCGGGGATCCCGCCGCGCTCCGGGCGAATCGTGCGGCCGCTCCTGCGGGTCACGCGACACGAGATCGAGGCATGGGCGTCCGCCCGGGGCCTGCGCTGGCGCGAAGACGCCAGCAACGAGAGCCCGGCCTACACGCGCAACCGGGTGCGCCGCCTGCTCCCTCAGCTGGCCGCAGATTTCAACCCGAAGTTGCTCAAAGCACTGGGTGATCTTGCCGAAGCACAGGCAGAGGATCGTGCCTGGGTCGACGCCCTGGTGGAGCGAGAGGCCCGATCGCGATTCTCGAATTTCGGAGGGGTTCTCGTCATCGAAGGAAAGGACTGGGACGCTCTACCCACGCCGCTGGCGCTGCGCCTGGCGAGGGAGGCGCTGCGGCGCCGCGGGGCGGCCCGGGACGTGACACGGCCGCATCTCGAGCGCATGGTCCGGTTCCTGCGCGAGGGAAGGGCCGGAACAGCGATCCAGCTTCCGGGAGACCTGGAGCTGGCCCGTGAGGGGGAGAGCTTCCAGCTGCGTGCTAAGCTCCCGGTAACCAGGCGATGAATCAGCACTTCTACCGTAGCGCCGCGATGTGGGTCGTCCTCTTCCTGATGATCCTCGTGGTGATCGCCATGCTGCGTCAGGGCCAGCCCGCGCCGCAGGAGATTACCTACACCCAGTTCATGAACCGCCTCGAGGCGGGTGAGCTGGCCTCGGTCACCATCGAGGAGGGCCACATCACCGGCCTCGACACCAATGGGGAGCAGTTCGCCAGCTACGCCCCGGGGATCACCCAGGAGCTCCTCGACGCGCTGGAGGCGCAGGAGGTCGAGATCACGGCCCAGCCGCCCCAGGACTCGCCCATCTGGCAGACGATGTTCATCTACTGGCTGCCCTTCCTCATCCTGATCGGGCTCTGGGTCTTCTTCCTGCGTCAGATGCAGGCGGGCGGCGGCAAGGCGATGAGCTTCGGGAAGTCCAAGGCCCGGCTCCTCTCCGAGAACACCCAGCGCATCACCTTCGAGGACGTGGCCGGGGTCGAGGAGTCGAAGTACGAGCTGGAAGAGATCATCGCGTTCCTGCGCGAGCCCAAGAAGTTCACCCGGCTCGGGGGCCGCATCCCCAAGGGCGTGCTGCTCGTGGGTCCCCCCGGTACCGGGAAGACGCTCCTGGCCCGTGCCGTGGCCGGCGAGGCGGGCGTTCCCTTCTTCTCGATCTCGGGCTCCGACTTCGTGGAGATGTTCGTGGGTGTGGGCGCCTCGCGCGTGCGCGACCTCTTCCTGCAGGGCAAGAAGAACGCGCCCTGCATCATCTTCATCGACGAGATCGACGCCGTGGGCCGCCACCGCGGGGCCGGCCTCGGCGGTGGCCACGACGAGCGCGAGCAGACGCTGAACCAGCTCCTGGTCGAGATGGACGGCTTCGAGTCCAACGAGGGCGTGATCCTCATCGCGGCGACCAACCGGCCGGACGTGCTCGATCCTGCGCTGCTGCGTCCCGGCCGCTTCGACCGCCGCGTGGTGGTGCCGCGCCCCGATCTGCGTGGCCGCTTCGCCATTCTCAAGGTGCACACCCGGCGCGTGCCGCTCTCGGACGACGTGGACCTGGAGACCGTGGCCAAGGGGACGCCGGGGTTCGTCGGAGCCGATCTCCAGAACCTGGTGAACGAGGCCGCGCTGCAGGCGGCCCGGCGCGACGCGCCCAAGGTGGCGATGCTCGACTTCGAGCACGCCAAGGACAAGGTCCTGCTCGGTGCCGAGCGCAAGAGCATGATCATGAGCGACGAGGACAAGCGCGCCACCGCCTTCCACGAGGCGGGCCACGCGCTGGTGGCGCTCCTGACGCCCGACTCCGACCCCGTGCACAAGGTCACGATCATCCCGCGCGGCATGGCGCTGGGCGTGACCCAGACGCTGCCCGAGGAGGATCGCTACAGCCTCACCCGTGACCAGATCCTCGGCATGATCAAGCACGCGATGGGCGGCCGCGCCGCCGAAGACCTGGTCCTCGACCAGTTCTCCACCGGAGCGGAGAACGACCTGAAGCAGGCGACCGATCTGGCGCGACGCATGGTCTGCAAGTACGGGATGAGCGACAAGATCGGCCCCGTGTCGTTCGGCGACGACGAAGGCGACGTGTTCCTCGGCCGCGACTTCATGATGCGGAAGGACTACAGCGAGCAGAAGGCGCAGGAGATCGACGAAGAGATCAGCACCCTGCTGGGCAACCTCTACGAGGACGCCAAGAGCCTGCTCGCCGAGAACCGCGACACGCTGGACCGCATCACCGAGGCGCTGCTGGAGCGAGAGACCCTGGACGCGAAGGATCTCAAGGCGCTGCTGGCCGGCGAGACGCTGCCCGATCTGCCCCCCCCGATGGCCGATCCCGAGCCCCCCTCACGTCGCAGGGAGGATGTCGAGTCGAGGGAGGGGTTCCCGGGAGACAAGGTTCCCGATCCCGAGCCCGTCGCGGGCTAGGCGGACCGGCGCGTGATCTTCCCGCGCGACCGCGTCACCGTCGTCGGGATCCTGAACGTCACCCCGGACTCCTTCTCGGACGGAGGTCGCTACGCCGACGCGGCGCACGCCGCGGAGCGTGGCCGCGAGATGGTGGCCGAGGGGGCGCACGTGGTGGACGTGGGAGGCGAATCGACCCGACCGGGAGCGCGCGCGGTTCCGGCCGACGAGGAGCTGGCTCGCGTCATCCCGGTGATCGCGCGCCTGGCCGGCGAAACCACGGTCTCGCTCGACACCCGCAAGGGCGAGGTCGCGCGTGCGGGCCTGGAGGCCGGGGCGCGCGTGGTGAACGACGTCTCGGGCGGCTCGGATCCGGCGCTGCTGGAGGCGGCCGCCGAGGCGGGTGCCGCCGTGATCCTGGGCCACCTGCGCGGGGAGCCCGCCACCATGCAGGAGGAGATCGTCTTCCGCGACGTGGTCGACGAGGTGGGCGCCGAGCTCGAGGGGTCGATCGAGCGCGCCCGGCGGGCCGGCGTCAAGGAGATCGTTGCCGATCCCGGCATCGGCTTCGGCAAGGACGCTGCTCAGAACGTCGCGCTGCTCGGCCATGTGGGCGAGCTGCGCGCGCGGCTGGGCGTGCCGCTCCTGGTCGGGACGTCCCGCAAGTCCTTCCTCGGCCGGCTCACCGGAGATGCGGTGGGAGAGCGTGACACGGCCACGCACGCGGCCGACGCCATCGCGGTGTTCGCGGGGGCGGACGCGGTGCGCGTCCACGACGTGGCCGGCGCCGTGCGCACGGTGGTCGTGGCGGAGGCGCTGCGCGGCGCACGGGGGAGCGCCCCGTGATCCCCTACCTCTGGCAGCAGCTCCTGAATCTGTGGGCCTACGTCGCAGGCAGCTTCCACCCGTTCTGGGACACCCTGGACATCCTGGCGGTGACCTTCGCGGTGTACTGGCTGCTCCTCCTCATCCGCGGGACGCGGGCAGTCCAGATGCTGATCGGCCTGCTCCTGCTCATCGCGGTCCGACTCGTCTCGGACTGGGCCCAGCTCGCGACGGTCGGTCTCATCCTCGACAACTTCTTCACCTGGGGCGTGATCATCATCATCATCCTGTTCCAGCAGGACATCCGGCGCGCCCTCGCGCGGATGGGTGGCGGCTTCTTCCCTTCGGTATCGCGTCACGAAGAGACCCAGATGCTGGAGGAGATCGTGCGCGCGGCGCAGACGCTGGCGCAGAAGCGGGTGGGCGCGCTGATGGTGCTGGAGCGCGAGACGCGCCTCGACGATCTGATCGAGGCGGGGACGCGCATCGACGGGGCCGTTTCGAAGGATCTGTTGACATCGGTCTTCCTCCCGCACTCGCCGCTCCACGACGGCGCCGTCGTGGTGCAGGACGGCCGACTGGCCCTGGCCGGCTGTGTGCTTCCGCTCACCCTGCGCAGCGACCTGCCGGAGGGCGTGGGCACGCGGCACCGGGCGGCGGTGGGGATCACCGAGGACAGCGATGCGGTGGTGGTGGTGATCTCGGAGGAGTCCGCGGCCATCTCGGTGGTAGCCGGGGGCGAGATGACCCGGGACCTCGACGCGCCCCAGCTCCGTGAGGTGCTCCGCGACCTCCTGGCGGGCGACCGCGACACGGCGGAGGTGGTGGATGCCCAGGCCGCCGAGGGGGAGGGCACCCACCTGCGCTCGGTGGGGAGCGACTGATGGCCCGCCGCAAGAGCTCGACGCGAGGCTATCTGTTCGTCTCGCTGGTGATCGCGGGGCTCCTCTGGGGCGTGGCGCACGGCTCCTCGGACATCCAGGAGCCCTTCGACCTGCCCGTGGTGTTCGAAGGGGTCCCGGACGATCTCGTCATCACCGAGCAGAACAGCGACGTGATCAACATCCGCGTGCAGGGGAGCCGCGCCGCGCTGCGCAACCTGAAGGGCGAGCGCCTCCAGTACGCGGTGGACGTGTCGGGCGCGCGAGCGGGCTCCGCCGACTACGACGTGCCCCAGGAGCCCGTGGAGACGCCCCGCGGTGCCTCGGTCGTCAGCCGGTCGCCCTCGCGCGTGGAGGTCAAGTTCGAGCGCCGCGGGTCGAAAGTGATGGCGGTGCGTGCGGATCTGGCGGGCGAGCCGGCCGAGGGATTCCGGGTCTCGAGCGTGGTGGTCGAGCCTCCCAAGGTGCGGGTCACCGGAGCCCGGCGGCAGGTACTGCGCCTCAACGAGGCGGTCACCGAGGCGGTCGACGTCACCGGGCTGGATGGGCCGGTGGAGCGGGAGGTGGGGCTCAATCTGGGCGGCCAGCACGTCTGGGTGGACGAGCCCGGCAACGTCCGCGTCCAGATCATGATCGAGGCGGAGCCCGTCGAAGAGACCCCCGAGGAGAACTTGCAGGGATGAAGCGGAAGCTCTTCGGCACCGACGGAGTGCGCGGGACGGCGAATCGCCACCCGATGACGGCCGAGACCGCGCTGGCCCTGGGGCAGGCGATCGCGCACGTCTTCCGGGGCGGGAACGGGCCCGAGCACCATCGGATCATCATCGGCAAGGACACGCGTCTCTCGGGCTATCTGTTCGAGAACGCGATGGCGGCCGGTATCTGCGCCACCGGCGGCGAGGTGCTTCTCGTCGGGCCCATGCCCACGCCGGGCATGGCCTTCCTGACCGCCGACATGCGCTGCGACGCCGGCGTCATGATCTCGGCCAGCCACAACCCGTACGAGGACAACGGCATCAAGTTCTTCTCGCGGGACGGCTTCAAGCTGGCGGATGCGATCGAGGGGCAGCTCGAGGATCTGGTCTTCGGGGACTCCCTGTCCGACTTCTCTGCCGACCCGGACCGCGTCGGAACGGCGCACCGTATCGACGACGCCCAGGGTCGCTACGTGGTGTTCCTGAAGAAGACCTTCCCGATGGAGTACACCCTCGATGGTCTCCGTGTCGTCCTCGACTGCGCCCACGGCGCCGCCTACAAGGTGGGCCCCACCGTGCTCTCGGAGCTGGGCGCGGAGGTCTTCGCGCTCGGCGTCGAGCCCAACGGACGCAACATCAACGACGGCGTGGGCTCCCTCTACGTGGAGCACACCGTGGCGCGGGTGCGCGAGGTGCGCGCCGATCTGGGCATCGCCCTGGACGGCGATGCGGACCGCTGCATCCTCGTCTGCGAGAACGGCGAGGTCGTGGACGGCGACGCTCTGCTGGCGCTCTGCGCCGGCGACCTGGTCGATCGGGGAGGGCTGCGGGGCGGCGCGGTGGTGGCCACGGTGATGAGCAACATCGGCCTCGAGAAGGCGCTGGAGGCCCAGGGCGTGGGTCTGGTGCGCACCCAGGTGGGTGACCGCTACGTGGTGGAAGCGATGCGCGCCGGCGGCTTCAACCTCGGCGGCGAGCAGTCGGGGCACATGATCTTCCTGGATCACAACACCACCGGGGACGGCCTCATCACGGCGCTCCAGACCCTGGCGATCATGAAGCGGACGGGGCGCCCGCTGTCCGAGCTGGTGGCGGGCTTCGAGCGCTTCCCGCAGACGCTGATCAACGTCCCGGTGGCCGAGAAGAGGCCCTTCGAGGAGATCCCGGAGGTATCCGACGCGGTGAGCAAGCTGGAGCAGGAGATGGCGGGCCGGGGCCGCATCCTGCTCCGCTACAGCGGCACCGAGAACAAGGCACGGGTGATGGTGGAGGGCGAGAACGAAGACCGGGTGAAGGCGACGGCCCAGGAGCTCGCCGACCTGCTGCGCCGGAGGCTCGGCGGATCGTGACCGGGATCGTGGCGTCGCTGGACGCCCTCTATCTCCTTCGCGACGTCGCACCGAGTCCGGAGCTCGATCCGGTCGCTGCGGTGAAGCTGG
>JANQFA010000155.1 GCA_028278065.1 Myxococcota bacterium
CCGCCGCGAAGGAGTGGTCTGGCTCTCGGACAAGACGCGGCCCTTCGTGATCGTGCTGATCCGCGTGGAGGCGGTGGAGCATCCGCTGCTGCCCTTCGCCCACCTGGGCGTGGCGTGCGCGAGCCGCGAGGAGGTCGATCGGCTGTGTGCGTGTGCCCGCGACGAGGACTGCCTGGCCGCCGGCCCCCTCGACTACGGCCCCCCCGTCGGGTACTGGGCCTTCATCCGCGATCCGGACGGCCACACCCTCGAGGTGTCCCACGGACAGGAGGTGGGGCTCACGGTCGCGCGCGCAGGAGACGGCTAGGGTGGGCGATGCCCGGGTCCGGCCCTACAGGGACGACGACGAGGATGCGGTGGTGCTGCTCTGGGAGGAGGTCTTCCCCGGATACCCTCCCCGCAACGACCCGCGCCTCGATGCGCGCCGCAAGCGGGAGAGCCAGCCCGACTTCTTCCTGGTGGCCGAGCGCGACGGGCGCGTCGTCGGAACCGCCATGGGCGGCTACGACGGCCACCGGGGCTGGGTGCACCGTCTCGCGGTCGCGCCCGCGGAGCGGCGCAGCGGGATCGGCGCAGCCCTCATGCAGCGCCTCGAGCGCGACCTCGATGCCGCCGGCTGCCCCAAGCTGAACCTGCAGGTCGTCGGCGACAACGCGGAGGTCGTCGCCTTCTACCGTGCTCTCGGCTACGCGGTCGAAGACCGGGTCAGCCTGGGAAAGACGCTGCCCAACGCTCCCGGCGAGTAGCGTCGCTATGCTCCCGCGATGCCCTATGAGACCCTCCTGACCGAGCTGTCCGACTCGATTCTCACCGTCACCCTCAACCGTCCGGACCGCCTCAACGCGTTCACCGAGCAGATGATGCGGGATCTGCTGGCCGTCTGCGACGAGATCGACGCCGCCGACGACGTGCGGGCCGTGGTGGTGACCGGGGCCGGGCGCGGCTTCTGCGCGGGTGCCGATCTGGGGGGCGGTGGAGAGACGTTCAAGACACCCGAGGGCCGCCGGGGGATTCCCCGGGACGGCGGCGGCCAGGTGGCCCTGCGCCTCTACGACCTGACCAAGCCGGTCATCGCCGCGATCAACGGTCCGGCCGTCGGCGTGGGCGCCACCATGACCTTGCCCATGGACGTGCGCCTGGCCAGCGAGAGCGCGCGCTTCGGCTTCGTGTTCGCACGCCGGGGACTCGTGCCCGAGGCGTGCAGCAGCTGGTTCCTGCCGCGCGTGGTGGGGATCAACCGTGCCATGGAGTGGGTGATGAGCGGTCGCGTCTTTCCGGCACAGGACGCGCTGGCCGGGGGCCTCGTCTCCCGTGTGCTGCCTCCGGAAGAGCTGCTTCCCGCGGCACGGGAGATCGCCCGGGAGTGCGCCGAGAACACCAGCGCCATCTCGATGGTGCTCTCGCGGCAGCTCCTCTGGAAGATGCTCGGCGCGGATCACCCCATGGAGGCCCACAAGCTGGACTCGCGGGCCATCGATTTCATGGGCGCGTCGGACGACGTGAAGGAAGGCGTGTCGAGCTTCCTGGAGAAGCGCCCGGCGAGCTTCCCGATGCGGCCGAGCCGAGACCTGCCCGACTTCTTTCCCTGGTGGGACGAGAGGGAGTTCTCCTGATGCAGGCGAGCGAGGTCGAGACCCGCAGCGGGCGCCTGCGCGGTGCGATCCGCGATGGCGTCCACGTCTTCCGGGGAATCCCGTACGCGGCACCGCCGACCGGGGCCCTGCGCTTCCGGCCCCCGGCGCCCGTGGAGTCGTGGAGCGGCGTGCGCGATGCCACACGGCCGGGGCCTGCGGCGCCTCAGATCCCCTCGCCGCTCTCGCGCATCATGGGGGCCGGGACCGAGACCTGGGACGAGGACTGCCTGCGCCTCGAGGTCTACACGCCGGGTGCCGACGACGCGCGCCGCCCGGTGATGGTCTGGCTCCACGGTGGGGGCTTCACTTCGGGCGCGGGCTCCCAGGAGATCTACGACGGCTCGCGTATCGCGCGGCGCGGTGATGTCGTCGTCGTGAGCGTCACCTATCGACTCGGCATCCTCGGCTGGCTGCCGCTCGAGGCGTTCGCCGCGGAGGAGGGCGGCAGCGCCGGGAACTTCGGTCTGCAGGACCAGATCGCCGCTCTCGAGTGGGTCAGCGCCAACGCCGCCGCCTTCGGCGGCGATCCGGGCAACGTCACGCTCTTCGGGGAGTCGGCGGGGGCCATGAGCGTGGGGGTGCTGCTCGGCTGCCCGGCTGCACGCGGGCTCTTCCATGCAGCCATCCTGCAGAGCGGCGCCGCCCACAACGTGCACGACGACGATGCGGCCGAGCAGATCTCGGCGGCGGTCCTCGAGGGGCTCGGCCTGACCCGCTCCGAGACGCGCGCCCTGCGCGACGCACCGGTCGAGCGTCTGCTCGACGTGCAGAAGTCGATCCTCGAGACACCCATGCCGGACCTGCGCCAGCTCAAGTTCCAGCCCTACGCCGACGGTCGGGTGCTTCCGGAGGCGCCGCTCCGCGCCATCCGCCGCGGTTCCGCAGCGGGGGTCCGGGTCATCGCGGGCACCAATCTCGACGAGTACAAGCTGTGGTCCCTCACCGACCGCAAGCTGAACGAGCTGGACGAGGAGCGCCTGCGCCGCCGCTGCAACCACCTGATCCCCGGTCACGGCGACCGCATCGTCGATGCCTACCGCAGCGCGCGCAAAGGACGCGAGGACACCTCGCCCAGGGAGCTCTGGTTCGCGATCGAGGGCGATCGGCTCTTTCGCGTGCCCTGCATCGAGCTCCTCGAGGCCCAGGCGCCCCACGCAGCGGATGTGCACGCCTATCTCTTCACCTGGGCCTCGCCCGCCTTCGGCGGGATCCTCGGCTCCTGCCACGCGCTGGACGTGCCGTTCGTGTTCGGGGGCGTCGATCGGGAGCCCATGGCCCGGTTCGTGGGCGAGGGCGAGACCGTGCGCGCCCTCTCCGAGCTCATGCAGGACGCCTGGATCGCGTTCGCCCGGGGCGGCGCGCCGGAAGGCTGGCCCGCCTACGACACGACCGATCGCCACACCTGGGTGCTGGGCGAGGAGCCGCACCTGCGCTCGGCGCCCTTCGACGCGGAGCGCCGGGCCTGGCAGGGAGTCGGGCCGCAGTGAGCGGCTGGCTGGCCTGTGCGGCGCTCGTCGCCGTCGCTGTCTGGGTCCTGCGCCGCGTCCTCGCGGGCTATCCGGCTTCGTCCCTCGGCACCCTCGCGCCGCGCGAGGCAGCCTTCGTGGCAGCCGCCTCCGAGGCGATGTTCCCGCCGGGCGGCGAGATCCCGGAGTCCGGCATCGAGGCGGGCATCCCGCAGTACATCGACGGGTACCTCGCCGCGGTTCCGCCCCGGCAGCGGCTCCTGATGCGCTCGCTCTTCTTCCTGATGGAGCACGTCACGCTGTTCTTCGGCGCGCCGGGCAGGGGCGGGCGGCGGCGTTTCTCGGCGCTGTCGCAGACCCAGCGGCAGGCAGCGCTCGAGGGTTGGCGGACCAGCCCCAGCAACGCGCGGCGCACGGTCTTCATGGCGCTGCGCTCGCTCCTCACCATGGGCTACTTCGGCTGCCCGGCGGTGCTGCAGCGGCTGGAGCTCTCCCCGATGGACATCCCGACGCCGGTGATCGAGGCCGACCTCCTCTATCCGCCGGTCGGACGCGCGCGCGACGGGGTCCTGCACACCGAGCTGGCACCCGACCCCGCGCCCGTGCTGGGCGCCGACGCACCCGTGCATCCCGACTTCCGGACGGCGCCGCGATGAGCGTCTCCTGGGAGGGCGAGGGTGAGGTTCGCGTCTTCGCGGAGTACCAGCGGGACTTCAGCGAGGAGGCGGACGTGGCCGTGGTGGGGTCCGGACCGGCCGGCGCCGTCGTGGCATACGAGCTGGCTGCCGCGGGGAAGAAGGTGGTGCTCCTGGAAGAGGGGCCTCCCGTCGTTCCGGAAGAGTTCGTCCTCGACGGCAGCCTCTCGATGACGCGCCTGATGCGCGAGGCCGGCCTGCGCACCACCAGCGGGACGATCATGCCCACCATGCAGGCGATTTGTCTCGGCGGTGGCTCGCTGGTCAACTCGGCGATGTGCGTGCGGCCGATGGACTTCGTCTTCGACGACTGGTGCACCAACTACGAGCTCGAGGCCACCTCGCTCGCGGACCTCACTCCCCACTTCGACGCGGTGGCCGAGTTCCTGGGCATCGCCCCGACGCCCGAGGAGGTCTGGGGGCCCCGCAACGAGCTCTTCGCCCGTGGCTGCGAGGCCCTCGGCTACTCGAGCGAGCCGGTCGAGCGCAACGTCCGGGGCTGCGTGGGCAGCGGCGAGTGCTTCACCGGCTGCCGCGCGAGGGCCAAGCGCTCGATGGACGTCAGCTACGTGCCGGCGGCGATTCGCGCGGGCGCGCGCGTCCTGACCTCGGTGCAGGTTCAGCGCATCCGCACCGAGGGGCGCCGCGCCGTCGGGCTCGAAGGACAGGTGGTGGAGCCCTTCACCGGGAAGCCCGGCCACAGGGTGCGCGTCGACGCGCGCCAGGTGGTCCTGGCCGCCGGCTGCATGGCCACGCCGGTGCTGCTTCAGAAGAGCGGAAACCTGGCCAACGGCTCGGGGCAGGTCGGCGAGAACCTCCAGTTCCATCCCGGTGTCGCCGTGATGGGGATCTTCTCCGAGCCGACGCACCCGCGTTTCGGCGCGACCCAGGGCTACCAGTCCCTCCAGTTCCTGCGCGACGGCTTCAAGATGGAGGTGCTCTGGGCGCCGCCCGGAGTCACCGCCGTGCGTCTCCCGGGCATGGGTCTCGACTTCAAGCGCCACATCGCGTCGATGACCCACGCGGCCGTGTGGGACGCGATCGTCAGCGGCAAGCACTCGAAGGGCAGAGTGCGCGCGCGCTGGCGTGGACTCGACCCGTCCCTGTCCTACCGCTTCGATTCCCGTGACGTACCGATCCTCCAGCACGCGGCGCTCGAGCTGTGCAAGGTCTTCCTCGCGGCGGGGGCCCATACGCTGGTGCCGGGCCTCCACGGCGTCGCGGAGGAGCTGCACGGGGAGGAGGACCTGGAGGTCTTTCGGGGCGAGATGAAGGCCGGCCAGTTCCCGCTGGCCAGCACCCACGCGTTCTGCACCACGCGCATGCACGGCGATCCGCGCCGGGGCGTCGTGGATCCGCTGGGGCGCTGCCACGACGTCGACGGCCTCTGGATCGTCGACACCGGGATCTTCCCGCGCTCCTCCGCGGTGAACCCCATGTTCACCGCGATGGCGCTCTCCCACCGCGCCGCCGGAGCCGTCGCCGCCGCGTGAGCGGCATCACATCCAGCGGCAGCCGTCCCTCGTAACCTGCTGGAAGAAAAGCGCGAATTCGCGGTTCAAGCTGTGCGCCCGGGGCGCCGATACGGGTCCCGGAGGGACAGGCATGCAACGGCATCTCCTGATCGTGCTGGCGCTGTTCGCGCTGGCGGCCCCGGGCGCCGCATGGGCCGAGGCCGACGACGCGGGCGAGGCGCTTCCCTGGTGGGCCGCGGCCGACTATCCGGAGGAGGAGGTCGCCGACGCGGAGCCCGGTCCGGCCGCCCTCGCAGACGCGGCCGAGGCCGTTCCCGAGGATCCCGCCGACGATCTCTGGTGGGCGGGCGGTGACGACGCCGTCCTGGTGCTCGCGGGCGGGCAGCCCGTCGAGGACGGAGAGGCCGAGGGGAGCGTCGAGCCCCTCGCGGCGCTCTCCGATGCCGAGCCCAGCGCCGGCGAGGCGACCGACGACTCCGAGGGCGACGACGGGCGCAACCCCCTCTTCTGGGGCCGGCCCGAGGGACATCGGGCCGGCGAGGAGCCGCCCGGCGGGACCACCGAGGATCTCGAGGACAAGGAGGTGGTCGTCGAGGAGAAGCGCGGCAAGGACGACGACGCGCCCTGCAATCGCCTTCCGAAGCAGATCGCGCGCTACGAGGCCCAGCTCGACGACGCCAAGGACCGCGACGACGAGCGCGCCGAGTCGATCCTCGAAGCGCACGTGGATCGCCTCAAGGCGCGCAAGGAGCAGCTCTGCCCCGAGTACGAGGGGCCCAGCACCCTGGAGAAGACCATCGTCGTCGCCGCCAAGCTGGCCAAGATCGCCGCCAGGGTGGCCCGCTACATGTACGGCTCGCCCTTCTAGACCGGCCTGACCTAGACTGGGCCTCCCACACCAGGAGGCCCCCGTGAAGCTCTACGACAGTGCAGGTGCGCCGAACCCCCGGCGCGTGAAGATCTTCCTCGCCGAGAAGGGTATCGAGGTGCCCGTCGAGGACGTCTCGATCCCCAAGGGCGAGCACAAGGCGGAGGCCTACCTGGCCAGGAACCCGCTGGGTCAGGTTCCCATCCTCGAGCTCGACGACGGTACGGTGATCGCCGAGTCCACGGCGATCTGCCGCTACTTCGAGGAGCTGCATCCCGAGCCGCCCCTCTTCGGGACGGACCCGCTGGACAGGGCGCGCGTGGCGATGTGGGACCGTCACGTCGAGTTCAACCTCTTCATACCTTTCGCCCAGGTCTTCCGGAACACCCACGACTTCTTCAAGGGGCGCATCCCGCAGGTGGCCGAGTGGGGCGAGCTCAACAAGAAGGCCGTGGCGAAGGGCTTCGATCTGCTCGATCGACAGCTCGAGGGCAACGAGTTCATCAGCGGAGCGACCTATACGATCGCCGACATCACGGCGCAGTGCGGCCTCGACTTCTTCGGCCGCATCCTCAAGATGCTCCCGGGCGACGACCACAAGAGCCTGGCGCGCTGGTACCAAGCCGTCTCCGCCCGGCCCAGCGCGGGGGCCTGACCGAGCCGTCTCCGCCCGGCCCAGCGCCGGGGGCTGACCGAGCCGTCTCCGCCCGGCCCAGCGCCGGGGGCTGACCGAGCCGCCTCCGCCCGGCCCAGCGCCGGGGGCTGACCGAGCCGCCTCCGCCCGGCCCAGCGCCGGGGGCTGACCCGCGCGTTCCCCGGCCGGCTGCGCGCCTACTCGTCGGCGTCGGCGCCGCTCCGCACGTCGAACTCGTAGACCACGGGCTCGAAGCGCCCGAAGGAGAGGGCGCCGCGGCGTTCGTGGCGGATGCCGTCGGCCCAGATCTCCAGGACGAACGGCGCGGGCGCGGACGTCCTGGTGCAGCGGATCGGGTAGTCGATGCCGACCCGGTAGCGGCCGGGAGGCGGCTCCTCCCAGGTGATCTCCTCGAGGCGCGGGCCCTCGCTGTCGCAGCGCATGTCCGAGAGGAGCCGGCCGCCGGAGGCCGATGTGTCGTTGGCGAAGTAGACGGTCTCCTGCAGCGGATCGGTGACGTGGAGATCGAGGTCCGCATCCTCGCGGAAGAGGAGCCGGATCCGGACGCCGTCGGGCGCGTCGTCGGTGGGCAGCGCGTCTGGACCCGCGCCTCCGGTCGCGCAGCCCAGCACACCCGCCAGAAGCAGCGCTGCGGTAGCATCTCGAACCATGCGGATCCTCGCCGTTGGTCTCGGGCTCGCGATTCTATCCGCACCCGCCGGGCTCGCGCATGCGGCCTCGCTCGCGGGCTTCGTGCGGAGCGCGGACGGCGATCCGGTGGCGGGGGCCACGGTCACCGTGTCCCACGGCGAGCCCCTCGAGGCACGCTCGGTCTTCAGCGCCGATGACGGGGCCTATCGGGTGGAGGGCGTGCCGGAGACGGACCTGCGGGTGCGGGTGCGGCGCATCGGCTGGAAGGACGCCGTGCTCGAGGGGAGGGCGGCCGGGCGGCTGGACGCCGTCCTCCACCCCGAAACCGATCCCGCCGCACTGGCCGCGCAGCTTCCGGCCAATCGCTGGTACGACCTCGTCCTGCAGCGGATCGAGGACGACCACCAGCGCGAGGTCTTCGTGCGCCAGTGCACCTACTGCCACCAGCAGGGCAGCCTGGCCACGCGCCGGATTCGCGAGCCCGAGGAGTGGGACAAGATCTTCCTCCTGATGGGAAGGATGGGGGCCTTCCTGCCCGGCGAGCTGAAGGCGGAGCTGCCGGCGATCTTCAACACGGCCTACGCACCCGAGAACGCGGTTCCCGCCCTGACGGCCGACGCCGATTCCCCGGAGTTCGCGCCGCCGCCTCCGCCCGAGGTGCGGCGCGCCGTCGTGGACGAGTGGGAGCTCGGCCACCGGGCTTCGATGCAGCACGACATCGTCATGCACCCGGACGGCCGGGTGTACTCGGTGGACATGGCCCAGGACCGGCTCTACCGGCTCGACGTCCGGGACGGCGAGACCGTCCGCGAGTCCTGGAGGTTCCCGGACGCCGGCCTGCCCCTCGGCGGGATGTTCGGAAGCGGGCGCGACAACAAGACGCCGTCCAACTCCGGCGCCCACGTGGGGCCGCACTCGGTCCAGGTGGCGCCCGACGGCTCGCTCTGGGTGACGCTGGCCATCGGCAACCGACTGGCGCGCTTCGA
>JANQFA010000151.1 GCA_028278065.1 Myxococcota bacterium
GCGCTGGAGCGGTCGCTGGCGATCGACCCGAGCAACGCGGCGGGCTGGATCGCCCTGGGCGACCTCCTCGGGAGCACCGATCCCGCCGCATCGCGCGACGCGTTCCTCCGCGCCCTGCTGCTGCAGCCCGGAGACGACGCCGCGTTGGCGCGGCTCGAGCCCCCGGCAGAGACGTACGCCGGCGGACCCGACCTCCCGGCCGCCGCCGGCGGACTGAAGCTCCCGGCCGCTGGCAGCGGACTGAAGCTCTCGGCCGCTGGCGAGCGGACGCGACGCCTCCGCAAGGGACTCTCCGCCCGCGTCGAGATCGACGCGGTGGTCGAAGGCGGCGTCGCGGCGCTCTGGATCGTCGAGCCCTTCGGCGCGGGTCTTCTCTGCGAGCCCGCCGGTCGCCTCGCGCTGGATCCGGGAACGCACCGGATCGCGCTCGAGGTCCGCGCAGTGCGACCCGATGCGGTGAACCGCGATCGCCCCTGGCGGCTCCACCTCGCTCTGTGCAGCGGCGAGCGCATCGTGCGCGCGCATCTCGACTTCGAGGTTCCCGACGAGGAGCCCGGCGAGATCCACTACGTCGTCACCGAGGATCACGAGCTCTACGACGAGCGCGAGTACACCGAAGCAGAGGCGGCACGCACCACGCTCGTCGACAAGTCGGTCCTCGCCGAGCAGCTCGCCAACGCCGAGGGAGTGTCCTGGACCCACATGGTGGACATCGGCTCCCTGCATCTGCTGCCCTGGGCCGCCGCGAGGTCGAGCGGATCGGCCTGGCAGGCGCTGTCCGACGATGCGCACGCCCACCTCACGGACTCGGTGGCCGCGGGAAACGATCTCGGGCTCCATTGCCACGCGTTTCACGATCCCGGAACGGCCGTCTTCTGCCACGACTTCGATCCGGACGCGGATCGCGTGACCACGCCGGCCGACTTCCTCGAGAAGACCATCCCGGAGCGCTCGTTCTGGAGCCGCGCCTTCCCCTACCTGGGAGACGCGAGCGTGGAGCAGTCCCGGGCCTGGGCGACCTGGCGCGCGATCGGAACGCTCGAAGCTCTCGGCCGCCTGGGAGATCCGCGCTTCCGCGTCGCGATGTTCCGCGCGGGCTCCTTCGACTTCGGTGACGACCCCGCCGAGAAGAGTCGCTCCCTCGCGCTGCTGGCGCGGCTGGGTGTCCTGTCGGACAGCGACGTGCCCAAGCCGCGCCTCTATCACCGGCCGATGAAGAACTCCGTCTATCCGGTGTCGAGCGATCCCCGGACGGCCGCATCCTCCCCGGAGACGATCCGCACCCTCGAAGTACGCCCCGAGTACAACGTGGAGGCCGACTTCCTGTCGGACCTCGACGTCCTGAATGCCTACGTGGACCACCGCGTCGCGGAGCTGCAGCGGGGCGACGAGATCGCGCCGGGTGTGCACATCGTGTGCTCGATGACCCACGACAAGTTCATCAACATGCGCATGGGACGGCAGTGGGACTCGCTGGATCCCGATTACGGGGACTGGACCACGATCCGGGGACACCTCGCCCACGTTGCGAGCGCCCATTCCCGAGTCCGCACCTCCCGGGTGCGCGACGCCGTACTCGCGTGGTGGGACCGATACACTCCTCGCCTGCTGGCGTGGCGCGACGAAGAGATCGTCGTCATCGGAACCGACTCCGACGAGGACGATCTCTACCGCTACACGATCCGCTTGGTCGGACGGGACATCCCCGTGTCGCCGGATCGCGCCCGGATCGTCGACGTCCTTCCCCCCGCGTGGCTTCACGGGAAGATCCGGAGCGCGTGGATCGAACGCGACGGCAGCCGGTGGCCGAGCCGCCCGCTTCCCGTCGATCCCGCACCCCTCGAGTTCCGCGTGGACGACCGCGACGCGTGTTGGGAGCTGGTGGTCCGGGCCGAGCGAGGCGACGGGATCCGCGGCGAAGCGGAGCCCGGCGGGCTGAGGCTCCGCTCCAGGCACCGCTACCGGGCCGCGTCCGTCGAGATTCCGGCGGGCCTGTCAGCGCCGGCCGCGGGTCGCCGCGTGAGAGGAGTCGAACTCCTCGCGGCGCACGATACGGCCGACTACGAAGCCCTGCTCCCCCTGGACTGAGCGGCGCTTCACCGGCCCGCGAGGAGCCTCAGACGCCCGCGGCGCCGGCCCGCGAGGAGCCTCAGACGCCCGCGGCGCCCGAGAAGGCCTCCTGCGGCGGCGGGGGGGGCACCCGCGAAGGCTCGGGTCGCGGCGGATGGGCGGCGACGACGGAGGAGACGTCCAGCACGCCCCCGAGGCACGAGCGGTTCGCCTCGATCCAGTCCCAGCACGGTGAGAAGCGGAAGTCGCGGAGAAGCCGGCGCACCTTGCGCTCGGCTCCGCGCAGGCCCACGTAGTACTTGAACCTGCGCGCGATGGGAAGCGCCATGCGCGGCTGGCCCGGATCGATCTCGCGCGGATGCAGGTAGATGTTGGCCGGCCGGCCGACCCGGTTGTCCCGGCGCAGCGCCGATCGGATCAGCCAGTAGGGAAACAGGCGCAGATAGCCACCTCCCGCGTACGGAATGCGACGCCCCCCGACGGCGAGGGTCGAGCTCGGGATCTCCACCAGCTCTCCGCTGTCGCAGCGCACCCGGTGGGGTCCCGGGTAGGGGGAATCGAAGCCCCCGTGGCTGGAGATCCCGGGGCAGATCGAGGCGTCGTAGGCGAAGCCCTGCTCGCACAGCACGTCGAAGGCCCAGGCCGTGGCCTCGGTCAGGGAGGCGCCGGGGGCTCGGAAGCCACGCACGGGTGCGCCGGTCAGGTCTTCGAGGAGCTTCCTCGAGCGCTCCACGTCGCGGGCCAGCGACTGGCGGTCGTGGTTCTGGAGGATCTCGTGCCAGAAGGAGTGGGAGCCGAGCTCGTGGCCGGCGCTGGCGATGCGGCGCACCACGTCCGGCGCCTGCCAGGCGATCCAGCCCACCACGAAGAAGGTCGCCTTCACCCCGGCTTCCGCGAAGAGCTGCAGCAACCGGTCCGTATTCGCTGCCGCGCGGTCCTCCAGATCGGGCCAGCGCTCCCGGCCCGGGGCCTCCTCGGAGTCGAGGATGTGGAACCAGTCCTCGACGTCCACAGTCATCATGTTGTGCACGCCGTCGCTCATCCGGCTCCAGCTCCACGGGCCTTCCGGTACTTCCAGAGCGTGTTCCGAGGATAGGCCAGCAGTGTTCCCGGATCTCGCAACGACAGGATCGCGTAGGTCTTGCGCCGCGGATCCACGGCGGTGCGCAGGAGCTCGCCCCACGAGAGGTCTCCGCGGCGCTTGAAGTACCGGGCCGAGACCAGGTCGCGAACGAGCAGCTGCCAGCGCACGCGATCGTCCTGGCGGTTCACATGGACGGGATTCGGCCGACCGACGAGATCGCTGTAGGCATCCCAGATCACGTCGACGCCGGCCGCCGGGGGAAGCGCGAACCACAGGGTGGGGCGCGGGTTGATCTCGATCAGCTTCCAGGCCTGGTCACGAGGATCCCACTTGAACTCCGTGCCGGCGACTCCCCGGTACTCGAGCTGCTCGAGCAGCTCCACGGAGAGATCCGCGATCTCCTGCGACCAGCTGGCCTCCATGTACGAGCCGGACCCGAACCAGGGGGGGTACTGGCGGTTCTTTCGAGCCGTGAAGAGCGAGCGGCACTCGAGGTTTCCGTCCATGTAGACGGCGGCTACGAAGATGTTCTCCTCCGCGCCCGGGATCACTTCCTGGAGGACGGAATCGCTGCCCCAGTCCCGGAGGCGGAGCCACCACTCGACGAGCGACGCGGCGTCGTGCACCTCCACGAGCTTCTCCCCGCCCAGCCGGGAGCGGACGGTGTGCCCGTGAGTGGGCTTCACGATCGCCGGATAGCGGAGCTCCGCCGCCGCGGCCTGCGCGTCCGACTCGTCCTCGGGGAAGTAGGTCGCCGGAAGCGCGGCACCGAGGGCCTGGCACGCCTCGTAGAAGGAGCGCTTGTCGAGCATGCGGCCGGCAACCTCGGGGCAAAGGGACTGCGGCAGGATGAACGAATCGCGCAGGGCCTCATGGTTGTCGGCGACGAAGTCGATGTAGGGGTCGCCCGCCACGAAGATCACGGGCGGACGCGGCTGCGCACTTCCGAAGCGGAGCAGCCCCTCGAGGAGCTCGGGACCGGGCGGCAGGTATCGCAGTACCGGGTCGGACCGAAACCAGCGAGAGGAGTGTCCGATCTCGCGCACCTGATCGTCGATGCCCCAGACCGGGACTCCGCGCGGCCCCAGCGAGCGGGCGACCGCGAGACCGGTCGGCGACACGGTGAAGACCAGCGCCGGGTGGAACGTGCCGGGATCCTGCATGGCCCGGAGATTAGCGCGACCCTGGAGAGCCGAAGACCCGCGGACCCCGTCTGCGGGTGTGTTGCGCGTTCGCGAGCCAGCCGGCGGGGGTGCGCGGACCGGGCGGGAAGGTCATCATCCGGCCGTGGAAGACGCGCATCCGCAACGGGGCGACCGGATCCGGCTGTCCGTCGGGGCCTGGCACGAGCCGCACGAGCACGAGCTCGACGTCCCCGCCGGCTGGGAGGTCCATCGTCTCGACCCCGACGACGGTCCGGAGGTGGATGCGACCGCAGTCGATGCGGCGTTCGCCGAGCCCCAGGGCACGCCTCCGCTGCGGGAGATCGCGCGAGATCGGCGCCGCGCCGTCGTCGCCATCGACGACATCACCCGACCCACTCCGGTGGCACGCGTGCTCCCGTTCGTGTTGCGCGAGCTCGAAGCGGCGGGGCTGCCCCGCTCGGCGGTGACGATCCTGGTGGGAACCGCCGCCCACCGGCCCGCGACGCCGGACGACGTGGCCAAGAAGCTCGGCCCCGAGTACGTGGGGCGCTACGCGGTCCACATGCACGACTTCATGGGTCCGGACATCCGCTTCTTCGGCCGCGTGGCGGGCGGCCCCGTCCACCTGAACCGCCGCTTCCTCGAAGCGAACCTCCGCATCGTGATCGGCGGCGTCATCCCGCACAACGAGACCGGCTACGGCGGGGGCGCGAAGATGGTGGTGCCCGGTGTGGCGGGAAAGCTGACGATCGCCCACTTCCACGGAGCGCTCCCACCCCGTCCGGCAGGTCGGCTCGAGCCGGAGGGCGGTCGGCTCGACCGTCGTGCCTGGGCCGAGGCCGTCGCCCGACACGTGGGCGTGGACTTCGCCGTGTGCTGCGTCGTGAACTCGCGTGCCGAGCTGGCGGGCGTACACGTCGGCGACGTGGTGGACGCGCATCGCGCCGCCGCCAGGCGCGCGGCGGCCGTCGGTCGGACGCCGGTGCCCGCCGAGCTGGCCGGGCGCGCCGCCGCCGTCCTGGTGAACGCCTGGCCCCTCGACACCGATCCCATCCAGATGGCCAAGAGCATCACCGTGGCCGACAAGCTGCCCGCTTCGCTCACGATCGCCGTGAACCGCGCCTCCGACGGCATCTTCTACCACGGCATGGGGATGGGCTGCGGACTCCACGTCCCGCGACTGCTGCGCAACGTCCCCCGCTGGCTGGCGAGTCCCCGCAGCTGGGGTGCCTGGCTGCAGGGCATGGCGAAGGCCCTTCCGAGCCCCGCGCTGGCCGGACGGGTCTCCTACTTCCACCTGAATGCGCTGTCCTGGGACGCGTTCGAGTCGGGCGAGGGCCGACTCGCCCCTCGAGCGCCCGCGACCGGCGACGACGACGCGCGCCTGCTCGTCTGGTCCGATGGCTTCCCGGCATGGGGCTTCCGACGACGCTACCGCGGCGGCGCGCTGTACCGCAGCTGGCCCGAGCTCCGGGAGTCCTGGGCTCGCCGCGCTGCGGCCGGGCCGGTCCTCGTGCTCCCGTGCGCACCGCTGCAGCTCCTCGAGGTGCGCTGACGGCCGCACGTGGAGCCGATTCCGCGCCTCCCCGGTGCTAGTGTCCCCGTGCGGCGCGGAGGAGTCATGGCAGAGGGATCGACGCCGACGGATCACGCCCGTCCAGCGCTCAGGATCCTGGTGGTTTCCCAGTACTTCCCCCCCGACATGGGGGCGCCGGCCGGGCGCTTCCGCGACTTCGCACAGCGCTGGATCGCACAGGGCCACGAGGTGACCGTCGTGACGGGCCTTCCTCACTTCCCGGGCGGCCGCATCCACGAGGCCTACCGGCGGCGCGCGCCCTTCTTCAGCGAGGAGCTCGACGGAGTTCGCGTGGCCCGCTGCTGGATCCACACGCGACCGGGCCGGGGCGGACGTCCACTCGCCTACGCGACGTTCCTCCTGACCGCGTGCATCCGTGTCGTCTTCGATCGAAGTCTCGCCGCGGACGTCGTGATCACGACCTCGCCTCCGCCCAGCGTGTGGCTTCCGGGCCTGCTCGCCGCGTGGACCCGCAGGGTTCCGATGGTGCTCGACATCCGGGACATCTGGCCCGAAGCGATCGTCCAGAGCGGGCGCCTGAAGAACCCGCTGGTGGCGGGGATCTTCGAAGGGGGCGCGCGCCTCCTCTATCGTCTGGCCGATCGGATCAGCACCGTGACCCACGGCTGGAAGGCGCGCCTCGTGGAGCTGGGCGTGCGGGCGGACAAGATCGAGATCCTCCCGAACGGCGTCGACGTCGAGACCTTCGACGCCGAGGCGGAGGGGCCGCTCCCGCCGGCGTTCGACGCACTCGACCCGGCATGCGCCTGGTTCACCTACGCGGGCATCCTCAACACACCGCAGGGGCTGGACATCGTGGTCGATGGCTTCGCCCGCCTGCGCGACCTGGACGCCGACGCCTACGCGCGCAGCCAGCTCGTGCTGGTCGGAGAAGGCCCCAGAGAGCAGGAGCTCCGAGACCAGAGCGCGCGTCTCGGCCTCGATCGCGTGGTCTTTGTCCCGCGGCAGCCGCGCGCGGCCGTATACGCGCTGTTGCGTCGCTCGTTCGCGGTCCTCGTCACCCTGCGCCCGCGCAAGGACACGAGCACGGTGCCCTCCAAGCTGTACGAGTGCCTCGCCAGCGGACGACCGGTCCTCTTCCAGGGGGCCGGCGAGGGCGCCGAGACGCTGCGCACCGCAGGGGGAGGAACCGTCGTGACCCCGGGCGATCCGGACGCGATCGCCTCGGCGATGGCCTCGTATGTCCGCGACCCCGAGCGCGCCGACCGGGAGGGCGCGCGCGGGCGGAGCTTCGTCATCGAGGGCTTCGACCGGAGCGCAATCACCTCCCGCTTCGCCGACCTCCTGGAGTCCGTGCGTTCGGGCGCCCGGACGTGAACACGCCTCGCACCAGGAAGCGTCGCAGGATCGCAATCCTCCTCGCTCCGCTCTGCGCGCTTCTCGCGGCATCGACCGCGTCCGAGCGAGCGGCTGCAGCGCCTCCCGGCGTGCAGGCCGTCAAGAGACAGACCGTCGTGATGAGCTACCGGCGGGACTGGCAGGGACGCCGACACCCTCAGTCCCTCGGCTGGACCGATGCCGAGTTCCTGAAGCTGGCCCGGGAGCATCCCGACGCGTGCATCTCGATGGGGAGCCTGAGCGACTTCCCCGGCACCGGGGTCGCGCGCCGCATCGGGCCGGAGGTCGACCACTTTCAGTCCCTGGCGAAGGCGGCCGGCCTCGAGCCTCGCATCTGCTTCGGCTGGCGCTTCGACGTCTACCGCAAGCTGGACCCCGAAGCGACCCACCGCGTCCTGAAGACCACGTACTGCAGACACCGATCGCCGTCGCCGTGCCGCGACTGGGACGGAGACCTGGACGGGATCACCGGCGACGGCCTGGGCGGATCCGATCGCTTCGACACGGGGTGGATCCTGACCACGCAGCGAGCCGTCTACGACGCGATCATCGGCCGCTACTGGAACGGCAACGACTTCTGCGGCGATCCCAGCAAGACGCGCCACGACTGGAGCAACCGCGACAAGGAGGCGATGTGCGAGCTGCTCACCGCGGAGGCATCGCCGATGTGGTACGTGAATCCGGGGACCGGGGGTGGGACCTCGATGCAGGACGTCCACGTCGGCCTGGATCTGAGAAAGCCCGGGACGCGCGAATGGAATGCACGGCGTCTGGTGGCGCTGCTCGCTGACTACGGGTGCACCCCGGGCGAGCGCTGCGGCTTCATCTGGGCCTACAAGCCGGGTTGGTGGACCTACTACGGGGGCGCCGACGCCGGACGCCGCTGCGGACGCGAGCGGGATCCGAAGCCCCGGAGCTGGAGAGGATATCGGCTCCCCGGGGATGCCTGCGCGTCGCCGCTCTTCGCTCCGACGCCCTATGGTCCGGGCGAGTTCGAAGAGGGCGTCAGCCAGCAGTATCTGGCGTTCGACCGGGCGCTGGACGCCGCGGGCTTCGCGGACGGCGACGTGGGCTTCGTGACCACGGAGCGGCCGCCACACCGCGACCGGGCGTGGATCGGCCTCAGCGAGGCAGTCCGAACGCACCCGCGCATGCTGGGCGAGAGGGCGGCGCAGCACAGCTTCGGAAGCCGCTCCCTTCATGGCTGGGACCGGGAGTCCCCGGTGGCCGACGCGGGAGGCGGCAAGGCTCTCGATCACCCTGAGGGTCCGTTCCCGGATTCCGACGGCAAGCCGGGCGAGCGAGTGCGGCTCGACGGCTCCCGCTCGCGAGCCAACGGCGCGCCGATCGCCGAGTTCGTCTGGCGCCTGGGAGTCGGCGGACCGACGCTCTGCCGAGGGGCCCGAGCCGAGTGCAGGGTGCCGGTCGATGGGTTACAGGTCATCGAGTTGGTGGTGAAGGACGAGCAGGGTCGCGCCGATTCGGACTACATCTGGATCGAGATTCGCGCGCCGGCGGAAGCGGGCAGCTAGCCCCGCCCAGCCACGGAAGGGCTTCGTAGGCCAGTCGGGATCCCCCGGGGGAAGAGACATGCGGCTGCACCGCGTATCGAGGGAGCCCCACGTACCGGGAGCGAGTACGTGCTGAGGCTGCTGGTTCACCTGCTTCTCTTCGGGGCGGGCGCCACACTCTTCCTGAACCAGGCGGAGAGCCTCGACCTCGGAGCGGGCCAGGTCGCCACCCCGCACAAGCTGATCACCGCCGCCCTGATCGTCGTGGCCGGCTTCCACTGGATCGTGTCGGGGGTGCGCCTGCCGCGCGGCCCCAAGCCCCTCTGGATCGTCGCGTTCTTCACGAGCCTCCTGGTCAGCTCGCTCGTCGCCTACGGCGACGGGCTTCCCATCAGCTTCCTCGCCATCAAGTGGACGAAGTACCTCGGCGTCGGCGCCCTGTACTTCCTGCTGACGATGATCATCCGCAGCCGACGAGAGCTGGACTTCTTCCTCTACTCGCTCGTGCTCAGCGCCGTGATCGCCTCGCTCTCGGCCGTGACGTCCGAGGGAGCGGGCGGCTATTGGAATCCGGTCCGCAAGGAGGGCATCGGCGCCGGGGCCAACCAGGCAGCGGGAAACCTCCTCATGGCGCTACCCATCGTCTACGCCCTCTTCGTCGGGACGCGTTCGTGGATCCTGAGGATCGGCCTTTCGACGGCCGCGGTCGCCTCGGTGGCCGGCGCCGTTGCCGCCCTGTCGCGCTCGGCCTTCCTCGCGGCGACTGCCATGGCAGCCCTCTGGATCACGCGGATGCGACGCCTGCGCGACCTCCAGATCGTGCTGGTCGTCGGCGCGCTCCTGGTCGTCGGGATCGGGCTTGCGCCGAGCGGATACCTGGAGCGGCTGAGCTCCCTTTCCGACGCCATCACGGGGTCGGCGCGGGCCGGAACCGGCATCAACGAACGCGTGCGGGTCTACGTGGCGGGCCTTGCAGCGTTCGCCTCGAACCCGGTGGCCGGCGTGGGCACGGCGGCATTCACCCACTGGGCGCCGACCTGGGACCCGACGATGCGGGGGACTCCGACCGTGCACAACGCCGTGCTCAAGGTGGCCGCCGAACAGGGCCTTCTCGGGCTCGTGCCCTACCTCGCCATCCTGGTCCTGACCTTCTCCGAGTACTCCACTGCGCAGCGCCTCGCGAGACGCTACCGACGCCGAGGCAGCCCCGAGCTGGAGCAGCTCTACGTCAGGGCGCTGGCTCTCCAGGTCTCGTTCGTGGGACTCGCCACCGTGGCCATGTTCCAGCCGGGAACCTGGTGGCGCGGCATGTGGGTCCTGTTCGGCCTGTCGACGGTGACCCTGCAGCTCGTCCGGGAACACGTCGCGGCGGTCACGGACGAGGTCGAGGACGCGGACGCGGCCCCGACATGGACGTCCGTTCCCGAGTACGAGCCTCAGCCGGGCGAGGCGACGTGACTGCGTCGCTCCCGGACGCGCCCGTACAGCTCGAGGGTCCGGGACACGACGGCCGAGAGCGCGTACTCCGCCCGGGCCGAGTGGCGCGCCGCCTCACCCACGCGATCGCCGAGCCCGGTGTCGCCGAGCACCGCCGTCAGAGCCCCCGCGAGTCCGTCCTCGTCTCCCGGGTCGAAGAGCAAGCCCGTCGCGCGATCCTCGATCATCCACGGGATCCCGCCGACCCGCGACGCCACCACCGGCACGCCCGCTCCCATCGCCTCCTGGATCGCCATGGGAGCCGTCTCCTGGAAGGACGGCAGCGCGACGCAGCTGCAGCGGCCGAGCTCGAGCAGGAGCTGCTCCCGCGGCAGCGAACCCAGGAGGTCGACGGCGTCGCTCATCCCCGTCCGGCGGATCTCCGCGTGGAAGGCTTCCGGATCGGTCCCCATCCAGGGACCCGCCACACGCAGGCGGAGGTTCGGAATGCGCTGGCGCGCCCGGGCCGCGGCGCGGACGAGCCCGAGGACGTTCTTGCGGGGCGCGAGGGTCCCCACGTAGAGGATCTCCCCGGGGTTCGGTCTTCGGGAAACCTCGAAGAAGCGGTCCTCGATGGGATTGGGAACGTCGTGATAGCGGACGCCCGCGACCTCGCCGAGCTCCTGCCGCACATAGGGACTGATGACGATCACGTCGCCGTACCGACGCAGGGCGGCCTCGAAGCTCTTGCGGAGCAGGAAGGCCTGCAGCCCGGCCATCGGGCCCGCTGCGTAGGCGGCATCGCGATAGACGATGCCGTGAACCGTGAGCACGGCGGGGATCCGGGAGGGCCGATGGAGCTCGGGGATGCCCTGTACGTGAACGACGTCCGGCGCCACGTCGTCGACGATGCGATCGATCTTCCGCCGCGCGATGAGGCGGTTGGCCACGATCGCCGGCCTCTGGCGCGATACGTCGACGATCTCGAACGGCGCGTCGCAGGCGACCGGATCGGCGGACGCGCCGAACCGGATCACCGTCAGCTCGACGCCCTGGCGCGCGAGACCGTGGGCGAGCGCGACCGCAACGGCCTGGACTCCGCCCTTCGGATGATCGAGATCCCCCGGGAACTCGCTTACCATGACGACGCGCATCGGACCACCACTCCTGGGTGTTCAGGAGCGCAGCCGCGCGCGGCTGCACCGCTCGATCGCGAGGACCGCAGCGGATCATGATAGAGGCTCCCGTCCGCCATTGACACCCGGTGAAGACATCGATCGCCCCATCTTCTTCGTCGGGATGCCCCGCAGCGGGACCACGCTCGTGTACGACGTGTTCTCCGCGCATCCGGACCTCGGCTGGATCCCCCATCAGCTCGACCGGTTTCCCGGCTGGCCCGTTCTCTCGGCACTCTCACGCGTGGCGGACCTCTCGGACTCCTTCCGGAAATCGATCCGCCCCGCCGATGCCTCCTACCCCGCGATCGAAGCGCTGCGCATCGGTCCGAGCGAAGCCTACCGTGTGTGGTCCCGATACTGCGGGGCGGACTTCCCGTACCGGTATCTGCTCGGCACGACGGCGACAGAGACGCAGAAGCAGTCCATGCGGCGCCTGGTCGCGCGCGTGCTGCGCTACCAGGGCAAGAGCCGATTCTGCACCAAGCTGACGGGGCCGGGCCGCATCCACTTCCTCGACAGCATCTTCCCCGACGCGTTGTTCGTGCACATCGTCCGCGACGGCCGGGCCGTCGTCCGCTCCCTGATGAAGCGTCCTTTCTGGAGGGACACGTTCCGCGCAACTCGGCCCGCCTGGGAGAACGGCCTCTCCGAGGAGGACAGCCGGGACATCGCCGAGGCCGGCGGAACACCGCAGGCCCTGGCCGCCGTCCAGTGGCGACGCGTGGTCCGCTCGATTCAGGAGGAAGGCGCCGCGCTCGGATCGGCGCGCTTCGCCGAGCTGGCCTACGAGGAGTTCGTGGCCGACCCGGAGGCCAAGCTGAAGGAGCTGGCCGCCTTCTGCGGGCTGCGGCCTTCCGACCGGCAGACGATCTTCCTCAAGCGGCGATTCCGTCTCGAGAACCGGAATCGTCCTCCCGACGAGCCCGAAACCGCGGGCGATCCGGAGATGCTCGGGAGACTCCTGGACGACGCCCTCCGTGCGCAGGGCTACGAGCCGTGACGGCGGTCGATACGGAGAGCGAGTGCCCGCCGTTTCGCGTCATAGGCGGATCGGCACGCAGCGGAACGACGTGGATCCAGGACGCACTCGCCAGCGCGAACGGCCTGCGGCCGATCTTCGAGCCGCTCCACCCCGATGGCAATCCCCGAGCCTCGGCCTTCGCCCATCGCTACGCCCCTCCGGACACCGCGTGGCCCGAGCTGGAGGAGGTGCTGCGGACGACCCTGTCGGGTGAACACTTCGGCGTGTGGACGGACCTGAGGGTCCGGCCCGACCGCCTGGTGCGCTTCGACTCGGCCCGCATGGTGGCCGGCCGCCTGCTGACCCTCTGGCAGGGCTGGCGGCGCTACCGACGGGTTCGCGGAATGCCCGCCCTGTCGAAGGTGATCCGGGGCAACCTGCTCCTGGAGTGGATGCGACGCCACCTGGGAGCCGGTGTCGTACTCCTGGTCCGCCATCCCATGGCGGTCGTGAGCTCGCAGCTCGGGACCCACGAGGCGGCCTGGCACACCCCCCAGAGCCAGCTCCGCCTCCACCTCTCCGACGAGGCGCTGATGGAGGAGCATCTGAGCGACGTTCGAAGCCTGCTCGAGGCTCCGCAGGACGAGCTCGAGCTCCGCACCGTGCTCTGGTGCATCGAGAACGCGGTTCCCATGAGATGGTCGTCCGCCGGAATGCCGATCGCCTTCTACGAGCGACTGCTGGCAGGCGACGAGGCGGAGTGGCAGCGGGTGCTGGACGGACTCCGCCTCGCAGTCCGTCCCTCACCGGAGCAGCTCGCTCCACCCTCGCAGCAGGCATCGAAGGATCTGCGTCGGGCCGGCGCCGGGTCCGATCCGCGCGTCCGTTGGCTCGAGCGATTCGCGAGCGACGAACGCGCGCGGGTGCAAGCCGTGCTCGACCGCTTCGGGGTGACCGCCTACCGGACGGATGACCCGATGCCGCGGACGGACGGATGACCCGATGCCGCGGACGGACGGCTGAGCTCCCGGGTCGACCATCCCATCCCGACCTTCCGGACGGACTCGGGTCAACGACCCTGCCCCAGCCTTCGGCGCACCGCGTCGAGCACCACGCGGTCGCTCTCCGACAGTCCCAGGCCCAGAAGCACGGCGGCATAGACCAGCACGAGACAGCCGATCCCGCACAGCACGGCGAGCACGGGGTGCAGTCCCGCCAGGAGCGACTGCGCAGCCCAGCCGGCGGCCGCGGCTGCGATCCACGCGACCGCGGGCTTGAGGAAATGCCGGTCGAGGGGACCCATGCGGAAGAGCCAGAACACCTCGCCGACCCGCAGGGCGTTGAAGAACAGGTTGGAACCGACCACCGCCAGTGCCGCACCCTCGACCCCGTAGCGGGGAATCAGGAGCAGGTCGAGCGCCAGCGCGGCGGCGATGAACGCGGACCAGTTGATGGCATTGAGGCGCGCATGGCCGGTCATGGCGAGCACCGCGTTGCAGAGGCCGAAGGCGGCGTTCATCACGGGCACGGCGCTGAGGAGCACCACGCCGGCCCGGCCGGCCAGGAACTCCTTGCCGAACACCGCCAGCAGCGGCTCCGCCCAGAGCGCGACGATGGTCACGATGGGCAGCGTCGCGGTCAGACTCCAACGGGCCACCACCTTGAGGAGGGGCCGCACCTCCTCCGCACCGCCCCGGTCCCAGGCAGCCGAGATGAGGGGCATGGTCACGCTCGAGAACGCCTCCGGAAGGAGGCCGGCCACACGAACGAGCTGGAGGGCCGCGGCGTAGATCCCGACGCCACTGGCCACCCCGAATACGCCCAGCAGCAGGGTCTCGAGACTTCCGCTGAAGGCGCGCAGCAGGTTGGTCGCGTACATCGGTACCGCCTGGGACATCAGCTCCCGCGGGCGATAGTCCGGTGGAGCCGAGCGCGGCCCGAACGACGCGAGCAGGGAGCGCAGCATCGATCCCATCAGGAGCACGGAGACGACGAGCGCAGCGATGTGGGCGAAGCCGGCGCCGACCACTCCGAAACCGAGGAAGAGGGCCGCCGCGGTGAAGAGGATCTTCGGGAGCTGGAAGCCCACATCGTGCCCGGCGATCGAGAGATCGACACGGTGCACCGCGCGCAGCAGGGCCTCCAACGCGTGGCTTCCCGCGGCCAGGGGGATCGCGAAGGCGAACACACGGAGCACCGGCGCGAGCTCCGGCGCGTCGAAGACCCGCGACGCGATGGACTCGGCGCCGGCGAAGACCACGGCGGCGAGCAGGATCGCGAACAGAATAGGAGCCGCGGTGGTACTGCGGGCGATCCCTTCGAGCCGGGCTGCGTCGCGATTGGCCCAGGCGATCGGGGCGAAGCGCAGCGCGCTCGATCGCAGTCCGAGTCCCGCAACCTGGGAGATGAGCTCGGAGAAGATCACGCCGATCCGGTACTCACCGAAGCCCGACGCGCCGAGCATGCGGGTGATGAGCAGCGAGATGGCGAGTCCCGCCACGCTGGTCAGGGCAGAGCCCCCCAGCTTCACCCCGCCACCCCGGGCCGCCAGAAGGAGATCGCGCCGCGACTCGTTCCCGGAGCCCGGGTTCACGGCTGGCCGATGCTCACTCGGACGTGGATCGAAGATTGGGCCGTGACCACGGGGCGACAGTCTTGCGCATTCCGTGAGTCGTGGCTCCCGGAAAGGCGGCTACTCGCCCAGGAGCCGGAAGTTGTCGAGACGCCAGGTCTGGCCGATTCCGTACTGGACCAGGGCGGCCGTCACCACCGCAGCCGCATCGAACTCCGGATCCAATGACCCTCCGGATCCGAGATCGGACGCGTCGCCCACCTCGACTGCGGGGGCGAGCAGGACGTCGGGTCCACCTCCCGGGAAGTCGACCGTGGCGAAGCGCTTGGTGTGCGTGTAGCCGTTGGCGTCGACCAGTCGCACCTCGAGGGTCCGCCCGGTGCGGCTCATGAACCCCCAGGTCTGCCCGTCCACCTGGAGATCGAACGAGAAGGTCCTGCCCGTGAAGTCCCGGGGCGCTCCGAGGTCCAGGAGGGCGCTGGTGTCGGACAGCACGCGCGCCCGGCGCGCCGCCACGAACCCGGCTCCCTCGGTCGGCATCCCCTGCTCAGGGCCGGCCTCGACGGTCGCGGTGACCGATGCATCGAAGGACCACGCCGCCAGATCCTCGGCCGAGTCCAGCGGAACCGGCGGGAGGGGCTCCACGATCTCGAGGACCTGGTCGACGGCCACATCGGTCAGGGTCTGCACGATCCCACTGGGCCACTCGATCTCGATGCTCTCGACGGCGGTGTTGTCGCCGAGCCCGAAGTGGAGCCGTTGGAAATCCTGCGCACTGCGATGGATGCCTCCCGCCTGCTCCCGGAGCTGCGCGACCCCACCCGCGGTCAGTACGACCCGGGCGCCGACCGCGTCGCGGTTGGAGACGGTTCCCACCAGGTCGAGCTGGATCCAGTGGTTCTGGTTGCCCCGGTTCCGGTAGAGGCGCACGGGACCCGTATTGAAGGGCTTGTCCAGGTAGCCGTTCGTGATCACCACGTCGATGAAGCCGTCCAGATCGAAGTCGGCGAGGGCGGCCGCATCCCCGCGGCCCTGCTCGACCACCTCGATTCCCGAGCCCTCGATCCGGGTGAACCATCCGCTGCCATCGTTGGCGTAGACGATGTCGGGCGCGTTGAAGACGCCGATCCCACACACCGCCACCACATCCACGTCCATGTCGTTGTCGAGGTCCGCGACCGCCACGGATGCGCAGTCGCTCGGCACCCGGACATCGCCGCCCAGCTCGGTCCGAAAGCCCGAGGTCGTCTGGAAGAGAAGCCGGTCACCCAGCTTTCCCGCTCCGTTGATGAAGCCGAGCGTCTCGACCTCGGTGATGTCCTGGGACCCTGCGACGACCAGACTGATGGGCTCGGCGAGCGGTCCGGTGACGACGATGGACCAGCTGGCGGTGACCTCGTCGTACGCGATCGCCAGGCCGCTCACGCCGGCGGGCGGCGCGCCCTGGACGCCCGGATCGTCGCCGTCCAGGATGAAGAAGAGCGACGCGGGGTGGATACCGGCCGAGCCGATGTGGATGTCGTCGGGGCCCAACCCGCCCCAGATGGAGATGGTGAGCGTGCCGGGGCTCTGGAAGGCCAGCCCCTTGTCGGTGCTCACGATCCGCGCATGCAGCTTGTTCGACTGGGGCTGGTACGCCTCCGAGAGATGACTCGCGCGAGCCAGGTAGAGGTCCGAGCGCAGGTCGCCATCGAAGTCCGCGACACCCACGTCCACCACCTTCGAGTTCAGCCTCGGGATGGTCAGGGGAACGAGATTCTCGAAGGACTCGCTCTCCAGATCGAAGGCCGCGCCCGGATAGTCGCGGTCGTGCACCAGGGCGAGCAGCCGCGCGTCCGGACCGAAGCGCAGCAGCTGCGCGAAGAGCGGCTTCTCGCCCGGCCCCACGCCCAGGGCGGCGCCGTCGTCCAGGAAGCCGAGGGCGTCCTGCGTGAAGACGGTCGTCGGCCCCTGCTCTTCGGTACCGGGCCAGCCCACGAGGAACGCGTCCAGGAGCCCGTCCACGTTCCAGTCGAGCCAGGTCCCGTGGCGCCCCCGATGACCGGGGTAGTCGAGGCCGTAGAGGGCGGCTGCCTCGACGAACGTGTCCCCCATGTTGACCAGGAGCTGGTTGCCGTTGCCGCCCCCGGTCACCTGGATCAGATCCTGGTCGCCGTCGTTGTCGAAGTCGGCCCAGGTGGCCCCGTGGCGATCCCCCTGGGCCGCCAGGACCAGGTGGGAGGCGTCGGAGAACGTGCCGTCGCCCTCGTTGTGGTAGAGGCTGGCACCGAGGGGGTATGCATGGTTGACGACGTAGAGATCGGGCAGCCCGTCCCCGTCGTAGTCGCCCCAGGAGGCACCCCAGCTCTGGGTGAGCGGAGCCGAAAGGCCCTCCGACAGCTCGAACGCGATCGCGGGGCCCTGCGCTTGCGGCGGGGCTCCGCACCTCGCCGCAGAGAGGACCCCGGACAGCAGGGCGATGCCGAGCGCGAGCATCCGGGTCTTCGGCTTCATGGTGTCCTGCACAGCTGCTGCATCCATCGGATCAGGGGGTTCGCTCCAACACTGCGGCGAATGGGATCAGAGGGTTCGCTCCAACGCTTCCGCGAAGATCGCCTTGAGCGCCGGCCAGTTGTCGGGGACGCCGGGCAGATCGGCCGCCATCTCGTCGCGGCGCTCGAGCACGGCGAGGGTCTGCTCGACCAGGGAGCCCAGGTCCTCGCTGCGGTGCAGCACGGTGCCCGGCGGCCGCACGACGCAGTCGCTCGCGACGACCGGGAGCCCGCAGTGGAGCGCCTCGCGGATGGCCACGGCGTCCCCGTCGGTCGTGCTGGGTCGGACCATCAGGTCGCACGAGCCCATGAGTGGAACCAGCTCGCTCCGCGCGGGCCGCACGAAGACGTGGTCGGCGAGACCGTTCCGCTCGATCCTCGCCTGCAGCTCGGGCCACATGGGGCCATCGAGATCCTCGGGGTGTGTGAGGGCGAAGACCAGACCCGCTCGCGGATGCTGTTTGCGGACCTCCGCCAGCAGATCGATCAACAGCGGAACGCCGTAGACCTCCTTGCCCGCGATCACGCAGAATCGTCCCATCGCGAGGATCACGGGATCGTGGCCCTGGATGAAGCGGCGGACCGGACCTTCGACCTGGGACGGATCGGGATCGGCCGGGTTGAGGTAGGCGGGCACGTTCCAGACCCGCTCCTGGCTCCCGCGGATCCCGGTGGCCAGCTCGCGGATGTCCTCGTTGACGCCCACCACGCCCCAGGCGTGACGCACCGCGAAGCGACTGGCCCAGCGCTCGAGCCAGCTGCCCGAGGCGATCGCGTTGGCCAGACTGGCTCCGTCTACGTGCAGGATCACGCGGCGACCCAGGAAGCCCAGCACCCCGGCCCAGAAGCGGGCGGACGTCCGGGTGGTGAGGACGTAGAAGACGCGATGGCGCTGGGTGAACGAGGCCAGCGCGGCGCGCAGCTTCGTACGCGTGATGTTCACGATGCGCTCCGGCTCGGCGAAGTCGCCCACCCCGTTGTAGACCCGGCAGCTGACGCGCGCCGTCTCGAGGAGCGGCACGAGGCGCTTCACGTGCACCGAGATCCCGCCGAACGGGGGCGGATAGCAGCCGTAGATGGCCACCTCGGTCGCGTTCCAGTTGGGCGCACCCAGCCCGGTCATCGGGCGGTACCCGCCCGCCCGCCACACCGGCCGGTACCCGCCCGCCCGCCACGCCGGCCGTCGCGAGCGACCGCCCCCGGGGGCGAAGTCTGGACCGAGCACACGCTCATCCGGACAGGGGCCCCCATCGGGCCACCCGCCCCAGGTCGGCTGGCGTTCGCCTCGGACACGAGGGGGAGGTGGCCGCGAGCTGCGCATTGGTGGCGCGCCCCGCGGGGATCGCGAGCGGCTGCCGCAGGGAGGTGCCCCGCCCCAGCTGGAATTCGCGGTAGGCTGCCGCCTGTTCGAAGCAAGATCCCATGAACCGACCTGAAATCGCTCCGCTGACCGGGATTCGCGCCTTCGCCGCCCTGGCCGTGGTCGCCTACAACCATCGCCGGTTTGTCTCCAGCCTTCCAGGGATGCCGGAGAGCTTCGGGGCCAGCGGCTACCTGGGCGTCGACGTCTTCTTCGTCCTGAGCGGCCTCGTCCTGTCGTTGAATTACGCCGGCCAGATCCGCTCCGTCGGGGACTACCTGGGCTTCGTCGGCAACCGCATCGCCCGACTCTATCCCCTGCACCTCTTCACGCTGGCCGCCGTCCTCGGCGCCGCGCATCTGGCCATGCGAGGCGGGCTCACCCTCCACCACCCCGAGAACTACCAGGTGGACCACCATCTGGTGCTCCACCTCCTGATGGTGCACAGCTGGGGATTCGAGGACGGACTCCGCTACAACCTGCCTTCCTGGTCGATCTCGACGGAGTTCTTCGCCTACCTGCTCTTCCCGGCGTTCTGGTTCGTGGCCTCCCGGCCGCGCACCCCCTGGGCGGCAGCGCTCGCCGCGCTCGCCGCCTCGGGAGCGACCGTCGGCCTGCTGCACAACCTGGGGCACACCGACCTCCACGTCGTCACGCAGCACACGCTGGTGCGCGTCAGCGGCAGCTTCCTGGCCGGCTGCCTCGTCTACCGCGCACTCCAGCTGCGCAGCGCGCCCCCCGGCTCCCCGCTCGGCTACAGCCTGGTGGTCGCTGGGGTCGCCGCTCTCGCCCTCTCGCCCTGGGCGGATCCCCTGGTCGTGTTCGCCGCGCCGGCTCTCCTCTACGTGCTGGCCCGAGGCCGGGGACCCGGGGTGGCGCTCTTCGCCGCCGCTCCCGTGGTCTGGCTGGGGCGGATCTCCTACTCCATCTACCTGACACATCTCCCGATCGGCTCGCTCCTCACGAGGATCTTCCCCCCGGAGGCCCGCACGGGCCTCTCGACCCTCGAGTCCGCGGCCATCGTCGCGCTGGACGCGGCGCTGGTCGTCGCGGTCGCGGCCCTCTGCTTCTACGTCGTCGAGCTGCCCGGGCGCCGCTGGATCCGCGCGCTCTTCGGCGCACGGCCCTCGCCTCAAGTACCCGACGCCGCAGCGCGATAAGCTGGCCACCCCACCCGATTTCTCCGATCCTTCCTGCGGACGCCCCCGAGGGTCGCGCGAGGACATGCTGAAGCGCCTGGCACGGATGAACGAGTCGTGGTCGCGCGCCCTCAACCGGCGGTTCCCGCGCCTCTTCGCCGTCCGAAACGACCACCTCGCCGAGCTGCGAAGCGCGGTCCACGGCGAGCTCGGGAAGCCCGACGTCGCTCGCGTCCTGGAGGTCGGCGGCATCGACCGCCCCCTCATCGCGAAGGGCGAGGGCTATGTCTACACAGGCCTGGACGTCGAGGAGCGGCCACGCTGCCACGACATCTACGACGAGTTCCTCGTGCAGTCCATCGAACAGCCGCTCCGCGACCGCTACCACCTCATCTTCTCCGCGCACGTCCTCGAGCACGTCCCGGACAACGACGCCGCCTTCGCGACCATGAGCGACGCACTCGAGCCGGGGGGTACCATCCACCACCTCGTCCCCTCCAAGAACCACTTCTACTCGATCATCCTGAGGATCGTCGGACCGCGGGTCCAGCGGCGTCTGCTCGGAGCGCTGTTCCCCCCCGGCGCACTCGAAGAGGCCGGCTACCCGACCTTCTTCCACCACTGCTCCCCGCGCGAGATGCGTCGGCTCCTCGAGCGCAGCGGCTTCGAGGAGATCCACGTGCGCTGCTTCTACCGGGGCAACGGCTACTTCCGCTACTTCACACCCGCCTACGTGGTGGTGTCGCTGCTGGAGACCGTCTTCCGGAGCCTCGGGCTCACCGCGTTCGCGGCGGCGATGCTCGTCAGCGCCAGACGGCCCGCGGCGAAGGAGGCGGGACGACCCGTGGGCCAGGCGGCGGAAGCGTGATCTGCGCTGCGCGCGAAGTCGGCGGCTGTCTCCGCCCAGGCGCCCAGGGGAGTCCGAACCGGCCATGTCGTTCGCGCTGAAGCGTCGTCTCTACGAGTGGCTGCCGCCGGTCCTGCGCGTTCCGGCGCGCTGGCTGCCCATCGGAGTCGTCGCGGGCCGATCCTACCGCGCAACCCTGCGCCGGGGACCGCGCTTCGAGCGGGCGACACTGGAGGAGAACCGGGCCTTCCAGGAGGAGGCCCTCGGCGAGATCCTGCGCTTCGCTTGCGACCAGGTCCCCGCGTATCGCGAGCTCCGCTCGACCGTGGAACGTCTGCGACCGTTCGAGGCGCTCAAGGCCTTCCCCCTGATCGACAAGAAGACGCTGCAGGAGGATCTGACCCGCTACCTCCCCAGGGATCTCGAGCGCATCCCCCACGAGACGTGCTCGACGGGCGGGACGTCGGGCAACCAGCTCAAGCTCTTGCAGGAGAGCAACGCCCAGGCCGTCGAGCTGGCCTTCATCCATCGCGTCTGGCGACGCGTCGGGTACAGCGGGCGGTCGCGCAAGGCCACGTTCCGGGGCGTCCCCTTCCCCGACCTGAAGGAGGGCGTCTACTGGCGGCCCAACCCCGTGTATCGCGAGCTCCAGTTCTCACCGTTCCACATGAGCGAGCGCACGATGGGCGCCTACCTGGAGGAGCTGGAGCGCTTCTCCCCGGACTACATTCACGGCTATCCGTCGGCGGTGAGCCTGCTCGCAGACTACGTGCTCCGCCACGGCATCTCCCTCGACGGTCTGGAGCTGGGAGCGGTTCTTCTGGGATCGGAGTCGCTCTACCCCGACCAGCGCGTGGCGATCGAGAGCGCCTTCGGTTGCCGCGCCTTCACCTGGTATGGCCACAGCGAGAAGCTCATCCTGGGCGCCGAGTGCGAGAAGACTCGCGTCTATCACCACTTCCCGGACTACGGCGTCCTCGAGATCCTCGACGAGGCCGGCGACCCGATCGAGGAGGAAGGCCGGCGCGGCGAGATCGTCGGCACCGGCTTCTGGAACCGCGCCCTTCCGCTGATCCGCTACCGCACGGAGGACCTCGCCTCGCGCTGCGCGACGCGCTGCGAGTGCGGGAGGAGCTTCGACCGCTTCGACTGCGTCGAAGGACACAGGAAGAACGAGTACGTCATCGGGCACAACGGTGCGAAGATCAGCCCGACGGCCCTGAACATGCACGGCTCCATGTTCGACGAGGTCGTCCGCTACCAGTACGTGCAGGACGAGCCCGGCCGGATCGAGCTGCGGCTCATGGTGACCGAGCGCTTCTGCGACGAGGACGCGAAGCACCTCCAGCGAGCGTTCGATGACAAGGTCGGGAGCGAGCTCTCGGTGACGCAGCGGGTCGTCGACGACATCCCCCTCACCCCGCGAGGCAAGCTGCGTCGCCTCGTGCAGAACATGAAGCATGTCTGACGGGTCGTGCCGCTGGTCAGTCGGGAACCCGGACGTGGTGGACCGCGCCGCGCCCGGTCACCCGTACCTCGGCGGACCCGTCGCCGATCCACGCCGCCTCTCCCCGGCGCAGCTCGACCGGAGCGCCGCAGCCGTCACCGACCGCGAGCTCTCCGTCCGCGCACACGACGATCTGCGGACCGGCGACCGCTCCGAGTCCAGCACCGCCATCGACGCGCAGGTGGGCCAGGCAGAACGCCTCGGCACGGACCGGATAGGCGCCTCCGTGCAGCCGCTCGAGCGGGGCCGCATCGAAGCGGACGGTCGCGAGCACCGCGTCGACGTCGACGGCCTTGATCGTGAGCCCTGCGCGCAGGGTGTTGTCGGAGCTGGCCTGCACCTCGAGCGCAGCTCCCTCGAGATAGCAGTGCAGCGTCCCGGGCGCGACGAAGAGCCCCTCGCCGCTCGACAGGGTCTCGCGACGCAGGAAGCAGGCGGTGAGCACGGCCGGGTCGTTCGGCCACGCGGAGGCCAGCTGCGCCAGGCACGCCGACTCGGGTCCGGCCCCGTCGTTCCGCTGCAGCGCCCGCACCACGTCGGCCACGAGCGCTGCGCCGCCGCCCTCCGCGCGGGCGGCCAGCAGGGCGGCCAGCCCGCGCGCCAGCCCTCCGGCTTCGCCATCGCGGCGCAACGCCTCGCAGACGCCGCGCAGCGCCGGGATCGCCAGCCGCTCGAGCGAGCGGGCGATCTCGCTGGGCGGGCGGAAGCCGGCCAGCACCTCGAAGTCGCCGAGCGCGCAGACCATCTCCGGCTTCCCGCGCGGGTCGGGGTAGCGTCGAGCCGGGTCTTCTGGCGGGACGCCGGCCTGCTCCTCGGCCTCGAATCCCCGCTTCGCGCGCGCGTCATCGGGGTGCACCTGGACGGAGAGCGGCGCGCCCACGGCCAGGATCTTCACGAGGAACGGGAGCTTCCCGCCGAACCTCGCGGCCACGTTCGCGCCCAGTGCTGCGTCGGGATCGCGCGCGATCCACTCCTGCAGGGGGACGGGGACTCCATCGACGACGACACTCGATGGTGCCGCCGGATGAGCGCCGATCCAGAGCTCCGCCTCGGGCTCTCGTGTGGGCGCAGGGCGGCCCTGGAGCTCCGCGAGGAGGTGGTGCGAGCCCCAGGCGTAGTTGCGTATGCGATTGTGCATCGCCAGGATCCGCGCGGGCGCCATCCGATGCGTATAGCCCAGTCGCCGCGGGCGGGCCGCCTGCCGCTTGCGCAACCTGCGCAGCTGGATCGGCCCACCGGGCAGGGATCGACGTGCTCTATCGCCTAGGACGCTCGTTCTTCAGCGACCATCCGAGGCTGCTGTCCGGCCCGATCGGTGCGCTCGCCGGCTGGGTGCCGCGTAGCATCCGTCACGGGCGCGAGTATCGGCGGATCCGCGAGCTCCTCGCCGAGAGCCAGTGGTGGCCTCGTGAGCGCCACGAGCGGTACCAGCTCGCCAAGCTCCAGGAGACCGTCGGCTACGCCTACGCACAGAGCCCCTACTACCGGGAGCTCTTCGATCGCGACGGCGTCAGCCCTGCGGACCTGCGCACCTTCGACGACCTCCGCCGCTTCCCGACGCTGTGCAAGGAGGACCTGAGGGAGAACCTCGACCGCATCGTCCCGCCGTCTTTCGACCGAAAGCGCCTGATGAACTTCGTCACGGGGGGAACGACCGGATCCGGCGTGGTGCTCCCCTTCGAAGAGGGCTACCGGAACCGCGAGCGCGGATTCTTCTGGCAGCTCTGGGAGACCGTCGGATACCGGCCCGACATGCTCGCCGCCGTCCTGCGGCATCGCGAGTGCCCCCCGGACCTGAACGGCGGCATCTGGTACCGGGATCGCTCCTCCAACGCGATCATCCTGTCGCCCGAGCGCCTGGGACCCGACACCATCCACCAGTACGTCGAAGTCCTCAGCCGGTACCGCCCCCGGGTCCTGATCGCCTACCCCTCCCTGGCGCATCTCCTCGTCCGCTACTCGCGAGACGTCGGCTGGAAGGAGAAGATCTTCGACCTGGTGCTGCTCGGGTCCGAGACCCTCTACGAGTTCCAGCGCCGCGAGCTGGAGACCGAGCTGGAGTGCCCGGTCCGCATCCACTACGGGCACGTGGAGTCGTGCGCGCTGTTCGGCTACTGCGATCAGTCGAACGACTACCACGTGCAGGCCGAGTACGGATGCGTCGAGTTCCTCAAGGAGGACGGCACTCCGGCTCAGCCCGGAGAAGCCGGCGAGATCGTCGCGACGAACTTCGAGAACCGCGCGCTGCCTCTCATCCGCTACCGCACCGGTGACCTGGCCGTCCCCTCGGAGCGCCTCTGCACGTGCGGGCGCCAGTACAGCCTGGTCAGCAAGATCCAGGGCCGGGAAGGCGACTTCATCCGAACGCCCTCCCAGCGGAGCTACTCGCCCACGGTGCTCGAGTTCGTGATGGACGCCGCGCTGCTCGAGGGACACGACGGATTCGCGGACCTCCAGATCGTCCAGACCCGCCTCGACGAGGTCGTCGTGCGCGTGGTACCCGGCAGGCAGTTCACGGAGGAAGGGCTCCGGCGTCTCTGCCAGCTCCTCGACGAGCAGCTCGGCTTCGAGTGCCGGGTGCGCAGCGAGCTGGTCGAGCAGATCGAGCGCACGCCGATGCGCAAGAAGCGGTTGGTGCTCTCGCAGCTTCCGGATTGAGCGTCATTCGGGCTCGAGCCCGCACTCGCGGATCTTCTGCAGGAGCGTCTTGTAGGAGACCCCCAGCAGCCGGGCCGCCTTCTTCCGGTTCCAGCCGGTCTCGTGGAGGACCCGCTCCATGGCGCTCCGCTCCGCCTCCATGGCCGCCCGCCTGCCCACCTCGCGCAGGGGCAGCGCGCCGGCGCTCGCCTCCATCTCGTCGAGGAGCTCGCTGAGCCGGGAGACGCCAGCGGCTCCGCGATCGGCCTGGGAGAGCTCGTCGAGGATGGGCTGCTCGCTCTCGAGCACCACGATGCGCTTCACGAAGTTCTCGAGCTCGCGCACGTTGCCCGGGAAGGCGTAGCGCGAGAACGCGGCCATGAGCCGCTTGGAGGGAGGTCGCAGGGGCTTGTTGTAGCGCGCGCTGTAGCGCCGCATGAACGTGTCGACGAGGATCGGGATCTCGCTGCGGCGCTCGCGCAGGGAGGGTATCTCCACGTTCACCACGTTGAGACGGAAGTAGAGATCCTCGCGGAAGGTGCCCTGCTCCACCATCCCCTCCAGCGAGCGGTTCGTGGCGCAGACCACCCGGACGTCCACCCGGACCTCTTCGTTGCCGCCGAGACGCGTGTACTCGCCATCCTGCAGTACCTGGAGCAGCTTGGCCTGGAGCGCCGGGCTCATCTCCCCGATCTCGTCGAGGAAGATCGTCCCGCCGTGGGCCAGCTCGAACTTCCCGGGCTTGCGGCCGTGCGCGCCGGTAAAGGCGCCGGGCTCGTAGCCGAAGAGCTCGCTCTCCAGGAGGTCATTCGGCAGCGCCGCGCAGTTCACCTTGATGAAGGGCTGATCCGACCGCGTCGAGGCCGCGTGCACGGCGCGCGCGACGATCTCCTTGCCGACGCCGCTCTCGCCGTGCACCAGCACCGTCACATCCGTGTCGGAGATCTGATCGACCAGCGCGCGGATCCGCTTCATCGGCTCGCTGTGCCAGACGGCGGCGCCGGCGGGATCCTCGACCTCTTCGGCGAGCCGGTCGCGCTCGAGCTCGAGGTTGCGCTCCTGCAGGACCTGCCGGATCGTGATCTCCAGCATCTCCTCTTCGAAGGGCTTGTTCAGGTAGTCGGCCGCACCGGCCTCCATCGCCTCCACGATCGTCGCGGCGCGACCCACCACCGAGAGCACCACGACCGGGAACTCGTCGTCGAGGTCGCGGATGCGGCGCAGGGTCTCGAGGCCGTCGATGCCCGGCATCATGAGGTCGAGAATGATGAGATCCGGCGCGGCGCCGCCCTGCAGGAGTGCGAGAGCGCGAGAGCCGTCCTCGGCGGTGTCCACGTCGTAGCCGCGCAGCTCGAGCAGGTTGGCCAGGTAGCTGCGGATCCCCTCGGAGTCGTCCACGACGAGGATTCGCGGACGGCGTCGGGCGGGGGGCCGCCTGCGTCGGGCCGGGACCATCTAGCCCGCCTCCGCGAGGCGCCCGGACCGGCCGGACGGCGCCGGCAGGGTGAACGCGAACGTGCAGCCACCCCCCGACTCGTTGCGGACGCCGATGGCGCCGCCGTGAGCCTCCACGATGCGCTTGCAGATCGAGAGGCCGAGCCCGAGGCCGCCGGCGCCGCGGTCCGCGCCCGCGCGCACGTACGGCAGGAAGATGCGCTCCTGCTCGCCCTCGGCGATGCCGGGTCCCTCGTCCCGGACGCTCACCTCCACCCAGGCGCGCCCATCGATCTCGATCGGCCGTACCGCCACGCGGACTGCGCTCCCGGACGGCGCGTAGCGGATGGCGTTGGAGAGGAGGTTGGTGAGCACCTGCTCCAGGCGCACCGGGTCGAATCGGGCGGGCACCGTGTCGTCGACGGCCAGCTCGACGCGCAGCTCGCGCGCCTCGAGCAGGGGCTTCAGGAAGCGGGCCACGCTCTCGACGGTTCCCGTGAGGCGGTCTTCGCGGACTTCGAGCGGCGCATCGTGGCTGGCCTGGCGGCTGGCCTCGAGCAGGTTCCCGATGAAGGCGTCGAGGCGCTGGCAGCTGCGCACCGCCTCGTCCAGGAAGCGGCGCTGCTCGGCGTTCAGCGGGCCCACCTTCTCGGAGAGGAGGAGTCTGGCGTAGCCGTGGATGACGGTGGCGGGCGTGCGCAGCTCGTGCGCCACCACGGTCAGCAGATGCTCGCGCTCGTCGCTCTCGCGTCGGGCCCGTTCGCGCTCGCGTTCGACGCACCGCTTCAGCTCGTGGAGCTCGCGCCCCACCCGCAGGACCTCCTCCTCGAGCGACTGCACGTGGGTCACCTCACGCACCACGAACGCAGTGCTGCCATCGCGGAGCGTGCGTCCGCGGATCTCGAAGCGACGCTCGCGGCCACCGTCGCGCAGCACGCCGACCACGGTCCGTCCCGGAGCGGGTCGCTCGCCCTCGAACAGGGAGGCCACCTCGGCCCCGACCAGCTTCGGGCGGCCGGTCCAGCCGGAGAGACGCGGGCTGGCCCACACGATGCGGCCGTCCCGGCACACCGCGAGCCCCTCCGAGAGTTCGTCGGCCAGCTCGGCCAGCGGCAGCTCGCACGCAGCTTCGCTCGGAACCCCCGACATCTCCCCTCCCGAAGCGGGGGTGCACCCCGCCCGTGTTATCCTCCCGACGCCGTCTCGACGCTCGGGGACACCTCCCTCATCGCCTCGATCCGGCTCCGCCTTTAATCCGAAATCCCAACGGGGACGGCTGGTTATGTCCGCAAGCAGGGAGGGCGCGCGGGAGCGGATGCAGCGCCTGGTGGCCGAGCTGAACCGCCATGCCCGGCTCTACTACGAGGACGCCCGCCCCGAGGTTTCGGACGCCGAGTACGATCGCCTCTTCGCCGAGCTGCAGGCCCTGGAGGAGTCGCTCGGCACCGTCCTCCCCGACTCGCCCTCACTGCGCGTGGGCGCTCCCCCGGCGGAGGGCTTCCCGACCGTCGAGCACCTGGTCCCGATGCTCTCCCTCGACAACGCGATGGACGAGGAGGCGATGCGCGCCTTCGACGAGCGCGTGCGCCGCGTGCTCCACACCGAGGAGCCGATCGACTACGCCGCCGAGCCGAAGCTCGACGGGGCCAGCGCCGAGCTGGTCTACGAGGGGGGCCTCCTCACGGTCGGCGCCACGCGCGGCGACGGACGCACGGGGGAGGACGTCACGGCGAACCTGCGCGCCGTGTGGAACGTGCCCCTCAAGCTCGAGCCGGCGCCGGGGGCGGCGATTCCGGACCGGCTCAGCGTGTACGGCGAGGTGGTCCTGCCCATCGCCGCCTTCGGGCGGCTCAACGCGGCGCGGCTGGAGCGCGAAGAGGAGCCGTTCGCCAACCCCCGCAACGCCGCAGCGGGCGCGCTGCGGCTCCTCCACAAGATCGACCGCGAGCGCCTCGGCTCGCTGCGCTTCCGGG
>JANQFA010000221.1 GCA_028278065.1 Myxococcota bacterium
CCGGCCACGCCGGCACGGGCGTGCAGGGTCCCCGCTTCACGCGCGGCATGTTCGCCGCATACGTTCCCGGCCGCGACGTGAAGCCCTTTCCCGAGGACACCGGCTACTTCGTGCCCGCCGGCTCCAGGATCCGCTTCCAGCTCCACTACAACACGACGGGACGCCCCGAGAGCGACGCCCCGCGCCTCGGCCTCTACCTCTCGAAGGAGCCCCTGACCCACGAGCTCAAGACCGGCGCGGCGGCGAGCTTCGACTTCGAGATCCCGCCGGGCGCCCGCGAGCACGAGGAGGAGGCCGAGGTCGAGCTCGACCGCGACATCCTCCTGTACCGGCTCTCACCTCACATGCACTACCGCGGCAAGCGCATGGCGATCGACGCCCGCTACCCCGACGGCCGGGTGAAGACACTGCTCTCGGTCCCGCGCTACGACTTCAACTGGCAACGCCAGTACGTGCTCGACCCGCCCCTCGAGCTGCCGGCGGGAACCCGGCTCCACGTGCGTGCCGCCTTCGACAACTCCGCGCACAACCCGGCCAATCCCGATCCGGGCGCCACGGTTCGCTACGGCGAGCAGTCCTTCGAGGAGATGCTCTTCGGCTACTTCCTGTACCGGGATCTCGACACGGCCCTCGCGTCCTCCGAGTAGCGAGTGGTCTCGGCTCGGCGATTGTGCCAGCCTGCCCGTGGGGAGAAGCGACCGGAGGCAGTGCGGATGGCCGAAGCGACAGCCGGTGCAGAGGAGGCCGCCGAAGCGACAGCCGGTGCAGAGGAGGCCGCCGAAGCGACAGCCCGCGCAGAGGCGACCGCAGAAGCCACCGCGCTGCGGGACCTCGCCCGGGCGCTCGATCGCGAGCACCTGAAGCAGATCGGGAGCTTCCACTTCGCCCTGGTGACGGCCGGGCTCACCCTGTGGGGAGCCGCCGAGACCTGGGCCCAGACGACGGGGTGGGGGATCGCCGGGGCGACGGCCGTAGCGGCCGCCCTGGTCGCGGGCTTCGTGATCCCGTCGACCCTCCACGAGTGGGGCCACTTCGCGGGCGCGCGCCTGTCCGGGGCCGTCTCGCCCGTCCTCGAGGAGCCGAGGCGCCACTTCTTCATGTTCGACTTCCCCATGGACCAGAACGACCTGCACCAGTTCACCTGGATGAGCTGGGGCGGAATCGTGGCGCCCTGGGCCGTTCTCGTCCTGGCCGTGGCCTCCATCCCGCTGAGCAGCACGAGCGCCGCCGTCCTCGTAGCGACGCTCTTCTCGAAGGCGGTCGCGGTGAGCGCCTTCGAGGTGCCGGTGGTGCGGCGCGCCGGCCGCAGCGGCAACCCCGGGGCCGAGCTGGGCCGCCAGGTGGCCGACGGCGGCCTCCCGAGAAGCCACAAGGCCGGCGCCATCGCGGGCATCGCCTGCTTCGCATTGCTCTGGCTGGCGACCTAGCGTGTCGTCCTGCCCAACCCGTCTGGAGCCGACATGAGCGACTCGCCCGACTACACCCCCCTGCCCTCCAAGGGCCAGGCCGACGCCGACCCCTACTCCATTCCGCTCGAAGAGATCGACGTCTCCGATCCGGAGCTCTTCGAGACCGACGCCCTGTGGGGCTACCTCGAACGCCTGCGCAAGGAGGATCCCGTCCACTGGTGCGCAGACAGCCCGGACGGCCCGTTCTGGTCGGTCACCCGCTTCGACGACGTCATGTACGTCGAGAAGAACCCGGAGATCTTCTCCTCCGAGCCCACGATCGTGATTCCCGATCCGGATCCCGACTTCCCCCTTCAGCCGGGATTCATCGCGATGGACGATCCGCGCCACAACGCCCATCGCAAGGTCGTGCAGCCCGTGGCCTCGCCGCGCAACCTCAAGAAGCTCGAGCCGGTCATCCGTGAGCGGGTGATCGAGATCCTCGAGGGCCTGCCCGGCGATGAGACCTTCAACTGGGTCGATCGCGTCTCCATCGAGCTGACCACGGGGATGCTCGCCACGATGTTCGACTTTCCCTGGGAGCTGCGCCAGAAGCTCACCTTCTGGTCGGACATGTCGACCATGGCCGAGGACCAGCTCGTCGAGGCGGGAATGGTGCCCGAGGATCGCGAGAAGGTGCTGCGCGAGTGCCTCGAGTTCTTCACGGATCTCTGGAAGCGACGCGAGGGCAAGGACGTGGAGAGCCTCGACTTCGTGACCGCGCTCGCCAACTCGCCCGCCACGAGGGACCTCGACCCCCTCGAGTACCTCGGAACACTGGTGCTGCTCATCGTGGGCGGCAACGACACCACCCGGAACTCGATCACCGGCGGAGTTCTGGCCCTGAACGAGAACCCCGCGGAGTACGACAAGCTGCGCGCCGATCGGGCACTCATCCCCAACATGGTCAACGAGATCATCCGCTGGCAGACACCGCTGGCCTACATGCGGCGCACCGCCACCCGCGACACCGAGCTCGGAGGCAAGACGATCCGGAAGGGCGACCGGGTCGTCATGTGGTACGTCTCGGCGAACCGGGACGAATCGGCGATCCCGCGTGCCGACGAGTTCCTGATCGACCGCGAGAACTCCAAGCAGCACCTGTCGTTCGGCTGGGGCATCCACTTCTGCATGGGCAGCCGGATGGCCGAGATGCAGCTCCGCGTGCTCTGGGAGGAGATCATGAAGCGCTTCCGCTTCGTCGAGGTCGTGGGCGAGCCGGTGCGGATCAAGTCGAGCTTCGTGAAGGGCTTCGCGGAGCTCCCCGTGCGCGTCCATCCCGGGTGAGCCGCTGGATCGGTCGGGGCCGGAGCCGCGCCGACGGCTAGTCCAGGTAGCCCAGCGAGCGCAGCTGCTCCCGGGACTCCGGGTCGAGCTCCTCCACGGAGTCGGGCGTGCGCCGCGCCGCGCCGCAGGCCTCGAACCAGGCGCGCGCTTCGTCGCGAAGGCGGCGTGCGCGTGCGGGGTCCTGGGCCGCCACGTCGGTCCGCTCGGCCGGGTCCAGCTCCAGCTCGTAGAGCTCGAGCGAGTCGTGCTCGACGTTCCAGATGCCCTTCCAGGCCCCCTCCCGTACCACCACGTTCACGCTGCCGCGCTGCTCCTCCCAGGGCCGGTAGTAGGTGCGCCGGTCGATCCGCATCGCGGGGACCACCACCCCGGGATCCCGGGCCTCGCCGCGCAGCAGGGGCAGCAGGCTCTCGCCGCGGCATCCCTCGCAGAGCTCGCTCCGGCCCAGGTAGTCGAAGAGCGTGGGCATCACGTCGACCAGGGAGACCGCCTCGCGATGACGCTGCCCTCCGAACTCGCCACCCGGGAAGTGGATCAGAAGCGGGACGCGCACGAGCTCCTCGTAGACCGAGTGCTGGTGCGACCAGCGACCGCGCTCCCCGAACTCGTCGCCGTGGTCCGACAGGAAGACGAAGATGGCCTCGTCCCAGACCCCGCGCGCCTTCAGGACCTCGACGACCGCCTGGAGGTTCTCGTCCGCGTGGAGGACGGAGGCGTCGTAGAGCGTGTCGAGGTAGGGCAGCTCGCCCAGCTCCTTGAGGGTCTCGCCGATCTCGAAGGAGTAGTCCAGCGATCCGCGCGGCCTCTTCCGATACCAGTCCTCCTCGATCAGCTCGCCGTAGCGGGCGCGCGCCGCCTGGTAGCGGTCGCGTTCCTCCTGGCTCACCGGCGCACCGAGTCGCGCGACGTGGCGCTCGGGAGCGATCGGCGGGTCGTGCGGCTCGATCGTGTGGAGGTAGAGCAGGAAGGGCGTCGCGCCCACCTCGTCGAGCCAGCCCTGCACGTCCGGCGCCCGGACGTTGTCGAGGATCTTGCGATGGCCCCGCACCTCGTAGCCCCGATCCAGGCCGGCGATCTTGCCCACGAACCAGTTGTTGTAGAAGCTGGCCGTGCGGAACCCGACCGAAGCGAGACGTTCTGCCAGGGTGGTGAGCGCGGGATCGAGCTTCATGCGCTCGACGACGACGCCGTGCTCGCACAGGTGGGTCGACGTGAGGAGCGACGCCACCGACGGGAGGGTCCAGGGAGCGGGCGCGTAGGCCTGCTCGAACACCACGGATTCCTCCGCCAGCGCGTCGAGCGCCGGAGAGGTTTCGCGGTCGTAGCCCCAGGCACCGAGCCGGTCGGCCCGCAGGGTGTCGACCAGGTAGAGCACGATCGGAACGTCGCGGGGCTGTGCCGGCCCGCTGCCGCAGCCGGCCGGGAGGACGGCCGCGACGAGTGCCAGCGGCGCCAGACCGAGCCGCCCGAGGCCGCAGCGGTGTCCGGGCGCGGGCCGCATTCAGTCCCCCGCCTCCTCGGCGACGCGCGCGCTTCGCCGCAGGAAGGCCAGCAGGGCGTCGGAGAGCGAGCCGACCTCGTGGACCTCGAATCCTCCGCTCGCGCCGGCGAAGATCGCCGTCGCCGCGGCGGCGTCCGGATCCGCAACGCGGGGGGATCCATCGCAGGGCGACACGGCGCAGGCGCCGATGCTGCGTGCCAGGGGAAGGAAGTCGCGCGGCGTCCCGCCCGATCCGTGGAAGGCGATCACCGGCACGTCGATGTCGCGTGCCGCAGGCTGCCTCGCGCCCGGCCAGGCGCTCGCGCCAGCGCCGCGGGGAGCGGAGGGAAGCGCGCCCCCTCCCCCTTCGAGGAGGACCAGCCCACGGAGCCCGGCGTGGCCGGGACGCGCAGCATCGCCTTCTCCGAAGGACCAGGCCGCGTAGCGGCCGGCGAAGGCGGCTCCCTCCCCTCGACCGCCGAGAGAGACCGGCGCCTCGCCGGCCAGGCGGCGCGCCGCCTGTACACCCTCGTCTACCCGATCCGGCGCCGGCTCGCTCTTCGCGAGAGCCCAGACCGCGAGGTCGAAGTCCGCTGCGCCGCTCGCCCCGACGAGGGCCTCGGCCAGATCGCCCAGCCCGGCCACCCCGCCCGGAGCCCCGGGAATCAGGAGCAGGACGGCTTGCGGCGGCCCCTCGGCTCCCTTGCGGCGCCAGGTTCGGATGTCGCCCCCGCTGCGGGATCCCACCGCGACGCCCGCGAGCGCCGCGACTCCGGACGCCATCTCGGCTCCCTTGCGCACGACGGAGGCACTCTTTGCGCCTTCGGCCTCGCGCGCGTCGTCGGCCCGCGCCCGGGCCGCGCGCTCCACCTCGCGAGCGATGAAGTCGGCGGCCTCGTCCACCCGCTCCTTCAGCTCCTGCTCCTGGCGCGGGTCGACGCACCCTCCCAGGCTGGCGACACGAGCCATGTCGGTCTCGAACAGCTCCTCGGTGCGCACGAGCTGGTCCGCCGAGAGCGGCTGGCCGGTGCGCAGCTCCTGCACCCGTGCCCCCATCACGCGCCGGGTCCTGCGCCCCACTGCACGGATGGCCTGCACGACGCAGCTGCGGCCATCCGGCTCGACCCGGTCAGCCTCGAGGATCTCGGCCGTGTCCCCGGCCAGCCCCTCGACCTCCTGCTGCAGGGCGGCCGCGTCGAGCGGGGCGCTGCAACGGCTGCTGGACTCGATGCGGGCCACGCGACGCGCGTAGTTGTCCCTGGCCCGCGCCACGTGGACCGGATTCGGGGGCTCGCCCCGGCTGGCGGCGGAGGCCTCGGCGCGCAGCAGCCGATCCGCGAGCCGCGCCGCTTCCGCGATCGCCCTCGCCGAGCAGGGGTCCGTGTCGACGCTGGCCGCCCGAGCCCGGCCGTCGCCCGCCGCAACCGTGAGGCAGGCCACGACTCCCACCGCCACCGTTCCGATCCGCATCCCGCTCCTCTCTCCCCCTCGCGTGCGAGGTCAGCCTAGCAGGATGCAGAAACCGGAAGCCCGCCCCTGGTTCGGAGGGAGAACGCCTACGGTCCGGCGCACGCGCCGGGCGCGGCGGCGTTGCGCGCCGTGAAGATCCCGCGTCCGTTGCGCACGGCGTTGGAGTCGTCTCGCCGCACGTCGCCGCCGAACTCCAGGCAGTACGGCGAGTGGTTCCCCATCTGAAGGCTCACGGCGATCGAGCCCTGAGAGGGCTCGTCCAGACTGAACAGCTCGTCCCCGCGACAGACCGCCTTCAGCCGGCCTTCGCGCAGCGTGACGTTGCTGCAGCCTCCGGAGCCGCGGTACTTCCAGCCGCGCGAGCCGGCCGGATCGCCGAGCCCCTTCCAGCCGCCCAGCGGGAGCGCCAGCTCGCTGCTCTCCCCGGTCAGGGGGTTGGCCACGCGCAGGGTGCCGCCCCACAGGGTGGGATCGCCCAGACCTCCCCGCGCCGGAACCCACACCGCGTCGTCGGTGCTCGCCAGCCGCAAGCTGCGGCGCGACGGGCGGCTCTCCTGGTCGGTGAGGGTGAGGCTGCGCCCGCTCAGCCGGGTCGGGGGCACGACGACCGCCGCCTCCTCGGCGAGCAGGAAGCGCTGGAGGTGCAGCGCGTCGGCCCGCTCCGCGAGCTGGCTGACCAGGACGCCCTCGTCGGGGTAGAGCGAATCCAGCGTGGCCTGTGAGAAGGGGGTGACGGCACCGGCCAGCCGGCAGAAGAGATTCCCGAGCGGGGCCAGGAAGCCGGGCAGGTCCGGATTGAGCGTGTTGCGCGGCGCGTAGGATGCGACCGGCACGTCCATCTGCGGCACGCGGATCCCGCCGAGCGCGTTGCCGTCCGCGTCGCGCAGCAGCTCGTCGCCGGAGCTCAGGAGGAGGTCCCCGCTCGGCGGAGGCGTCCCGAAGCGCGCGTGGCGCTCCATGTTTTCCCACATCGCGTTGTAGAGGACCTTCCCGAAGATGGGACCGTCGGCCAGCGTGTTGAGCGGGGATTCGCAGGCCTCGTCGAGCGACAGCCCTTCGGGCCCCAGGACGCCGGGCGGAATGATCTCGAGCCCCTCGTGGACCGTGACGTGGGCCGTGCCCGCGGTCTCGTAGTAGCGGAAGTCGCCGGAGTCACTCTGCCGGCGATCGCCCTCCAGGGTGCGCTCCATGTCCGTCTCGGTCAGGACCCGGTAGACGGGCACCGGCAGGTCGTCCCGCACCAGGCGCTGGTCCCCCTGCAGACGCGGGGTGCAGTCGGGATAGGGGTCGGCGTCGGGGTCGTCGCACGGAGTTCCGAAGTTGATGGGACGCGCCGTGCCGGCCGCCTGCACGAAGTAGCCGTCGTTGTCCGGGAAGTGGAACGCGCTGGCGTAGGTGACCATGGAGCCACCCTGCTGCGACTGACCGGCGTGGAAGAGAAGCTCCACCGGGTAGTCGGGATGGAGCGGGTTGGGCGCCGCCTGGGTCTTCAGCAGGTGCGCGATCTGGCTGACCATCTCGAAGGCGACCCCGTTCTCCGGCAGGCTGAGGCTCGCGTAGCGGGTGCCGCAGGTGGGCGGCGGGAGGATGCCCAGGAGCAGGCATCCGCCCACCAGATGCCCGATGGACGTGGTGCTGTTGGTCACGCCGACGTACACGACTCCCTTGCGTCCGAAGTACTCCCAGGAGGGATGCCAGACGGGCGAGGTGTCGAAGCCCGCCGTCGAGTTCCACCACTCGACCACGACGGTGCCGTTGAACGCCGCGGGATCGATCGGCCGCGCCACGAGGATCCGCGTCGTGTAGGGCACGTCCGGCTGGAGCAGCAGCTTCTCCCCGCGCACGGGCGGATTGGCGTAGGTGTAGAGGTTGGCCGCGCCACTGATGAAGTACTCGTCCGTCGTGTAGCCCTCGGGCAGCAACGGGGCACCGAGCGCGAGCGGGTCGAAGATCGCGCCGTCGGCGTCGTTCGGGAGCGACACGACGACCGGATCGGTGGGGTCGGCAGTGGCCTTCAGCGGGGCCATCGCCATGGGAAGACAAGCCAGGAACAGGAGCCAGCCACGCAACACGAGCATCCCTCCGAGCGCCACCGTAGGGTGCCGGACATCCTCTCAGAGGAGCGCCGCGAAGGGAACCCCCCTCAGCGACAAGGGGGCCGAACCCACCGAATCCATTGATGAAATCGACCAGGCGTGCCATTCTGCCCCGACTCGGCCGGCTCAATCCGGGATGCGGGGCTGCCGACGTAGAGTGGATGATGGCTGGACGGAAGCTCGAGCGCGTGCTGGTCACGGGAGGGGCCGGGTTCATCGGCTCCCACCTGTGCGACCGCCTGGTGGCGGAGGGCTGCAAGGTCCTCGCCTTCGACAACCTGCTCACCGGGCGCATGGACAACATCGCCCACCTGCTGGGCAACCCGGGCTTCGACTTCGAGCACTACGACGTCACGAACTACCTGCACGTGCTCGGCGAGCTGGACGCGATCCTCCACTTCGCCTCCCCGGCCAGCCCGGCCGACTTCGAGCGGCTGCCCATCGAGATCCTGAAGGTGGGCTCTCTGGGCACCCACAAGG
>JANQFA010000223.1 GCA_028278065.1 Myxococcota bacterium
CTGCCTTGGTGAGGTAGTCGAAGAGGAGACAGCTCCAGACCGCGACGACGCCGCCGCCGAAGACGTTGGCGACGGTGAGAGCGCCTCCGAGGCGGACCGCGAAGAGGCCGGTCAGGATCGAGAAGAGCGGGAAGCGGGTGTCGCCGGCGCCGCGCAGCGAGCCACCCACGGCGAACTCGATCGCCATCAGCGGCTGGGCGGCGCCGAGGATGTAGATGAAGATCACCGTGAGGTCGACGGTGTTCTGGCCCGTCGCGCCGAAGATGGTGGCGATGAAGGGGGCGCTCACGATGATGAGCAGCCCCACGCCGCCCATCACCGCCATGGCTCCGCCGGTCGCGCGCCAGCCGGCGCGGGCGGCCTGATCCGGATCCCCGGCGCCCAGGTGCTGGCCCACCAGGGTGCTGCCGGCCTGCGCGAAGCCGATGCCGGGCACGAACGAGAAGGCCAGGATGCGCACACCGATCAGATAGGCGGACACTGGATCGGTCCCGAAGCGGGCGACGATGCGCAGGAAGAGCAGGAGCCCGACCTGGAAGGCGGCCTGCTCCAGGGCGGTAGGGATGCCGATGCGTACGATGCGCACGACCCGCGCCCAGTCGAATCCCTCGATCCATCCGTTCCGCGAGACGGCCAGCCAGTCGCGGCGCCAGAGCTCGAGCCAGATCAGGGCGCCCACGCTCATCGCGATGCCCGTTCCCAGGGCCGAGCCGTCGGTGCCCAGCTCCGGCATGCCGAGGCGTCCGTAGACGAGCCCGTAGTTCAGCACGACGTTCACCACGTTCAGGATCACGCCGATCACGAGGGGCGTGCGCACGTCGCCGGCCCCGCGCACACCCATCGAGACGATGACGCCGAAGGAGAAGGGGACGTTGAAGGCGAGCAGGATCGCCAGGTAGGACGCGCCCAGGTCGACGACGGCCGGCTCCACTCCGAACGCCCGGATGCAGACGTCGGCGAAGGGGATCATCGCCATCATCGCGGCACCCAGGGCGCAGCCGAGCACGGCGGAGAGGCGCAGGATCCGATCGGCCTCGGCGTGGTCGCCGGCGCCGGTGAAGCGTGCGACCAGCGCGACCGTCCCGGTGCTCACCGCCGCGAGGATCGCGAAGATCGCGAAGTAGAACTGGTGTGCGACGCCCACCGCGGCGACCGCCTCGGTTCCCAGGGCCGCCACGATCACGAAGTCGACGAAGCCCACCGCGGTCTGCAGCGCGAAGGACACCATCGTCGGCCAGGCCAGCTCCCAGACGCCGAGGACGATGGCGGGGCCGGACTCGTCGAGCTCCTCCGGTTGGGGGGAGGGGGTGTCGTTCACGCGAAGAGCTCGGCGCGGCGCTCCAGGATGTGATGAGCGGTGCGGTCGGCGAGTGCGGCCGTGGTGATCTGGGGTGGCGCGCCCAGCGAGGTGGGGAAGACGCTCATGTCCGCCACGAAGAGACCGGCGGTGTCGAAGACCTCGCCCCACTCGTTCACCACGCCGGCCGTGGCGTCCGCCGCCATGCGGCAGGTGGACTGGGGGTGGGTGGAGGCGATCGGGATCTCGCCCTGGCGGACGCCGCGGCGCAGGATCTCGCGGGGATCGTCGCCGCGTTCCAGCACGAGGGGCTCGGGAGAGAACGGAATCACCACGCGCCGGGCGCCTCCCGCGAAGAGCACGTGAGCGCAGTGTACGAGCCCCTGCGCGAGCTGCTGGGCGTCGTCGGCGTTCAGGCGGTACTCGATCTCCGGTCGTGAGAGCGAGTGGCCCGGCCGGACGCGGCCCTCGCTCCGGTCGTGCAGCAGCACCAGGAGTCCCGCCATGCGCGCGTACTGCTTCATCCAGTGGAAGTGCTCGCGTCCGAAGCCCGGCATCTGGGTGGCGGTGAGGACCGGGAAGGCCGCGATCGGCATCAGCACGTAGCCGCGCTGCGGATCCGCATCCAGGTCGATGAACTCGTCGATGTAGTAGCTCTGGGGGATGCCCCGATAGGCGTGGATCTCGTCGTCGAAGAAGCCCGCCGCCATCACCGACGGGTGTACGTGCAGATGGCGTCCGACGCGGCTCCCGCCCAGTCCGCTCCGCTGCAGGAGATCGGGCGACGCTACCGCGCCGGCCGCCAGCACGATCGCCCTGGCGCTCACCTCGATCGAGCCGCGCACCGCGCCGTCCAGGTCGACCACGCTGCCGAGCACGCGGCGCGCGCGTCCTCCCTCTGCCTCGATGCGGTCCGCGCGGGCGTTGGCGTAGATGCGGGCGCCCGCCTGGGAGGCCCGCGGCACGTAGGTGACGAGCATCGACTGCTTGGCGTCGTACGAGCAGCCCAGGATGCAGTAGCCGGACTGGACGCAGCCCTCGCGGTTGTGCTTCGTGACGAAGCCCGAGTAGCCCATCTGCCGGGCGCCGTGGCGGATGATGCGGTTCAGGGCGTTGACCTCGTCGTCGCGAATCGGCTTCACGCGCAGGTGCTTCTCGACCCGCGCGAACGAGGGGTTCAGCGCGTCGCGGGTGAGGCTCTCGAGGCCGTGCTGCCGGCGCCACATGCGCAGGATGGGATCCGGCGTCCGTAGGGCGTAGCAGAGGTTGTGCACGGTGGAGCCGCCGACGTTGCGCCCCTGCAGGATGGTGACCGTGCCGTCCTTGGTGGCACGCATACCGCCCTCTTCGAAGAGCCGCGGCAGCATCTCGTCCTCGCGCTGGCTGAAGTCCTTCGCCGTCCAGTGGTGACCCTGCTCCAGCACCACCACGTCGAGCCCCGCGGCCGCCAGCTCGGCGGCCGCGACCGCGCCGCCGCCGCCCGAGCCGATCACGCAGACGTCCGCGCGCTCCACCAGGTCGCCGCCCCGCTCGAGAAGGCTCGCGATCACGGCGCGTCCTCAGGCAGGAGGGGGCTCGCGATCACGGCGCGTCCCGGCGCAGCAAGGGGCCGGCGGTCACGGCGCCTCCCGGCGCAGGAGGGGGCCGGCGGTCACGGCGCCTCCCGGCGCAGGAGGGGGCCGGCGTAGCCCACCGCCGCCCAGCTCTCGTCCTGGGAGTACCAGCCGAGCATGGCGAGGTTCTTCAGCGCCATGAAGGCGAGTCGGCGGATCTCGAGCCGACTCGTCATCCATCCGCGCAGCGAGGCGTCCTTGTCTTCGTCCGACAGGTTCGTGAAGCGCGCCAGCCGCAGCTCGAACAGGAGGGGGCCCCACTCGACCAGGCGGATCAGCAGCGGAAGGGGTCCCGTGATGGCGGGATCCAGCGAGCCGGCCAGCGCGTCCACGGTGGCGACGGCGCGCGTGTCGCGCACACGCGGCGCGTCCGGCTCGCCGCTCTCGACCATGCGCTCGATCACCTGGGTGAGGATCTCGGTCTGCTCGGCATCGAAGAAGCGCGCTTGCGAGCCCGCGGCCGCTGCGCGGGCGGTGGCGGGCGTCGCGGGCAGCCGGGCGAGCGCCGCGAGGGCGGCCCCGCTCCCCAGCAGACCGAGAAAGCCCCGACGCGTGGAACGCGTCGCCGACGGGAGGTGGGAGTGCATGGGCGTCCCCGAGAAGCTACCCCAGCCTCCGACGGAACGGTGCGGGAAGGAACGCCGGATCCAGGGGCGCGGGGGCGGAGGCCTCCATGTCGATCGCGTTGTAGGTGTTCCAGAAGAGGACCGGGCCTTCCCCGAGCTCTCCGTGGGAGGCGCGCTCCAGCAGCGCGGCTACACATTTCCCTGTGTAGGTCGTCTCGAGCTGGAGATCCCAGGCGCTGGCCTCGGCCACGGCCTCCTCGGCCGCCGCTGTGGGCGCCCCGTAGCCGGGGCCGAGCTGGTCCCGGATCACCGTGACGTCGCCGGGCGTGAGGCTCACCTCCGGGATCGCCGGCTCCGCGGCGCGCAGCCGCGCCAGCGTCGCACCTGCGGCGCGCGCCAGCGAGCGCTCCGACGGAGGGAGGATGTCGCTCACCAGAACCCCCACGACTCGCGTGCGCAGGCCGGCCAGGCGCAGCCCGGCCGCCAGGCCCGCCAGCGTGCCGCCGGTGCCGATGGGGACCCATGCTTCGGCGGGCTCCGGAAGGAGGTCGGCCTTCACCTGCTCGGCCAGCTCGAGGGCCGCGGAGACGAAGCCGGCGTTGCCGCGCGAGGACGAGCCCCCCGTGGCCACGAGGTAGGGACGCTCCCCGCGCGCAGTGCTGCTCGCCAGGACCCCGGCGACGCGTGCGGCGGTGCCCGCCACGTTTCCCCCCCAGACCAGCTCGGCCCCCCACGCCGAGAGGAGCAGCAGGGTGTGGCGCACCTCGTCGGTCAGGGGCTGGTCCACGAGCACCAGGGTGGTGGCCAGGCCCGCGTCCCGGCCCAGGACGGTGGTGGCGAGGCCGTGGTGGGTTCCGATTCCGCCGGTCGTGACCAGCCGCCGCGCGTCGCGGGCCAGGGCGTGCCCGAGGACGAACTCCAGCTTGCGCGGCTTGTTGCCGCCGTAGAGGGGGCAGGAGCGCTCGTCCCGCTTGACCCAGAGTACGCCCTCGGGTGCACCGACCAGGGGGACCGGGGCCACCGGTGTGGGGCGGGGCAGCAGGGGGCGGTGGGGGACGCGTCCGGCGAGGCCGGGCCAGCGGCGGAAGAGGGCGGGCTCCACGCCCCGAGCTTCGCACGATCGGGGCCGCGATGAGATGTTTGACATTCCCGCGGGGAATCTCGTACTCTCGCTCATCTTCAGGGATACGATCCCTCAACAGGCAGGACGGGGCATGATCGAATCCATTCTGGTCGCGACCGATGGTTCCGAGGCGGCGGGCTCCGCCGAGCGATTCGGGATCGCGCTGGCGCGGCGTCTCGGTGCTCGGGTTTCCGGAATCACCGTGGTGGAGGACCGCTACTCGCGGCCGTCCCCGGACGAAGGACTCGGTGCGCCGCCGCCGCCCGAGGGGCTCGAGGCGTGGCGCAAGGCGCGCGCCGACGCGGTTGCGCGTCGCTTCGCGGATCGCGCGCGTGCCGATGGGCTAGAAGGCGCGTGCGAGACCCTGCAGGGGATCGCGGACGATCGCATCGTCGAGCGCGCGCAGACGGCGGACCTCCTCGTGCTCGGCCGCGACGGAGAGCACGCCCCGTACCGCACGGGCCTCATCGGCTCCACCGCCGAGGGTGTGCTGCGCAAGACCAATGTCTCGTCGATCGTCGTGCCCCAGGGAGCGGAGCTCTCGGGTCCGCTGCTGCTCGCCTTCGACGGGTCGCCGGGCTCGCGCCTCGCGGCGAAGACCGCCGTCGAGATGGCGAGCCGCCTGAACGAATCGATCGTGGTCTTCGTGGACTCGAAGGACAAGGGGCGCGCCGTCGCGCGCTTCGATGAGGTGCGCCGCCTGCTGGGCTCGCTCTCGGTTCCGGTTCGCGAGGCGTCCTCCACGTTGGGCCGACCCGACGTGAAGAGCGTCGACGCGGCGAAGGAGGCCGGGGCGGGCCTGATCGTGATGGGCGCCTTCGGCCGCAACCGCATCACCGAGTTCTTCCTCGGCAGCAACGCCGCCGCCGTGGTTCGTTCGTCGCCGGTCGCGGTCCTGCTCGCGCGCTAGCGGCGATGCGCCTCTCCGACCTCGCCGAGCGGCTGGGTCTCGAGATCGAGGGCGACGGCGACGTGCAGGTCACGGGCGCCGCGCCGCTCGAGGCCGCGGGAGCCCGGGATCTGGCGTTCGCAGCGGGCGCGAAGTGGGCCGATGCCCTGGCCGCCTCCAAGGCCGGGGCCCTGGTGCTTCCGCAGGGCATGGATGCAGGCGGACGCCCCGTCCTGCGCAGCACACGCCCGCGTCGCGACTTCGCGCGGGCGGCCACCCTGCTCCACCCCGCGCCGCCCATCGCGCCCGGCGTGCATCCGAGTGCCGCGGTGGAGCCCGACGCGGAGATCCACCCCGAGGCCACGGTGGGCGCCCGAGCGGTGGTGGGCTCGGGCGCTCGGGTGGGCGCGCGCAGCGTGCTGCACGCTGGAGCGGTGCTGTATCCGCGCGTCGAGATCGGCCAGAACTGCGAGATCCACGCGGGCTGTGTCCTGCGCGAGGACACGCGGATCGGTGATCGGGTCGTCCTGCACCCCGGCGTGCTGATCGGTGGCGACGGCTTCGGCTTCGAGCTCGGTGACGACGGAGCCTGGGAGAAGGTCCCCCAGGTGGGTCGGGTGGTGATCGAGGACGACGTGGAGATCGGAGCGGGGACCACGGTCGATCGCGCGGCCCTCGGCGTGACGCGCATCGCGCGCGGGGTGAAGATCGACAATCTCGTCCAGGTGGGGCACAACTGCGACATCGGGGAGGACTCGTTGATCGTCGCCCAGAGCGGGCTCGGGGGGAGCACGCGGCTGGGCCGGCGGGTGATCCTGATGGCGCGCACCGGGATCGGGGGACACGTGAGCATGGGAGACGGCTCGTTCGCGGGGGTGCGCTCGGGCATCGTGCGCGACGTTGCGGCGGGCCAGCGCGTCTTCGGCTCGCCCGCCACCACGGAGCAGATCTGGCACCGAGGCGTAGCTGCCCTGACCCGCCTCCCGGCGGCGCTGAAGCGGCTGCGCCGGCTCGAGAAGCGAGTCGACCGACTGGACCCCCCGGACGAGCCCGCGTGAGCCTGCGGGCGATCCCGCTCGCCGAGCTGCGCCGGCGCCTGGGCCGCGCGCGGAGCGCCGCGGCGCGGCGCCGTCTGGCCGAGGAGCTGGCGGCGGATCCGCGCGCGGGGGCGCGCAGCCTCGGCGAGCGCACACTGCGCGCCCTCGAACGCGAGCGCGCCGAGCGGCGGCGCATGACGGGCCTCTTCGCCCTGCGCCGCAGGCTGGCTCGCGACGGCGCCCGCTTCGTGGCGGGAGTGGACGAGGTGGGGATGGGCCCGCTGGCCGGACCGGTGGTGGCTGCCGCCGTGATCCTGCCGGCGCGCGTGGAGCTGCCTGGGCTCGACGATTCGAAGCGCCTCGATCGCGAGCGCCGCGAGGACCTGGCCCGTCGTGTGCGCGACCAGGCCGTCGCCGTCTCGGTGGCCGAGGTGGAGCCGCGCGAGATCGAGCGTCTCAACATCTACCGCGCCGGCCTGGAGGCCATGCGCCGCGCCGTGCTGGCGCTGACGGCGGCGCCGGACCACGTGCTGGTGGACGCCCGGCGCATCCCGGACCTGGCGTCGCCGCAGACACCGATCGTCGGTGGCGACGGCAAGGACGGCTCCATCGCCGCCGCATCGATCGTGGCCAAGGTGCATCGGGACGCGCTCATGCGCGAGCTCGACGCGCGCCACCCGGGCTACGGCTTCGCGCGCCACAAGGGGTACGCCACCGCGGAGCATCTGGCGGCCCTGCGTCGCCTCGGTCCGTGTGCCGTCCACCGGCGGACCTTCGCGCCGGTCTCCCAGCAGGGGCTCTTCTAGGATCGCTCCATGCCCGTCCTGCGCCGGCGACCCGAGGACTTCGTCGTCGACGAGATCCCGCTCTACGCGCCCTCCGGCTCGGGCGAGCACCTCTTTCTGCGCGTGGAGAAGCGCGGCGTCACCACCGACGAGGTGGCCCGCGCCCTGGCGCGTGCCGGAGGGGTGAGGCCTCGCGACGTCGGCTACGCCGGGCGCAAGGATCGCGTGGCCGTCGCGCGCCAGTGGTTCTCGCTGCCGGGTCTCGACCCGCAGGCGGCTCGCGGCCTCGAGCTGCCGGGCGCGCGGGTGCTCGAGGCGGAGCGCCACGGCCACAAGCTGCGCACCGGACACCTGAGCGGAAACCGCTTCGATCTGCTGGTGGGGGAGGTGCCCCAGCCTGCGCGGGCGGCGGCGCCGAAGGCGGCGGAGCGTCTCGCCCGCGAGGGCTTCGCCAATCGCTTCGGCAGCCAGCGCTTCGGACGCGCGGGGGACAACGCGGAGCGCGGCCTGGCCCTCCTGCGCGGCGAGGCGCCGCACCGCGACCGGCGCGCTGCTCGCTTCCTGGTCTCCGCCCTCCAGGCCCGGGTCTTCAACGCGGCCCTCGACGAGCGCCCGCTCGAGCCGAGCCGGCTGGAGGAGGGGGATGTGGCCCTCCTGCACACGAGTGGCGGTCTCTTCCGCGTGGACGACGCGCCGTCCGAGCAGCCCCGGGCCGACGCGTTCGAGATCAGCCCCACCGGGCCCATCTTCGGGACTCGGGTGACGGTGGAGCCCGCCGGATCCCCCGCGGAGCGCGAGCGCGCCGTGGCGCGCCGTCTGGGCATCCCCGACGAGCTGCGCCCGCCGCGCGGCCTCCGGCTGCGCGGCGGGCGGCGCGCGCTCCGTGTGCGGCCGGAAGGGCTGGAGGCGCGTGCCGAGGCGGACGGTCTGCGCCTGCGCTTCACCCTCCCGGCCGGATCCTACGCCACGGTCCTGGTGGACGCGCTCCTCGCCGCCATCGGGGTCGAGCCGGTCCGGAGCGTGGTATCGTGACCGGCCCCAAGAGAGGAGCCCCCCCACGGAAGCGGAGAGGGTGCGAGGAGTCCCATGAAGATCGCCAGCGACATCACCGAGCTGATCGGCGGAACCCCCCTGGTGCGGCTCAACCGCGTTACCCGCGGACTGAACGCCGAGGTGGTGGCCAAGCTCGAGAGCCACAACCCGCTTGCCAGCGTCAAGGACCGCATCGGTCTCGCGATGATCGACGCGGCCGAGCGCGACGGGAAGATCCAGCCCGGCAAGCACGTGATCGTGGAGCCCACCAGCGGCAACACCGGAATCGCGCTGGCCTGGGTGGCCGCGGTCAAGGGCTACGAGTGCGTGCTCGTGATGCCCGAGACCATGAGCCTCGAGCGGCGCGGCGTGCTGCGCTCGCTCGGCGCCAAGCTGGTGCTGACCGAGGGCCCGAAGGGAATGAAGGGCGCCATCGCCAAGGCAGACGAGCTCACCGGGAGCATCCCCAACGCCTTCC
>JANQFA010000267.1 GCA_028278065.1 Myxococcota bacterium
GCCGCGTTCTACGCCGTGCATCGCAAGCTGTCATCCCCGGCACGAACGGGTGTCGCGGCCGGAGTCGGTGCCCTCGTCGTCCTCCAGACGGCCGTCGCCTTCGGTCCGATCCCGGCCTCCGTCGACTCGCTCGTGTCGTCGGTGCTGATGGTATTCGCCGGCGTGGCGTACGCAGGGTTCCGAACGGAGCGCTGGTCGCAGCAGGCGGCCGGCTGACGAGGCGCTGCAGCGTCGTCCGGCACCCGGCAGGCCGTTGCAGACCCGCGAGCAGGGCGGGCCCGGGCCGATCGGCCCGTGATACGCTTCGGGGGCGCTGCTTCCAGGGCGACCCCGACCGACGCCCCGTGGTAGGTTCGGGGGCGTAGCACGGGCGCCTCCGCGCGGCCGCCCGTGCGGGGAGACCAGAGATGGCGAGGAGTCCTTCTACGTCACCGACCCCTTCGGCAACAGCCTGTGCTTCGTCAGCCGCGGCTCCGTGTTCACCGGCTAGTGGGACGCGGCCCGAAGCGCCAGCCGGGTGAGACCGATTGACGGAATCGATCGAGCGCAACAAGACCATCGTCCGCGAGCTGACCGAGTGCATCTGGAACCAGTGCGCGCTGGATCGGATTCCCGAGTTCTACGCGCCGCACTACGTGGCCGACTATCGGCCCTACGCCCCGCTTCGAGAGGGCCACGCCGGAATCCGTGGCATGGTCGAGCGCGCCTGGCAGGCGTTCCCGGACTACCACGAAGAGCTTCACACGCTCGTCGCCGAGGGCTCCCTCGTCGTCGCGCACTTCACGGTTTCCGGAACGCAGTCGGGCCAATGGGGCGTGCTGCCGCCGACCGGCAAGAAGGTCTCGTTCGACGAGATCGTGCTGCTCCGCCTCGAAGAGGGCAAGGTCGTCCACCAGCGCGGCGTAGCCGACAACCTGGCCGCGCTCAGGCAGCTGGGGGTGCTGCCCGGGCAGGGATCCTAGGGAGCGCATGGAGGACGCAGCGCCCTGGCCCCTCGCGACTGGGGCCACGATGCCGCCTACTCACTGGACCTCGACTCCCACGTCCTGGCGTTCGCGCGGCCGGGTGCCGGCTGGCGACGGGCCGCGCGCGGTCGCGAATGCGAGAGGCGCGGCGCCACGCGGCGATTACCCTCATGACATGGCGAGCAGGAGCTTCGAGGAGCACTCCGAGCTGGAAGGCGTGACCCAGGAGGAGGTGTGGGAGCGTGTCGCGAGCTGGGAGGGCGTGAACCACGAGCTCGGCCCGATCCTCACGATGTCGCATCCGGCACGTTACGCGAAGGTCGCCGACGTCCCCGCAGACGGACAGGTGCACTTCACCTCGTACTTCAAGCTCGGCGGCGTCGTACCCTTCGACGCCCATCGGATCACTTTCCGGGAGCTCGTGGTGCCTTCGCACTTCGACGAATGCTCCTCGAACCTGCTCCTGCGACGCTGGCTCCACCACCGAAGCGTCACGCCCACGGAGGACGGCGTGTGCGTGCGCGATCGCTGCTCGCTCGTCCCCCGGATTCCGGGCACGGGTGCCCTGCTGGCACGCATCTACGCGGCGATCTTCCGCCGTCGTCACCGGAGACTGCGCGCCTGGTTCTCCGAGGCGGACGAACCTCACTGAGTTGCAGGCCCCGACACGGTCCGATCGAGCTCACGGACCGCCCGACGGCACTCCCGGCCGGCTCGGATCCGGCCGGCGCGGCGCCCTGGTCGTGACCTGGCCCGGCGCAGCGCAAGGGCTGCACGGTGTCGCCGGGAGACTGCCCCGACCCGAGCACGGTGTCGCCGGGAGGCTGCCCCGACCCGAGCACGGTGTCGCCGGGAGGCTGCTCCGACCCGACGCAGTGGGCCGCCTTGCGGCTCCTCGCCAGCCCTTCGGCGGGCACGATCCTTGCTGCATTCGGCTTGGGAGAAAGAGGGAGGCAACCGTGGATCGGACTGTCCGAGCGGTGCTGGTCCTGACGCTCTGCTACCTGGCCTTCGGCGCCTATGCCTTCGGCGTGTTCCTCCAGCAGCCCCTCGTCGCGGGGCAGTCACTCACCGTCCAGGCCGCGCTCGAGCCCTTCGCCTACGTGCTGGCGATGCTCGTCGGAAACCTGGCGCTCCTTCGCGCGGTCCTCTCGCAGCCGGCTCGCGATCGGCCCCTTCTGGACGAGCGCCCGCTCTTCGCAGCGGGAGCTGGACTGCTCCTCGTGGTCGCCTTCGGGGCCGGGCTCCATACGGCCGGAACCCTCGTCGAAGAGACCTTCCACAGCCACAGCGCCTCGAACGCCCGAGCCGACGCCTTCGCCTACGACGTCGCGTACTGGCTGGAGGAGTATCTCTCCCACTACATGATGATGATTCCCTACGTCGTGGCGCTCTTCCTCCTCGTCTTCCTGGAGGTGAATCGGGAGCCCCGCCCGATCACCGGGGGCGAGAGGGCGGTCGTCGCAGGCTGCGGCGTGGTACTGGGATTCTGCTTCGCGGTAGGCTGCGTGGAGTCCGCCGCGGTCGACCTGTTGGTGGTACCGTTGAACGTGCTCCTGCTCGCGAAGTTCTGTCGATCGAAGCAGCGGTACCGGCTCGAGCTCTGGCAGGCCCCTTTCTCGGCATACTGGCTGATCGGGACGGTGACCATGGTGCCCCTGGTCCTGGCGTTCCGTCTCGAGGCCGGCTGGCTCACGCAGCCCACCGATCTCGGCTTCGGAGTCGCGGACTGAACGCGCGGGAGTCGCAGCGAGATGACCGCCAAACGGATCGTCCTGAGCGGCCCCCCGGCCACGCCGGGGGAGCCGTCGCCTACGTCGACGCGCCCGCCTCCCGACGGAAAGGAGCTTCCATGTCACAGTCCGAACGCAGCGTGCCGTGGTTCCTGTGGCCGTTCCATGCCATCTGGCGCCTCGTCACCTTCGTGCTCAACGCCACGGGGCGCCTCATCTGTGCCGTCATCGGGATCGCCCTGATGGTCGTCGGCACCGTGGTCACCCTGACCATCGTGGCCGCTCCGGTCGGGGTGCCGCTCATCGTGATCGGGGCGCTGCTCCTGGTGAGAGCGCTCTTCTGACGGACCGCCGGCCGACGAGCCCCGCAGGATCCGACGCAAGGAGCCGACGATGATCCGTACCCACGGACTGAACCACATCAGCCTCTCCGTGAGAGATCCGGACGCCTCCCTGGCCTTCTACAGCGCGCTCTTCGGGGTGCGGGAGTACTACAGGGACGAGGGCACGATCCAGGCGCTCGGGCCGGGCGAGCACGACGTCCTCGTCTTCGAGCGCCGGCCCCAGCACGGCGTCCGGGGCGGAATCCACCACTTCGGATTCCGGCTCGTCTCCCCGGGAGACATCGATGCCGCCGTCGAGGAGGCGGAGCGAGCGGGCGGAACCGTGCTGCGCCGCGGCGAGCACTGTCCCGGCCAGCCCTACCTGTACGTCGCCGATCCCGACGGCTACGAGATCGAGATCTGGTACGAGCCGGCCACCGCGTGACGCCGTATGGACTTCTGGGAAGCTCTCTTCGCGATCGGACTGGCGCTGGGCGCCCTGCTCTTCGCCGCCTTCCGCAAGGTCCCCCGCATCCCCCTGGCGGTCGCACTCCTCCTCGGAGGTACGTCGGCGTTCGCGGTGCGCATGCTGCAGGAGGGGCCTTACGTCGCCCCGAGCGGGTTCGACCTCGTCGTCGGCATCGTTGCCGTCGTCTCCGGGATCCTCCTGCTCGTCCTTCCCCGGCAGGATCGGCGAGCCTTCGGGGCGCTTCGCTTCGTCGCCGCCCTGGCCCCCCTGGCCCTGATCGGGACGGCCATCGCGACCATCCACGAGATCGGAGAGATCGTCACACTCCGCACGACGAGTGCGGATGGCGGCGTTGTCGAGACCCGGCTCGCCTTCCTGGAGTACGATGGGGCTCTCTGGGTGGGCGCCGGGTCGGGGGAGCAGCGACGCTGGTACCGGGACCTGGTGGCCCGGCCTCGGGTCGAGCTGATCCGAGGCGGTGTCACCAGCTGCCGGGTCGCCACGCCCGTGACGGAGCCGGCGGTCCGGGACGAGGTGTGCCGGCTGCTCGAGGAGAAGTACCTCTCGGGGCGCGTCGTGGCGGCCTTCGGCTCCCACCTGTTCGTCAACCCGGAGGCGATTCCGGTGCGGCTGGATCCCTGCCCGCGGTGAATCGGGCGGGGCCGAAGCGGCGTCCGGCGCCGGAACCGGGAGCCTAGAGGATGGCTTCGATGGGGAGCGGGCGGCCGTGCTCGTCGCGGGCCTCGATGGGCGGAGCGGCCGAGCGCAGACGGTGCGCCCGCAGCCCCTGCCACGCGAGCCAGCCGGCGCAGGCGAGCATCGGCAGCACCGGCGACGTGGCCACCGCCGCCGGCGCCAGGCCGGCCACGAGGCGCTCGCCCAGCAGCAGGGCGAAGAGGAGCGCACCGAACCCGCCGTGGACCAGCCGCTGGCTGGGCGTCCCCAGGATTCCCGGCCACGCGCCGCGGCCCGAGCCGAGGCCGCCCCCGTACCAGACCACCTCGCCCTGGCGAGCCCGGCGCGCCGCGCGGGCCTCGCGCACCAGGGCATGGCTGCCGCATACCGAGCACACCTTGCGGCGGGTCACCAGGCGCCACCAGCAGTAGAGCGCCCCGGGCAGCCCGAGGCAGAGCCAGGCCGCCAGCTCGGCACGGTCGGAGCCGCCCAGCCGGGTGTCCGGCCGTGCGGTCCGCCAGCAGCGTGTGCACAGCATGCGCATCTTCACTTCGTTCATCGGCAGGGACGCCGCCAACCTTTGGGAAGAACGCGGCTTCCCGCGAGCGCCCGGGCGGGTCGACCCCCGAGGGGAGCGCCCTGGGGAGCGGATTCGCGACGCCCCTCCCGGGAGTAGGTGGGCCCCCGCACGCTCGGGGTGACGGGCCCCCGCACGCTCGGGGTGACGGGGCCGCGCGCCAACGCCGGGTCGCCCCCCGGACCCCGGAGCGAATGGCTAGGGGGCGCTCGGGGTGGCGAGGGCTGCGCGCAACGCGGCCGGGTCGGCGAAGTGAGCCACCTCCACCAGGCGCCCCTCGCGGAGGCGCAGCAGCGTGGCCTGCTCGTCCGCCGACGGCCAGGCGGCCGTCGCCTCGCCGCTCTCGTCCAGGAGCAGCGGATAGGGGCGCTTGCGCATGCGCGGCTTGGCGATGGCGCGGCGGATCAGGCCCGGCATGCGGTGGACGTCCGCGACGCACACCGCGCCGTGTCGCTCGAGGAATCCGGCGGGCGCCTCTCCCAGGGACTCCGGATCGAGGAGCGCACGGATCACGCCGCCCCCGTCCATGTCGCGGCTGAACAGGATCAGGGAAACCGACGCGTCGACACGATGCTCGACTTCGTGCTGATCCTCGAGGGTCACCGGGGGCAGGGCATCGCCCACGCCGAGCGGCTCGGCGCCGACGGGCGTCGCGAGGAGCGAGAGGAGCAGGACGGCGTGGCGAAGGCGTGTGGCGATCATCGGATCAGCCTAGCGGAAGGCCAGGGACACCGGGCCCCGCACCCAGCCCGAAGCGCGCCCGGTCGCCGCACCGCAGTCGCTCGTCCTCCAGACCCGGCGCCACTCGCCGCGCGCCTCCAGCACCGCCACCCTGCAGCCGGCCGGCAGCGTGCCTACGGTGGCGCGAGCGGCATCGGGTGCAGCGAGAAGGGCCGCACCCCCCGGCACGATGCTGCGCGTCGGCAGGCCCTCGGCCTCTCCCCTGCCCAGCAGGAGCGCGCCGCCCAGCGTCAGGAGCGCGACACCGGCGCTGCCTGCGACCCACCGACGCCTGCGCTGCGCCGCACGGACCTCGTCGGGGTGTGGAACCAGGCGCAGCAGCGGCTGCGCGCGGCGTGCGGGGAGGGCACCCGATCCGGCCCAGGCCAGGGCACCCAGCCAGCCCACACCCGTCCAGCCCGCGAGGAGATTCAGGGCGAGGATCGCTCCGGCGTCGTCCCGCTCGAGCCACTCGGAGAGAATCCAGGGCGAGAGGTAGACCGCAAAGAAGACGAAGAAGAGATACTCCACCGGCCCGCCCTCCAGCGACGCCGTCCCCTGCACGCCCGACCCGACGAGTCTACCGCCGGCGCCGCTTCCCCGGTAGGCTCGGCTCCCGTGCGCACCCCTGCCCTGTTCGTGGCGCTGGTCGTCCTTCTGGCCCCGTCGGCGACGCACGCGGGGCCGGATCCGCGCGACGTACCGCTGCCGCCCCACCCCGCTGGCCTCGACTGGCCGACCCGGGAGTGGCCCCGGGCGGAGCTGTCGCCGGGCGTCGACCGCGCGGCGCTGGACAGCGCGGTGGCACGCAGCTTCGCCTCCACCAGCGCCGAAGGCGTTCCGAACACGCGCGCGCTCCTCCTCGTCCATCGCGGCTCGCTCGTATTCGAGCGCTACGCGCCCGGCTTCACGGCGGACACCCGCTTCCACTCGTGGTCGATGGCCAAGAGCGTCACCCAGGCCCTCGTCGCGGTCCTGGTACGCATGGGACGCCTCGAGGTGACCGCACCCGCGCCGGTGCCCGCATGGCAAGGGGACGAGCGCGCCAGCCTCACCCTGGACCACCTGCTCCACATGACTTCGGGCCTCGACAACGCCGACGACCGCGGTGGCGAAGGAGCGGCCTCGCTGGTGGCGGACATGATGTTCGGGCGCGGCGCGACGGACCAGGCCGCCTTCGCGGTCGCCGCTCCCCTGCTCCACGATCCGGACGAGCACTGGGCGTACTCGACGGCCACGAGCACGATCATCGCCGACATCGTGCAGCGCGAGGTGGGGGGAACGCGGGACGCGATGCTCGCCTTCATGCACGGCGAGATGCTCGGACCGCTCGGCATGTCGGCGGCGATCCCCGAGTTCGACGCCAGCGGCACGTTCATGGGCGGCGGCTTCTTCTGGGCGTCGGCGCGCGACTGGGCACGCTTCGGGTATCTGTATCTGCGCGACGGGATCTGGGAGGGACGGCGCATCCTGCCCGAGGGCTGGGTCCGCTACACCCGCACCCTGGCGCCCGCCCCGAACAACTGGACCCACACCGCACACTTCTGGGTGAACGGAACGCCCCAGGGCGACCAGTTCACCCTGCTCCCCGGCGCCCCCGAGTCGACCTTCTGCGCGACCGGGGCCTACGGGCAGTGGGTCTGCATGGTGCCCACCCACGACCTCCTGCTGGTGCGGCTCGGCGAGATGCACGGCCTGGAGTGGGACGACATGAAGGCTTCCCTGGTCGACGTGATCGCCGCGTTCCCCGCGCTCGCCGCGACGGAGGCCTCGCCGTGAAGCGGATCGTGCTGCTCTCGCTCGCCGGGCTCGTGTGCGCCGGCATCGGCGTCGCGATCGTGTACGGCCCGCGCTTCGTGCAGCTGGCCGAGATCGGCGCCGGCTACGTCGCCAAGCAGACCTGCTCGTGCATCCACGTCGCCGGTCGCGATCTCGCCGCCTGCCGCGCGGACCTGCCCGACGACATGGACCGGATCGAGGCCCTGGAGCTGGAGGACGGAAGGAAGGGGATCCGCGCCAGCGTGATGGGCATCCAGCGCCTGGCCCTGCACGCCCCCGCCACGGGGTGTGCCCTGCAGCCGTGAGCGCAGCCGTCGCCCGATGTCTCCCCCCGCCATCGGCCGGGCGGGTACACTGCGTACCGCTCAGTGCCCACAGCCAGGAGGACATCCATGTCGGTATACGTGATCGCCCAGGGCCGGATCGAAGACCGGGCGATGCTGGACGAGTACGTCGGAAAGGCACTTCCCACGATCCAGGCCGGAGGCGGCAAGGTGCTGGGGTTCGACGAGGCGCCCGACGTGATCGAGGGAGCCGTGGACCACCCCCGGACCGTGATCCTCGAGTTCGAGTCCAGGGACGCCTTCCGCGCCTGGTACGACTCGCCGGAGTACCAGGCCATCCTGCCACTGCGCCTCGACTCGACTCCGGGCAGCTTGATCGTGGTGAACGGACTGCCCTAGAGGGCTAGCGTTCGGCGTCCCAGAGGGATCGCCGGAGGAGCTCCATGAACGACGTGAAGGCGCGCGACATCATGTCCGAGGCCGTGCACCAGGTATCGCCGCGAATGAACCTCATCGACCTGGAGCACGACCTCTCCGCCCAGCGGATCAGCGGAGCCCCGGTGGTCGAACAGGGCAAGGTCGTGGGCATCGTCTCGCGCTCCGACATCGACCGGGTGCTCGCCCAGGAGCGTGCACGCTCGGCCGCCGCGGCCACCTTCTACGGCGGAGGCGAGGGTCCCGGCGATGCACCGGATCCCACCGGCGCCGCGCTCGAGGCCCTGCGGACCCTGTGCGTGCAGGACGTCATGACCAAGGACGTGATCTCGGTGGCTCCGGACGACCCGGTCGCTGCCGTCGCGCGCCTGATGCGCGATCGGCGCATCCATCGGGTCCTCGTGGTCGACGACGGACAGCTCTGCGGCATCGTGACCGCCCTCGACATCGTCGGTGTGGTGGCGGAACGAAGCTGATCCCATCCCCGACCCGCCAGGGCCGGAGGAGAACGAAGGAGACCCCCATGGTCGAAGGCGGCTGCTACTGCGGCGCAGTGCGGTACAAGGTGGAGGGCGACGCCATCATGCAGGCGCAGTGTCACTGTCGCGAGTGCCAGTACATCTCGGGTGGCTCACCCAACGTGACGATCGGCTTCCCGGTAGCCGCGTTCTCGTACACCCGGGGCGAGCCCAGGGCCTTCCAGCGCAGCGACCTCGAGAACGGAGTGGTGCGCGAGTTCTGCCCGGAGTGCGGGACCCACCTGGTCGCCAAGCCGCCCGCCATGCCCCTCGCCCTCATCAAGGCGGGTACCCTGGATGATCCCAGCCAGTTCAGCCCGCAGATGGCGATCTACCTGTGCGACAGGCAGGCCTTCCACCAGGTGCCGGAGGGGATTCCCACCTTCGAGGGACTGCCCGGCTGAGCGGGCCGCGGGCGCAGCTCCCCCGCCGAGGGGCGCGCTGCCGGAAGGTGGCTCCCGGGGCGGGAGCGGGTGGGCTACCGGGCCGCGAAGAGGATGCTCGGCACCAGCACCAGGAAGGCGGGAAGCGTCATGCCGCTCAGATCCGGCACCACGAACGACCCCATCAGCAGGGTCACGCCCCCAAGCATTCCCGCAAAGGCCGTTGCATCGATGGCCCTCTCGTGCGGTGTCTTGATCGCAGGCTTCATACTTGACGATCCTATGACAGAATTCGGTCGGTTTCGAGAATCTATTGAGCGCCTGGCCACACAAAAGACACGCACGGGCGGAAGGACGAGGGGAATAGCCCCCACCTCGGCCCTGCTGGCCGTCTTCGGAGCGACGCCGGCCACCGCCACGCCCGCTGCGCCCCGCAGCGACGACTAGATCCTCGGGCGCACCAGCGACACGAGGGAGTCGCCGCGCTCGTAGCGGCGCAGGAGCTCGGCGGCATCCACCTCGACTCCGATCGGGTTGCGCGCGAAGGCGGGCGACGCCATGAAGGCCTTCATCTCGGCCTCGCTCCGGAAGTTGTCCACCTGGAGCTCCACCTGGTTCCCGTCCGGGTCGGCGTAGTAGAGCGAGGTGGTGGTGCCGTGGTTGACGCACCAGACCGGCGCGACTCCCGCGTCGCGCAGGCGCTTGTAGGTCTGGAGCAGGTCGGCGATCGAGCCGTAGGCGAACGCCACGTGATCCATCCCCACGGCGCCGCGAGGCGGGCTCTTGGCATCGGGCCGCTCCACCAGTGCGATGCGATGGTGCTCCCGGTCGTAGCCGAGGAAGGCGAGCTTCTCGCTGCGGAAGAGGACCTCGCACGCCAGCAGCTGCACGTACCAGGGGATCGACCTCTCCAGCGAGCGCACCCGCAGGGTGACGTGGGAGAGTCTCTCGGGAGGTCGGGCGGTGTCGGTGGCGAGGCGGCGCTCGGCGGGTGGGCGGCGCTCTTCACTCATCGAGCTTGAGGACGCGCACGGCGTTCTCACGCAGGAACTTCGGCCACACGTGATCCCGGAAGGGAACGTCCTTCATCTCGGTCATGATGCGCTCGAGGCTGAGGCCCATCGGGAAGTAGCCCGCGTAGATCACCTTGTCGGCGCCGCGGGTATTGGCGTAGTCGATGATGGCCTTGGGGTAGTACTTCGGCGCGAAGGCGCTGGTGGCGTAGTGCAGCCCCGGGTACTTGAGCATCAGCTTCACCGCCAGGTCCTCCCAGGGCTCGCAGCCGTGGAAGGTGACGATCTTGAGCTCGGGGAAGAACCAGCAGACCTCGTCGAAGTGCTCGACGTGCTGGCAGGCCATCGGCACCCGCGGACCGGGCACCCCCGCGTTCAGGAAGATCGGGATGTCCAGCTCCACGCACTTGGCGTAGATCGGATAGAACTTCTTGTCGCTGATCGGCACCTGGGGCACGAGGCCGGCCGGGAAGCACGACACCGCCTTGATGCCCCACTTCTCGTGGGCCTTCACCATGTGGCGCACGGTGTCCATGCCGCGGTTCGGATCGATCTGCGAGATGGGGAAGAAGCGGTCCGGGTGCTTCTCCAGGGCGCGCTTCTGGTCCTCGCCCTGGATGCTCATGGGCGCACGCTGGATTCCCCACTTGTCCATCTCGGCGACGGTGGCGTCGATGGGATCGTCGAAGCCCTCGCCGAAGTCGTGGGGCACGCCCTTGAACATGTACTCGACGGGGAAGCGGAAGTTCTCCTTCGCCTCCTTGTCGAGGGTGGCGTCCTTGAGGAACTGGTAGGCCTTCTCGGGATTGATCGGGAGGCCCAGCATCAGGTCGATGATCGAGACGTCGGTCGGCATGCCCATGGCGCGGGAGGATACACGCTCGGCCGGGGCGCGGCCTTCCGCGCGAGACGCCTAGTCTCCGAGCAGCTCCAGGATCTGGTCCCGCTGGGCCGCGGCGTCCGCGCGCCCCATCTCGACGAGCTTGCTGGTGTAGCAGCGGTCGAAGAGCAGGTAGGAGAGGAGGTCCGCCTCGCCCGGCGGAACGCCGCGCAGCGCGAGCCTCGCCATCAGGCGCTGCATCGCCCCGAGCGACTCGCGGCCCGAGAGCCCGCGGTAGCACTCGTCGGCCAGCTCTCCGATGTCGCGACCCGGGCGCACGGTGGTCACGCGTACGGGCCGGTAGTCGGCCCCGCGCTGGGCGCGCACCGCGACGTTGACGTTGGCCAGGAAATCCTCCCCGTAGACCTTGCTGCCGTGCTCGATCCAGGCGTTCACCAGACCGACGCGCTGGAGCTCGTATTCGAGCTGGTCGAGCAGGAGGGCGTCGAGGACCTTGCCGAGCAGGAAGGCGGGCTGGGTGATCACGTCCTCGGGGTAGGCGCCCACGGCGCTCGCCAGTCCCGGCGTGTGCTTCAGCGCCACGACCAGCACACGGTCGGCTCCCAGGCGCAGCGCCGGGGACAGCGGCGTGTTCATGCGCAGGCCGCCGTCGACGTAGTAGCGCCGGTCGATCCGCACGGCGGGGAACAGGAAGGGGATCGCGGCCGAGGCGCGCACGTGGCGCGGGCCGATCGGCGCCGCCACGGCGGTCGCGTTGGGGTCGTAGGCCCAGGGGGTGGGATCGGCCAGCCCGCCGTCCATGAAGATCGTGACCCGCCCGCTGCGCACCTCCGTGCAGGAGACGCACACCACGCCGGGCCTCGCGGCCTCCAGGTTTCCGCGCAGCCGCTCCCAGGGGATGCGCGCGGAGACCAGCCGCTCCAGCGGGCTCAGGTCCACCAGACCGCCCACCGCGGCGCGACGCTCCCCGCCCTCGCGCCGCGCGAGGCGGGTGAGACCGAGGGCGCGCAGCGGGATGCCGACGAGATCGCGGACGGAGAGACGCACCACGTCGCTCAGCTCCATCTCGCGCCACACCTGCTGGATTCGCGCCGAGCGCTCGGCCGGGTCCATTCCCGAGGTGGCCGCGAGGAAGGCGGCGTGGACGGCACCGACCGAGGTGCCGCTCACCACGTCGAACTCGAAGCCCGCTCCGAGGCGCGGCTGGATCGCGTCAAAGAGGTAGGAGAGGACCCCCGCCTCGTACGCCCCACGCGCCCCTCCCCCGGAGAGGACGATGGCGACGCGACGCTTGGCGGGAGACGGCATGGATCAGCGCCACGATTCCACATCGCGGCCGCTCTCAGCAAGCGGCAGCCGACCGGCAGAAAGGGGCTAAACGCGGGCGAGGCGCCCACCGATACGGAGGGGATGCCGGCGCCCGATGCTCCCGACGTACCGACCCACGTTCTCCTCATCGAGCCCGACGAGGACGAGGGAGCGCGCCTCGCCGAGCTGCTGCGTGCGAACGGCCGCGGCCGCATCGAGGTCGCCCACGCGCCGCGGGTGACCACCGCCCTCCCCCTCCTGGGCGACTCGGTGCACGACGTGGTGCTGGTGGCGCTGTCCGCGGGGGAAGAGGTGCTCGAGCGCGTCCGGGCGGCCTGCTCGATCCCGCTGGTCGCGATCGCCGACGAGCCGGACGCGGCGCCCGCCCTCGCCGCCCTGCGTCGGGGCGCGGACGACTGCATCCTGCGCAGCGAGTGCCGGCCGGCCCTTCTCGTGCGCTGCCTCCTCCACGCCGTGGAGCGCGCGCGACTGCACGATCTGCTCGACAACGCCCGCCGCCACGCCAGCTACCTCACCACCCACGACCCGCTGACCCGCCTTCCGAATCGCTTCGCGCTCGAGAACGGCCTGCGCCATGCGATCCACCAGGCTTCCCAGGACGACCGCCGCATCGCCGTCCTCTTTCTCGGCCTGGACCGCTTCCGGCACGTGAACGACACCTCGGGCCACGCTGCCGGCGACACCCTGCTGACCGAGGCCGCCGAGCGGCTGCGCGGGGCAGCCCGCGACAGCGATCTGGTGGCCCGCGTCGGCGGCGATGAGTTCGTGCTGGTCCTCGATCCGGTCACCCGCGCCCAGGACGCGGCTCTGGCCGCCGCCGAGATCCACGAGCTGATGACCCCTTCCTACCACGTCGGCGACCGCGAGTACTGGGTGACGCCCAGCACCGGGATCGCCCTCTTCCCGCGCGACGGTGCCGAGCCCGAGGCGCTCGTGCGCAGCGCCTACTCCGCGATGCGCGGCGTGAAGAACCTCGGCGGCGGGTCGCACGCCTTCTTCACCAGCGCGATGAACGACCGCGCGCGCAGCCGCGCGCAGCTCGAGAGCCGCCTGCGCCGCGCCCTGGAGACGGACGAGCTGCAGCTCTTCTACCAGCCCAAGGTGGAGACCGGCACGGGCCGCATCGTCGGCGCCGAGGCCCTGCTGCGCTGGACCGACGGGGAGCTGGGCGTGGTGGAGCCGAAGACGGTCATTCCCCTGGCCGAGGAGACGGGGCTGATCTCCGCGATCGGCCAGTGGTCCCTGCGCACCGCCTGCGCACAGAACGCCGAGTGGCAGCGGGAAGGCTTCGGCCCCCTGCGCATGTCGGTGAATCTGTCGCCGCGCCAGATCAAGGACGACGGGATTCGCGAGGCGGTGGTGCGGGCGCTGTGGGACACCGGTCTCGATCCCGGCCTCCTCGAGCTCGAGATCACCGAATCGTGCCTGATGGAGAACGAGGAGGTCGCGAGCAGGCTCCTCCAGGAGCTCAAGCAGGTGGGCGTCACGGTCTCGCTGGACGACTTCGGCACCGGCTTCTCCTCCCTCGCCTTCCTGAAGCGCTTTCCGGTCGACATCCTCAAGATCGACCAGTCGTTCGTGCGCGACATCGCGCTCGATCCCGACGATGCGGCGATCGTGGGCGCCATCATCTCGATCGCCCAGAACCTCGACCTCGGCGTCATCGCGGAAGGCGTGGAGACCGAGGAGCAGCTCGCCTTCCTGCGCGCGCGCGGCTGCCCCGAGATGCAGGGCTTCCTGATGAGTCCGGCCGTCCCGGCCAAGGAGTTCACCGGGATGCTGCGCGAGCAGAGCGCGCGAGGCCTGTAGCCGGCGCGCGGCGGACACCGCTCGAGGTCGGTTTCTCCAGATTCCACCTCCAGCGCACAGCCGGGCGTTGTAGGCTCTCGCGATGCCGCGCGTCTTCCTGGGACTCGCCGTCCTGCTGCTGCTCGCCATCGGGGTCCTGCTCCTGTTGCCCGGAACCGATCGCAGCGCCGGAGTGGTCAGCGCGGGACGGCCGTCGGCGACCAGCGTGCGGGCGGACGAGGCGGCACGCGAGGCAGCGGCGGTGCGCGTCGGCGCGCCCGGCGGCCGGCGCATCCTGTTCGGCGACCTGCACGTCCACACCACCTTCTCGATCGACGCCCTGATCTACTCGCTCCCCATGTTCGGCGGCGAGGGAGCGCACCCTCCGGCGGACGCCTGCGACTTCGCGCGCTGGTGCTCCGACCTCGACTTCTTCTCTCTCAACGACCACGCGGAGGGGCTCACCCCGGCGCGCTGGCGCGAGACCATCGAGAGCGTGCGCTCCTGCAACGCCCAGGCGGGGGACCCGGCCGATCCGGACCTGGTCGCCTACGTCGGCTGGGAGTGGACGCAGACCTCCGCCGAGCCGGCCGACCACTACGGGCACCGCAACGTCCTCTTCCCCGGGCTCGGCGACGACGAGCTCCCGGATCGGCCCATCACCGCCCTCCCGGACGGGACCATGGATCGCGCGCTGGGCATGGGCGCGGCTCGCCTCTTCGAGCGCCTGGGGCGCGGCCTGCTGGGCGGCTGGGGCGACTTCCTGTGGCTGACCGCCCAGATGGTGGAGGTTCCGGACTGTCCGCGCGGCGTGCCCAGCCCCCAGCTCCCCGCGGACTGCCGGGAGAACGCCTCGACGCCGGCCGAGCTGCACGAGAAGCTGACCCAGTGGCAGCTCCCGGCCCTGGTGATTCCGCACGGCCTGGCCTGGGGGCTGCACGCGCCGCCCGGGTCGAGCCTCGACCGAGCGCTCGCCGGCGGCAACCACGATCCCGAGCTCGAGCGCCTGCTCGAGGTGTACTCGGGGCACGGCAACAGCGAGGTCTTCCGCGACTTCCCGGAGGTGGACGCGACGGCCGGCCTCTGCCCCGCGCCCCGCGACGACTTCCTCCCCTGCTGCTGGCGTGCGGGCGAGATCATCCGCGAGCGCTGCGGCGAGCTGCCGGAGGCGGAGTGCGAGACGCGCGTGCGCGACGCTCGGCGCGCGGCCGCGCTCGCCGGAAACCAGTGGCACCGCACCATTCCGGACGCGGACTTCGCCGACTGGCTCGACTGCGGCAACTGCCGCGACTGCTTCAAGACCGCCTACCTGAAGCGCCCGCAGCTCACGGCGCAGTACGGCTTCGCCACGGGCGACTTCTCGCAGCGGGGCGCCGACGGGCGACCCGGCCGCCTGCGCTGGGGCCTGATCGGCTCGAGCGACGGCCACGAAGGACGTCCGGGCACGGGCTACAAGCAGGAGGACCGCGCGGGGATGACCGACGGGCGGGGCTACGCGCGCGAGCGCGACTACCGGCTGCTGCGTCCCTGGGTGATGGGCACCAGCGAGGACCCGACCCGCGCGGTGGTGCTGGGCGAGGAGCCGCGAGGGCTGCGCGCGCTCTTCGACGTCGAGCGCACCGCGAGCTTCATGTACCCGGGCGGGATCGTGGCGGTGCACAGCGAGGGGCGCGATCGGCGCGCGATCTGGGAAGCCCTCATGCGTCGCGAGGTCTACGGAACCAGCGGGCCGCGCATCCTGCTCTGGTTCGACCTGGTCAACGGACCGGAGGGCCCGCTCGCGATGGGATCCGGGACGCGCATGGCGACGACCCCGGTCTTCGAGGTGCGCGCGGTCGGCGACTTCGTCCAGAAGCCCGGCTGCCCCGATCCGGCCGCCTCGGGCCTGGCGCCGGATCGCCACGAGCGTCTCTGTCGCGGCGTCTGCTACCACCCGGGCGACGATCGCCGGCGGATCAGCGCCATCGAGGTGGTGCGCATCCGACCCCGCACGAGTCCCGACGAGCCGGTGGCGCCCCTGATCGAGGATCCCTGGCTGCGCATCGGCTGCCCCGGCGATCCCGCCGGCTGCACCGCGCGTTTCGAGGACCCGGAGTTCGGCGCCAGCGGCCGCGACGCCGTCTACTACGTGCGCGCCCTCCAGGAGACCACTCCGGCCATCAACGGCGCCAACCTGCGCACCCGCTTCGACGCCGACGGCAATCCGGTCTCGGTCGAGCCCTGCTCCGGGGACTGGCGCAGCAGCGACGACGACTGCCTGGCCCCCGTCCAGGAGCGCGCGTGGTCGTCGCCGATCTTCGTGGATCACAGCGATAGCGTTCGGACAGATTGAGAAGCGGCCGAAGGCTGGTTCCCCTTTTTTCCGAACGCTATCGCCGTGATCCCATCATCCGC
>JANQFA010000042.1 GCA_028278065.1 Myxococcota bacterium
GGTCGAGGCCCTCGGGGCCCGTCCGCTGACCCGCGTGGAGCGCGAGACGGTCCGCTCGCTCGCGGCCCGGCAGGAGGAGACCGTCGCACGCCTCGCCGCATCGAAGCGCCCCGATCGCGGCGCAGCCATGCTGGTGGCCACGGCGCGCCACCACGCCCTGCGCCGGAGCCTCGAGTTGAACCGCCTCGTGCTCCTGGACTCCCTGCCCACGGAAGCGGTGGTGCTCGACGCGAAGGCAGCAGGGCGCCGAAGCCGATCCCTGGCGCTCCTGGCCGACGAGCAGCGCGAGATCTACCGCGCCCTGCGCGGCGAGGTTCTCGTCGGCGGGGCGACCCACGAGCGAGGCCTGAGACTCCTCGAGCAGGCAACCACACGGCTCCACGAGGCGGAGGCCGGAGCCCGCCTGGGACTTCCCGTGCGTGGCAGCGCCGACCCCACCCTGGTGCCGACCCGCACGCGGCTGCTTCCGGTCGCCCGGTCCGCGGAGCCCGGGGCGGCCTCGCGACGCGCGGAGATGGCACGTGACCGGGTGGAGCGGGAACGAGACCTCATCGCCGAGCTCTACGGCTATCACCTCATCACCCGCAACTGCGCCACCGAGGTGGTCCGGGCGCTGGAGTCGGCGTTCGGCGCTCCCGAAGACGCGCACGCCGCCCTCGGCGGCCGGGTGGGGCCGGGGCAGGGGCTCGGGTTCATCCCGTCCCGCCTCAACCGTCGAGCGGAGAGCCGCCTCGCCGTCGACCGCGTGAGCGAAGTGGCCTCCCACCGCCAGCGACGGGTCGCGGACCTCCTGGGCGAGGGGCCCTCGTTCGGCGTGGGCCTGCGCGAATCCAATACCCTCACGTCGCGGATATACACACCGACGGACCCCGACGGCGCGTTCCTGTTCTTCACCGACGGGCGACCGCTCCTGCGTCCCGTGCTCGGCGCGCTGAACCTGGTCTACGGCGCGCTCCACGCTGCGGCGGGCGTAGCCACCCTGCCCTTCGACGCGGGCCGTCGCCTCGTATCGGGGCTCCACGGGATGACCTTCAGTGCGCCCGAGCTGGTCTTCGTGAACATCCGCAAGGGAACCTTCGAGTTCGTCCCGAGAGAGGATCCGTGAACATGCAACGAACACTGCGCAGGGCCCCGTGGCTGCTGCTCCTGGCCTTCTCCCTGGGGTGCAGCACGCCCATCGGGAGCTTCGGCCTGATCTCCAACCACGACATCGGGCACCACCCCGACGTAGTCGCCGAAGGGCTGAAGGGCGAGAGCTGCGTCTACCACGGCCTGGGCTTCATCCCGATCGGCGGGATGTGGAATCCGAGCCCCACCGACGCGCTACAGGCCGTGCTGGACCAGGCGCCGGACGGCAACGTGCTCACGAACGTCTCCATCACCAACTACACCCTGTACACGATCCTCTACGCCAAGATCTGCCTGCGCGTCGAGGCCGACGTGGAGAAGATCCGATGAAGCGCACCTTCCTCGTCCTGCTGGCGCTCGGCGCCCTCAGCCTCGGCTGTACCCACCGAGTGGGCGACCTCTCGGTGGTCACGCCCAACGCATCGCCACTCAAGTTTCCGGTGGTCGCCGAGCGCGTCGAGGGGCGGGACTGCACCGAATCGATCCTGTTCATCCCGATCGGCAACGCCAACCCGACACCCGACGCCGCCATCGACGACGCGCTGAAGGACTCCGACGGCGCGGATGCGTTGATGGACGCGATGTTCTACCACGACCACGTCACCACCATCCTCTACAACAAGCACTGTCTCCGCGTGGTGGGCACGGCGGTCCGCACGAAGTAGAGACGGACGGCTCGCCCCGACGAGATCACCACGTGCTGCCAGCGGGGCGGCTCGGGCTCCCCGGCGGCGCGCCGAGCGACCCCGCTCCCCTCCACGTCATGCCTGGAGGGGAGCAGGGGATCGAGATCGACCGACGGCCTTCAGTCGATGAATGGGGTGGGGTGGACGAGGGGATTCGAACCCCCGACTTCCAGGACCACAACCTGGCGCTCTAACCAACTGAGCTACGCCCACCGGAAGGGTCTGCAAGCTATCCGGGGCCCGTGGGGGTGTCAAACGTCTGCTCTCGAATCGCAAACTCCCTTTGACATCGGGGGCTTCCTGCCCCCAGAATCGACCGCGGAGGTCCACCCATGAAGCTGTCCGGAGCGATTTCGTTCTGCGCTGTCCTGCTCCTCGCCGCCCCGGCGGGAGCCGGTCTGGGCGACAAGCCGCCGCTGCTCAACGGCGACACGAAGGCGAAGCACGTGTACTCGATGACGGGTGTCCTCTCCGAGACCAACGGGCTCTCGACCGTCGTCACGTGCACGAGCCTGGAGAAGAGCAAGGACCTGCTCTTCGCCGTGGAGTTCTTCGGCACCTTCGGCGCGGCCCTGAACGACGTCACGACCGCGGGCGTGGTGACGATCCCGCCGGGAGAGACGCGATCGATCGGCTCCTTGGACACTTCGATGTACACGGAGACCTACGCAGCGGGACTCAGTCGTATCTTCGAGGTCCTCTCCGCCCGCGTGCTCGCGACTTCGTCGAAGCTGCTGTGCAATGCGTTCCTGGTCGAGGAGGACGGAACCCCCACCGTCGGTTCGCGCCTCCCCGTCTACAAGAAGACCAAGCAGGCGGGGGACTGAGCCATGGCCCGTCGATCCCGACTGCTGGGCTGCCTGCTCGCCGTCATCCTGGCTCCGGTGCAGGCCGGATCCGTGGGGCTGACCGCACCCATCCCCCTGCTCAACGGCGACACCAAGGGAAAGCTGATCTACTCGATGTCCGGTCTGCGCTCATCCACGAGCGACATTCTGGACTACGCGGTCGTCGTCACCTGCACCTCGACGCTTCCCGCGACCGGAAAGCCCATCGTGCTGGGCGTGGAGTTCTTCCAGGCCGGCGGCGGCGCGGTGAACTCACTGGTGGCCGGTCAGGGCGTCGTCGTGCTCGAGCCGGGCCGCACGGTGTCGATCTCGAGCGTGGACACGAGCCTGTACAACGAGGACGAGACGACGGGGGACACCCTCTCCATGGGGGCGGCCCGGATCATCGCGACCTCGAACAAGGTGCTGTGTGCCGCATTCCAGGTCGAGACCGACAACTTCCCGCCGCTCCACATGTGGTCGATCCCCGTCCACAAGAAGACCAAGCAGAAGGGCGAGTAGGCGAGCGTGGCGCATCCCCGCCACAAGGGCGAGTAGCGGAAGTGGCACATCCCCGCCGCCCCAATCGGAAGCCGGGCCTGTTCAAGCGGGTACAGAAGATCTGCCTGGGCCTTCCCGAGACGACCGAGAAGGAGGCCTGGGGCGGGCCCACCTTTCGCGTGCGCGACAAGATGATCGCCATGTACATGGACGACCATCACGGAAGCGGCGAGGTGGCCCTCTGGATCAAGGCCGCGGAAGGCGTGCAGCAGGAGCTGGTCGACCTGGACCCGGAGCGCTTCTTCCGGCCGCCCTACATGGGGCCGAGCGGCTGGGTGGGCGTGCGGCTGGAGGGGAGGCCCGACTGGGGGCAGGTCAGCGATCTCGTGACCGAGGCCTACCGGCTGACGGCGCCCAAGAAGCTGGTGAAGCTCCTCGACTGATCAGCTAGAGCTAGAGCGTGGGCCCGAAGTCCCGTCTCGCGCTCAGGCTCCTCGGCGCCCTGCTGCTGGCCGCGGTGGTGGGAGCGGTGGTCTTCCGCACCGAGATCCGCCGCGTGCGCTTCTCCCTGTCGATGTTCTCGGGCGCCGAGATGGTGGAGCCCTTCCGCTCCATGGCGGATTTCTTCCCGCACCATCGGGTGGCGCGCGGTCCCGAGGCGTCGGAGCTGAAGCGGGGCCAGCCCATCGAGCTGCCCGAGAACTACGAATACGACGGCGAGACCCGCAGCACCGCCGCGTTCCTCGAGGAGACCGACACCACCGGCCTCCTGGTGGTGAAGGACGACGAGATCGTGTTCGAGGAATGGTGGCGCGGGAACGACGAGACCTCGCGCACCATCTCCTGGTCCGTCGGGAAGTCGGTCGTCTCCGCGCTGGTGGGGATCGCGATCCACGAGGGACACATCGAGAGCGTCGACGATCCCATCAGCCGCTACGTGCCCGAGCTCGAGGGAAGCGCCTACGATGGGGTCCGCATCAAGGACGTCCTGCAGATGTCGTCCGGCGCGCGCTGGAACGAAGACTACAGCGATCTCGGGTCCGACGTGAACCGCATGGGACGCATCCTGGCCATCGGCGGCTCGATGGACGCGGTCGTGACGTCCCTCGAGCGCGAGTTCGAGCCGGGCACGTTCAATCGCTACAACAGCGCCGACACCCAGGCCCTGGGGATGCTCGTGGTGCGCACCACGGGACGGAGCCTCTCGGACTACCTGGGACAGAAGATCTGGCGCCCCATCGGCATGGAGTCCGATGCGTACTGGCTGACCGACGACGAGGGCATGGAGCTGGCCTTCGGCACCCTGAATGCGGTGATCCGCGACTACGCCCGCTTCGGCCTCCTCTACCTGCACGGCGGCAACTGGCGCGGCAAGCAGATCGTCCCGTCGGGCTGGGTGGGCGACTCCCTGCGCGCGGACGCGCCCCACCTGAAGCCGGGCGAGAACCCCCACTCCGACTTCCCGCTGGGCTACGGCTACCAGTGGTGGCTCATGGACGGCCGCGAGGGCGAGTTCTCCGCGATCGGGGTCTACAACCAGTTCATCTACGTGAACCCGCGTCGCAACCTGGTGATCGTGAAGACCTCCGCCAACAGCGACTACGGCCTCAGCGACGGAGAGGAGAGCTACCGCGAGCTGGAGTCGATCGAGCTCTTCCGCGCGATCGGCCGCTCGCTCCCCTGAGCCGGTCTTCAGCCGGCCGCTCGCTCCGCTGAGCCCGTCTTCAGCCGGCCGCGATCACCTCGTCGACCCCCGCCTCGATGCACTCCCAGAAGCGCTCGGGATCGGGGATCGCGCTGCGGTCGCTGGTGATCCCGATCTGTACCACCCCGTCGTAGCTGAACAGGGTGACGTTGGCGGCCGAGCCCGAGAGCGGGCCGAAGGGGATCATCTCCAGGATGCGCGCGCCCGACATGTAGACCGGGAACGGCGGTCCCGGCACGTTGCTGGTGACGAAGTCGACCGCCTTCATCATCGAGCCGAAGGCCACGGTCGAGGCTGCAGACGGCAGCCGGTTGATGGCACCGGCCAGGACGTCCAGGGCGGGCAGCGACGGCTCGGAGCGCTCCTTCGCGACCCGCGCGTGGATCTCGCGCATGCGCTCGCGGGGATCGGCGATCCCGACCGGGACCGGAAATCGCGCGGGCACGAACTGATTGCCCGCCTTCCGGGCGTTCTCGCCGTGGCGCATGTTGATCGGCATGGTCATGCGCAGCTCTTCCACGCTCGCGCCGTGAGCCTCGTGGTAGCGCCGCATCCCGCCGGTCACGCCCGCGACGAAGGCCACGTTGACGGTTCCTCCGACGGTCCTCCCGGCGGCCTTCAGGCCGTCGAGCGGCCTCGAGAAGGTGTGCAGGCGGAGGTGGGTCGAGCGCCCGAGCATGATCGGGCTCATGGGCTCGGAGACCGGCGCCAGCAGCCGCGCCGCCGATCCCGCCAGCTCGGCGGCGTCCTGGACCGCGTCCAGGGGCCCCCGCGCCAGGCGTCCGAGGCCCTGCAGGAGGGCGCCTGCCGCGCTGCGCCCCTGCCCCAGCCGGCGACTCGCCTGGTAGCGGATGGCGTCCACGGTCTCGTCGATGGGTCCCCACGGCGCCGGCGACACCTCCGGCTCCAGCGGGCCTTCGCCGTCCGCGTCCCGCGGCGCACGCGCCGGCTCCGGCTCGGGCGAGCGCTCGACCAGGCCCTCGGTCATGCGGACCAGCCCGACGCCGTCCGAGATGGCGTGGTGCAGCTTGAGGATCGCGCCGGCGCCGCCGTCGGCGAGACCCTCCACCAGGATGAACTCCCAGAGCGGACGATCCCGATCGAAGGCCTGCATCGCGATCGGCTCGGCCACGTCCAGGAGGTCGCGCCGCGTCGCCTTCCCCGGCGCGCCGATCCGGCGCACGTGGTAGTCGAGGCCGAAGTCCTCGTCGTCCTGCCAACGGGGCGGCGCCACGCCGAGGGGGTCCTGGACCACCTTCTGGCGGAGGCGCGGGACGGCCTCGATGGTCGCCTCGAGCTTCGCCTGCAGGCGGTCCGGGTCCGGCGGCCGGTCGAGGACCCAGGCGCCCACGATGGTGGAGCGCAGCAGCGGATCGCGCTCGATCGTCCAGGTGAGCGCATCCGCGTCGCTCATGCGGTCGTCGTAGAAGGTCGGGGGGGGCATCGGGCAAGTCTACCAGGACGGGACGAGGCGCCTCCCGGCGGAGACGACGGGTCCCCACGGACGGGCGAAAGGATGGGAGAATGGGGTCGTGGCACCTCGGCTGCGTCCGCTCCTGCTCCTCCTGTCCGCGAGCGTCCTGGCGGGCTTCGACGGCTGCGAGCTCCCCTTCTTCCGCTTCGCCACCCCCGAGCCGGCACAGCTCTCGCTGCCCGGGGCGCTGGACGTGGCCCTGGAGCTGCCGGCCTCCGGAACCCTGGACGACCTCGAGGCAAGGCTGGACGGCGCGCCGCTGACGCCGGGGCTCGTCGCGACTGCAGACCTGGCCGAGGCCACCATCGACCCGATCGCCCAGGGCCCCCACATCCTCGTGGCCAGCGCCCGCTGGGAGCCGCCCTTCCCGATCAACGTGCTGATCCCGCGGCTCACGCTGACCGCGACGCGCCGCTTCCGGGTCGTGAACCTCGATCGGCCCGACTCGTGCGAGATCCTGAACGACGTGGAGTGCCTGCTCCCCTACCCGTCCTCGCGCTTCCTGGAGCCGGCACCCACCCCGACAGGCTGGCGCGTCGCGTTTCCGGACGACGCGCTGCCCGCGATTCTCGGCGAGGGTCTCTCGCCCGAGCCCTTCGCGGAGCTCGACGGATTCGGGCCCGGCACCCAGCCGCTGTTCTTCTTCCCCGACGTCGACCTCGCCGGATCGGGCGCGCCCGGGCTCGACCCGCTGACCCGCACCTTCGACGCCCGCTCGCTCGAGCCGGACAGCCCCACCGTGCTGATCGACGCCGCCACCGGCGAGCGCCTGCTCCACTTCGTGGAGCTCGACGCGCGCATCGACGTGAGCGACGACCCCACCCGCCAGGCGATCATCCTGCGGCCGGGGGTGACCCTGCGGCCGGGCGGCCGCTACATCGTCGCGGTGCGCGGCCTGCAGCACGGCGACGGGAGCCCGGTCGAGGCGGCGCCCGTCTTCGCCGCGCTCCGCGACGGAGCACCCAGCACGATCCCCGCACTCGAGGCCCGCCGCGCGCGCCACGAGGAGATCTTCGGGATCCTCGCCGGCGCGGGAGTCGACCGCGACGCGCTGATCCTGGCCTTCGACTTCGTCGTGCAGAGCCAGGAGCACCTGACCGGCAAGCTCCTGGCCATGCGCGACCGCACCTACGCCTGGCTCGACGCCCAGGTGGCCGCCGGGAACGAGCTCTTCAGCGTGGACGAGGCCGCCAGCGAGGAGCTCGACTGCGGCGCAGGCGGCCTCTGGCGCGACGTCCAGGGCACCTTCCGCGTGCCGCTCTTCCTGGACCGGAACCCGCTCACCGAGAACATGGAGCTCGGGCGCCTGGTCCTGGACGGAGAGGGACTTCCCAGCTTCGCGCGCGAGGGCCCCGGCGGAACGTACGACGAGATCGTGGATGCCCGCTTCACGGTGCTGGTCCCCTGCAGCGTCGACGACCCCGGCCGTACCGTTCGCCCGCTCCTCCACGCCCACGGCGGGGGCAGCGACTACCGCGACCCGCGCCTGCACCACGACACCTGGAACGGCGCCCGGTCCGCTCCCGGACTGCCCGCGGCGGACCGCAACCTCCCGCTGGTCGCGCCGCACCTGCTGATCGGGGGCACCGACAACCACGGCTTCGGCCGTCTCGAGTTCGCCGGCCTCGGCGCGAGCTTCCTCTACAAGCTCTTCTTCGAGGCGGACGGTGCGCCGGCGTTGACCGGGCGCATCCTGCAGGGCCAGATGAATCTCCTCGTCCTGGGGCGCCTCATGAAGCACGCGCTCTTCAACTCCGATCCCTGGTTCCAGACGGGGGAAGGCCGCGGCGTCTTCCCCGGACCGGGCGACGAGATGTACATGTGGGGAGTCAGCTTCGGGGGCTACAGCGCCTTCATCCACGGTGCCGTCTCGCCCGACGTGGCGAAGGTCCTTCCCGCCGTGGCCGTGGTGAACTTCGCCAACCAGTCCCAGCGCGACGAGGTGTTCGACGCGCTCGACTTCCTGCTGCCGATCGTGCTGGGGCCGGACTCGATGACCCATCTCCTGGTGACGTCCATCAGCCACGATCTCTGGGCGCAGGTGGATCCGGTCGCCTACCTGCGCCACCTGCGCGCCGACCCGCTGGACGGCGTCACGACCAAGCCCGTGCTGCACGTCGCCGGCTGGCTGGACCAGAAGTCCCCGAACATCTTCTCCGACGTGGCGTCGCGCGACCTGGCCCTCGAGAGCCTCGCGGGGAGCTTCCGCACGGGGCTGGTGGGCATCCCCGACCTGCCGGGACCGCTCGAGTCCGCCTACGTCTCCTACTGGACCGCCCTGGACGTGGACGATCCGGCCCACTTCGACTACCTGCCGCCGCTCGCCAACCGCACCGCGCCCAGGGCGACACCGAGCTGCGACCCGCACATCCTCACCTGGATGACCCCCGCCTTCCACGAGCAGGCCGGGCTCTTCTTCCGGCCGGGCGGCCTGGTCGAGAACACCTGCAGCGGCCCCTGCGACGGGGCCGAGGCCCACGAGCGCGAGTTCGGAAACGCGCAACGCTGCGATCCGACTCAGGATTGAGACCGGTCCGGGCCGCAGGGCCGCCTTCCCGCGCGGGCGACTGCACATCATGTCTCATCCGGAACGAACGGCGAGCCGCGCGTCCTGAGACGCGATTCCGTGTCAGACAAGGGACAGCGCCCCGGCGCACCGAGGCCGATCATCAAGACGACGGCGCGCGTGGGAGCATCCGAAGAAGCGTGTGCCCCAAGCGCGCGGATAGGAGGTCCTCCGATGTCGCTCAGAAACCTCGCCGCCGTGCTCGCCGGCGTGCTGCTCGCGGTGCCGGCTCACGCCCAGCTCGACAACCCCGCCCTGGCCGACTTCGCCTGGTTCAGCTCTGACTTCTCCTTTGGTCCTCTCGGCTATCGGAAGGAGTGGTCGTATGAAGCCGTGCACGAGGGCGGTCATCCGTTCATCTCGGGTGGCGTCGTCTACCGTACGACCCTCTTCCCCACGTCCATCCAGAGCTGGGCGGAGGTCACTGCGTGGATCTTCGAGCCCGACACGGTGAAGCGGAAGTCGAACAAGGCGGTGCTCGGCCAGAAGAGCAACGTCGCGATCCGGCTGCGCGGCTACGACCTCTTCACTCTCGGCTATTTCTACTTCAGCTTCTACGCGGTGCCCTCGTGCAAGGCGAAGGCGATCCCGACGACCGTCGACGGGAAGGTGGCGGTGTCCTGCAAGAGCGGCGCCTGGCAGGAGCTCTTCCTGGGCCCTCCCACGCAGGCCGTGATGGACCACTACGCCGAGTGGCTGGGCATGAAGAAGATCAAGTTCACGGTCAAGCTGCCCTGACGCCAGGCTCCGATCCGGAGCGGGCATGAGTCCAGCTGCGGCCGGCGGCATTGCCCCGCTCACCCTGTGACCCGCGGCCTGCGGCATTGCCCCGCTCACCCTGTGAGCGTGGGGGAGCAGCCCCGCCGGGAGCCTCGCGGCGTCGGCCGGGGTCCCCGAGAGGCCCGCGGCATTGATGCCTCCATCCTGGTGGGTGAGCGCGAACGACCAGCTAAGCTAGTCGCCTTCGATACCTACCAGCACAAGGATGGACCCGATGCGCACGCCCCTACTCCTCCTCTTCGCGGTCGTCGTCGGCCTCGGCGCCGGCGCGCCCCCGACCCGTGCGGCGGACCTCGTCCACGACGCCGAGTACTACGTCCTCGAACGGCAGAACGCGAAGCAGTGGAGCGAGGAGGACGCGGCGCTCGACCAGGAGCTGGCCGCGTTCCGGGAGAAGAACGGCGGCAAGCCGCCGAACATCTTCTACATCCTGATCGACGACATCGGGTTCGGCGACCTGGGAAGCGAGACCCTGAACTCGATCCGGGGCTACGAGACCCCGGGCATCAACCAGATCGCACGGGAGGGCATGCGCCTGGCCCGCATGTACACCGAGCCTTCCTGTACTCCCACCCGGGTGGCCTTCATGACCGGCCGCCAGCCCTACCGCAACGGCATGGGGAACACCTCCGTGGACATCTCCGGCTTCGGTCTGGCCGGCAAGGAGGTGACCCTGGCCGAGGTTCTCTCCGGGGCCGGGTACAACACGGTCCACATCGGCAAGTGGCACATGGGCGACATCCAGGAGGCCTGGCCGAACTTCCAGGGCTTCGACTTCGCGGCGTTCCCCATCCACCAGCAGGGGCAGCTGACCATCTTCAACGACGATGCGGCCGACGAGGAGGTGGCGGTCGGCATCGGCGAGAACAACTACGACGCGCGCTACACGCTCGACGGCTGGCTGCGCACCGATGCGTCGAGCATGGTGACCGGCGTGGAGGGACTGCGGAACCAGCCGGTCCGCGAAGTGCACATGGAGCCGGGAGAGCGCTGGACCGAAGCCAAGTACGCGGAGATGAACCAGCGCTACCAGGATCAGACCATGGAGCAGCTACGCAAGCTCGCGGCCCAGGACGAGCCGTTCTTCCTGCAGTACTGGCCGCTCTACCCGCTCACCGGCGCCCGCACCGCCTACGACGAGTACACCACGCCCAACGGCGGCACCTACGTCGAGAAGATGAAGCTCGTCGACCGCTGGATCGGCGAGCTGATGGCCGAGATGGAGAAGCTCGGCGTCGCGAACAACACCATCGTCATCGTCATGGGCGACAACGGCCACTTCACCAAGTACTCGCCGCAGTCCGGCTACACGCCGATGATCTTCCGGGGCGGCAAGGGATCGACGACGGAGGGCGGAGTCCGTGTAGACGCCTTCGTGCGCTGGCCCGACATGATCGAGGCCGACTCGGTCGCCGGCGACATCATTCACGTGACCGACCTGTTCACCACCCTGGCACGCCTGGGCGGCGCCAGCGGGGCGATCCCGACCGATCGCATCATCGACGGGCTCGACCAGACCGCGCTCCTGCTCAACGGCGACACCCACGGACGCCGCGACTACGTCTTCATCTACAACATCAACAAGCTCGAAGCGGTGGTGAAGGAGCAGTACAAGCTGGCGATCCCCGGCGGCAACCTGGAGAACGCCATTCTGGCCGACTTCTACGACCTCTTCCGCGATCCCCAGGAGAAGTACCCGGTCTCCACGGAGATCGGCGCCTGGGGCGGCGCCAAGTTCGTGCGCATGGTCCAGCGCCACATGAAGCGGAAGGCCAAGTACCCGGACGAGCCGCCCGCCATCGGCATGCCCTACCAGGGCATCGAGAACCTGCGCCCGGAGTCGAAGGCCGCGGTGCAGGAGTTCCTGTTCATGATGAAGACGCCGGAGATGTAGATCCGCACCACGCCGACTCGACCGCCCGGCTGGACATCCGCCTGGCGGGTCGCTCAGGTCCCACCGCCAGGGCGTGACCAGCCCAGCAGGTTCACGATCCCGAACGCCTCGGCGGTCATCCAGAGGCCGAAGCCGACGTAGAGCGCCAGCATGAGGATGGCCTCCCGGCGCGAGAGCGCCATGTCGCGGCGCATGAAGACCAGCATCACGATGGTGGCGAGCATCAGGAAGGCCATCATGGGGACGATCTGGCTGAAGTTCACGCTGACGGCACCCGCGATGAGGACCCCGAGCGGAATCGCCACCAGCAGGTCGAAGACGTTGCTCCCCAGGACGTTCGAGACGGCAGACTCGGAACGGCCCTGCACCGAGGCGCGGATGCTGATGAAGGTGTCCGGAAGGCTCGTGGCGGCGGCGACCACCGTCAGGCCCCAGAGGAAGGTGGGCGTGCCGAGGAGATCGCCCAGCTCGATGGCACAGCGGAGGAGTACCTCCACCCCGACCAGGATGAGCGCGATGCAGCCGAGGAGGATCGCCCACTCGCGGGGCGCCGATACCTCGAGGTCGCGGATGGCGACGCGGCGGTGATCGCGCACCTCCTCGTACTGGATGAAGAGGTAGAGCCCGTAGAGGGCGAGGGGCAGCAGGGCGAGGGGCCGGGTCAGGGTACCCATGACGGGCTGGGAGGCGTCCAGCGGGGGACCCCCGTCGTAGATCACGGCGAACGAGATCACGAGCAGGAGGCCCGCGACCGAGACCAGGTAGAACTGCGCCTCGCGGAACACGAGCTCGCGACTGGCCTCCAGGCTTCCGCCCCGCGCCAGGACCGAGGAGGACGGGATCACGAGGATGTTGAAGATCGCCGAGCCGATGATCGCCGAGAGGCCGAGCGCGAAGTCCTGGTGCACCGGAAGGGCGAGCACCGCCGTCGCGAGCTCGGGCACGCTCGACGAGACCGCCGTGATGATCGAGCCCTTGACGATCTCGGGGATCCCGTAGCGCGCAGCCAGCCGGTGGCTCGCGGTCTCGAGCCAGCTGCACGATCCGTAGAGGAGCCCGGACGCAGCACAGGTGGCGAGCGTGATCCAGAGCAGGGTGGTGAGCATCGGGTCAGCCTATCACCGCCGTGCTCCGCCTTGTCTCGCGGCGGCAGGGCCGCTCATCCGCCCCCGTGCTCGAGCACGATCACGCTGACCGAGGTCGCGAATCCCAGGACCGTGAAGATCCCCGCCAGCTTGCCTCCGTGCTCGTAGGCCTCCGGGATCATCGTATTGGCGAGCATCATCAGGATGGCCCCTCCCGCGAAGGCCTGGATGAACGCCAGCCCCCGCTCCGAGACGCCGCCGAAGAGCGCGTAGCCGGCCGCGCTGGCCAGGGCGCACACCAGAGCGATGGCCGACCAGAGCAGGAGCACGCGGGCTCGGCTCCACCCGGCGGAGCGCATCCCGTTGGTGCCGGCGACGGCCTCGGGCAGGTTCGAGATGAACACGGCCACGAGCATCGCCACGCTGACGCCGCCTCCCTTCAGGATGCCCAGCCCGATCACCAGCGACTCCGGGATGCCGTCGAGGATGATCGCCAGGACCATGGGAACGATGAGCGTCGACTGATGGGCCGGACCGATGGCCATCCGCTCTCCACCTCCGATCCGCCCGATGAGCCAGTCGAAGAAGAAGAACGTGAAGGCGCCCGCGAAGAGGCCGATGGCGGGGAAGCCCGTGCCCTTCGCGAGCCGCACGGCTTCGAAGACCAGCTCGTAGGCGACGGCCGAGATCAGCACGCCCGCGCCGAACGCCATGATCGCTCCGAGGGTGCGCCTCCCGAGGGTGGCCCACGACCCGACGAGGCCTCCGAGCACGAGGGACGAAGCGGCGATCAGACCCCAGAGGAACGCGTCGGTCATCTCGCCATCATGAAGGGTCGCAACTTCCGGATCAACGACCGATCCCGGGCCGTTTCGGAAGGACGGCGAGGGCCTCCACCTCGCAGAGGAGATCGGGTCGGCAGATCGGGGCCTCGACCAGCGCGTTGGGGAAGCCGTCGAAGCCGGCCTCGCGGAGCTTCTCCCGGAGACGCGCCGCATCGCCCCGGCGACTCAGATAGGTGACGGCGGACACCACGTCGCCGAAGCCCGCCCCCTGGCCCTCCAACAGGGCCGACACGTTCAGGAGCATGCGGGCCGCCTGGGCCTCGAAGTCGTCGGGGTGCGCCGTCCTGCCGGCCTCGTCGATGCTGGCGGTTCCCGAGACGTGGAGCGCGATCTTGTTCGTCTCCACCACCCGCATCCCGCGGGCGAAGTCGGAGCCGTACAGCGGGGCCTCGTTCAGCGTGGGCGCGCTCATCGGGCTGCGCTCGACCGCGCCCGGCCTCTCGAGGGCGTACAGACCCAGGCAGAGGGCGTGACCCCCGGAAGCCGGCACCCCGCCGATTCCGGTGCTGGCCGGGCCCGGGTCGATGCCCCGCGCCTCGAAGAACTCGCGCCGAGCCCGGTTCAGACCCGCGTAGTCCCGGTCCATCTCGGCGAGGTGGATCCAGGTGCGCACGACGTCCCGGAACTCCATCCCCGCCTGTCGCAGCAGGTCCTCGGCGACACCGAACATGGACAGGGTCTGTTCATAGGCGTCCTCCCCGGCCCCGTAGAGCCCGCCGGCGTAGAGCCGGGTCTCCTGGCCCAGGTGGACTCGAAGGCCGCGGGATCGGGCGCATCCGGCGCCCAGAGGATCGGCCGTGAAGGGCGACCCGTCCGCAAGGGGAAGGACCGCCTGCAGCGAGACCTCCAGGCGGGCCCCTTCATTCAACGGCGGCTGCTCGACCTCGGTCAGCGCCGGTCGCCACGGCGGCCCCCCGCACGCGTCGAGCGCCGACTCACGCGCCGCTCGCACGGGCTCGAGGTCCCTCCGCAGATCGCGCAGGAAGACCGTCTCGCAGACGACTGCTCCGAGATCACCGCCTTCGGCCTCGAGCACGTCCAGGATCGCGCGATAGACCGCCTCGGCCTGCAGGCCCGCAGCGACACCCTCGCCCGGAGGCCGGCAGAGGAGGAAGAGCTCGCGGGCCTGGGGCCCTTCCACGCGACGGAGGACGATCGAGCAGCCACGGGTCTCGATCGTCTCGGCAGCGGGATGGCGATGCACTGGGATCCTCTGGCCGGCGGGGGCCGAACCGATAGCGCACCAGAACACCGAGGGCCGGGCCGCTGATAGCGGCCCGGCCCTGCGGATCGGAGCTCCGGTCAGCCCGGTCGGGCGGCTAGCAGCCGTCGGTGGGCAGCAGGCCGTCAGGCTCGGAGGAGACGGCGCTGTGCCCCACGGGCCGGTTGTTCTTGAAGCAGTTGCCCGACGACATCTCGTCCAGCTCCCCGGGCGGCGAGAGACCGGGCAGCGTGTAGTAGGTGATGTCCGCAGCCAGGAAGCTGACCGCATTGAAGGGCGGGTCGGTCGGCGGACTCGAGCCGTTTCCGTTCACCCTGTTCTGGACCACCAGGTTGTCGTTCACCGAGGGATCGGCCTCGGGCGCGTTCGCGAAGCAGTTGCGCCCCGGGACGGGCAAGGTGGCAGTACACCAGCCCAGAACGGCGATCCCGGAGAAGTCGTTGTCCTCCACCGTGTTCCTCTGGATCGTGTGACCGGAGACACCCAGGAGCAGGATCCCGACGCCGCTCGGCAGGCCTTCCTGGAAGCTCCCGGGCGGCGCGTCGTTCTGCAGGTTGTTGTTGTAGACGCGGTTGCCCTTGATCACCCAGTCTTCCATGACGGGCAGCTGGGCGTTGCCCGCAGCGTTCGGATGGAACAGGCCCACACCGACCGTGTTGTTGTGGATCTCGTTGTGCGTCACCCGGACGTCGTTGGAGACCGAGATCTCGAGCCCGATCACGCTGTCGCGGACCTCGTTGCCGATGACGCGAACGTGCGAAGACGCCGCCACCCACATCGCCGTGTCCAGCGAGCCGTAGGAGAGGTTGTGTGCGACCAGCCCGTTCGTCGAGATGGTCGGGTAGATCCCGTTCCCGTTCTCGTTCCCGTTGTTCGCCGATTCGTTGCGGACGATCCTGAAGTTGTTCACGAAGCGGGTCTGGATCCCGTTCCTCGGGAAGTCCTCGACGGTGAAGCCGCGGATCTGGAACCCCTGGAGCTCGTCCGGGCAGCCGCCGACACCCACCTCGGGCCCGCACGCCGCGGGAGCCGCGTATACACCGGTGTGCTGCGTGTCGTAGTGGATGAGACGGACCTTCTCACCCCTCCGCGTCTTGCCGATCAGGCGGAGGTTGTCCGTGCTGATTCGGAGACCGAAATCGGCGTTCCCGGTCTCCTGATAGACGCCGGGCTCGACGATGATCGAGTCACCCGCCGAGGCGCCGTCGATCGCGGCCTGAATGGAGTCGCCCGGGAAGACGCGATGCACCCTGGCTTCGGCGGTCGAGGCGAACGCGAAGATCGCCAGGCCGAGGAGCGTGCAGAAACGGCGCAGATTCATCGGGATCCTCCTGGTGCGTCAGGTACAGCCGCAGCTTTCCCGCCCCTGCTTTTACGCCCTCGACGTAGAGATGTCAATTACCTGACACGGGGGACCGGGCCGCCTCGGGCGTTCACCCCGTGGGGGCCGCGGTTTGCTACGCATCAACCGATGACACAAACTCGACGGGTGCGCGGCGCGTGGACAACAGCGGAGAGAGCCACGCTCCTCGTCCTCGCCGCGCTGGCCCTCGCTGCCTGCGGACGCGACTCGGAACCCGCTTCGCCCGCATTTCCGAATGCTTCCGCGGGCCGCCTGGCGGTCACCTACCCCCTCGACGAGACGCTCTTCCCGCCCGAGATCGTCGCGCCGACCTTCGTCTGGAGCGACGAGACCGAGGGTGTGGTGCGCTGGGAAGTCCTGCTGCGGCTCGACGGAGCCGACGACGTGCTCCGGTCTTCCACCGAGGAGCCCCGCTGGCGTCCCTCCGAAGGGGAGTGGGCCGAGATCAAGCGGCGCAGCGTGGAGCGCGACGCCGAGGTGGCGGTCGTCGGCCTCGGCCCGAAGGCGGAGACCCTGTCCGCCGCGCGCCTGCGCATCCGCACGTCCACCGATCGTGTCGAGGACTCGATCTTCTACCGGGAGGTCCCGCTCCCGTTCATCGACGCCGTCCAGGACCCGTCGCGCATCCGCTGGCGCTTCGGGTCCATCGACTCCGAGGACCGGCCGCCCGTCGTGCTCGAGAACCTGCCCGTCTGCGGGAACTGCCACTCCTTCTCGGGCGACGGCCGCACGCTGGGCCTCGACGTCGACTACGGCAACGACAAGGGCGGCTACGCCATCCTCCCCGTGTCCGAGCAGATGCTCCTGAACGACGAGAAGATCATCACCTGGAGCGACTACCAGCGGGACGACGGCGAGCTCACCTTCGGGCTCCTCTCCCAGGTCTCGCCCGACGGCCGCTACGTGATCAGCACGGTGAAGGACCGCGCCGTCTTCGTGGCGACGCCCGGGATCGAGTTCTCGCAGCTCTTCTTCCCGATCAAGGGGATCCTCGTCGTATACGACACCGAGACCGGAACCTATACGCCGCTGCCCGGTGCCGACGACCCGGACTACGTCCAGAGCAATCCGACCTGGAGCCCCGACGGGAAGTGGATCGTCTTCGCTCGGACGAAGGTCTACCGGAAGAGCGGCGTCGAGGACGCCGAGAGCATCCTGCTCAGCGAGAAGGAGGTCCCCGAGTTCGTCGAGGACAACGAGCCCTTCAAGTTCGACCTGTATCGGGTTCCGTGGAACGATGGCCGCGGAGGGACGCCCGAGCCCATCGAGGGCGCCTCGCACGACGGGATGAGCAACTTCTTCGCGAAGTTCTCCCCGGACGGAAAGTGGATCGTCTTCTGCAAGGCCGAGAACTACATGCTGCTGATGCCGGACAGCGAGCTCTACATCATCCCGGCCGAAGGCGGCGAGGCCCGGCGCCTGCGCGCGAACACGCGCCTCATGAACTCCTGGCACAGCTTCTCGTCCAACGGCCGCTGGCTCGTCTTCTCCTCGAAGGCCTACACCCCCTACACCCAGCTCCTGCTGACCCACATCGACGAGGAGGGGCGCTCCACCCCGCCCGTGGTGCTCGAGCGCTTCACCGGGAGCGACCGGGCCGCCAACATCCCGGAGTTCGTCCCGCTGCCCGCCGAGTCGATCGCCAAGATCGAGGAGCGCTTCCTGGACGCCTACTCGTTCCTGCGCGCGGGGATGGCCAACGAGCGGACGGGCAACTACCCCATGGCCGTCAAGGCCTACCGCCGGGGTCTGGAGATCGAGCCCGAGAACGTGGAGATCCTGAACTCGCTGGGGTTCTCCTTGTTCCAGGAGGGCAGGAGCGAGGAGGCGGTCGTGGCGCTGGAGAAGGCGCTCGCCGTCGACCCGGAGCACTGGAAGGCCCACAACAACATGGCTCTCGCCTCGCTCGACCTCGGCGAGCTCGAGATCGCCGAAGCGCACTACCGCGAGTCGCTCGCCATCGAGCCCCAACCGGCGATCCACAACGACCTCGGTGCCGTGCTCGAACGCCAGGGGCTGACCGAAGAAGCGGTCGAGCACTACCGCAAGGCCCTCGAGCTGGACCCCGAGCTGGTGTCGGCGAACAACAACCTGGCCGGCTACCTGGCGCGGAGCGGCGACCCCGTCGCGGCGGAGCGCCACTTCCGCGCCGCACTCGACGTGACGCCGAGCGCTGCCACCTACACCGGGCTCGCCGCCGTGCAGTACCACCAGGGCCGCGTCGACGACGCCGTCGCCAGCCTGGACCTCGCGATCGAGACCGACCCGGACTACCCGCCTGCGTACGACCAGCTCGCCGCGATCCGCGTACAGCAGGGCCAGCTCGAAGAGGCGGCGACCCAATACCGTCTCTTCGTGAGCAGGCAGCCCAGCGCGGACAGCCACCGGAAGCTCGCCCAGGTCCTGCTGCGCCTCGGCCGCGTGGACGAGGCCAGCCGGGAGCTGGAGAAGGCGAAGGCGTTGGACGGCGCGAGGTAGGGCCCTGCCCTACGGACAGCTCGCGGGTGCCGCCGCTCGCTTCGCCAGGAAGGTCTTCCCGTCGCTGCCGTCCTTGACGACGGAGGCGGCGTCGAACTCCGCGCACTGCCCGTGCGCCTCGCCCAGTCTCAGCACGACGCTCACGGGAGACTGCAACTGGCCCGTCTGGAGATCGTAGTCCAGGGCCGCGGGCCCTCTCCCCTGGCAGATGGCCCTGGCCAGCTTGGCCGGCTTCACCAGCACGAGCTTGCACGGACCCTCATCCAGCTCCTTGTCTCGGTAGTGGAAGCCCTTGGGGCTCGTCTCGCTCCCGATCAGCCTCCAGTTCTCGCAGGGAAGCGGCCAGGAGAAGGACTGTCCCGAGGTGGTGCTCGTGATCGCGATGACGGCGCCGGTGCCACTACCCCCGTCGGCTACGCACCGCGGATCATCCGACGATCCGGGATCGGGCGCCGTGATGCCCGTGTCCCTCGTCATGAAGACGATCTTGTTCTTCGCCTCGTCGTCGGGAAGCTTGTTCTTGATCAGCAGCTGGAAGCCGGTGCGCGGGGTGCCGGTGGTGCATACGCTGGGCTCGCCGACGCACGTGGAGTCCGGCTCCACCTGGCAGCTCTCGTCACAGCCGTCGCCGGGCGTCGCATTGCCATCGTCGCAGATCTCGCCCGCCGGCTCGTTGATCACACCGTCGCCGCAGAGCACCGCGCTGCAGTCCGCATCGCAGCCGGCGGTCTCGCCACCCTCGTCGCACTCCTCGCCGGGGTCCTGCACCCCGTTGCCACACAGAGTCAGGGTGCAGTCGGGCTCGCAGCCGTCGCCGGGGACGGCGTTCCCGTCGTCGCACTCCTCGCAGCCGGAATCCAGGACCCCATCGCCGCAGATGCCGTCGATCTCACACGATGCCGAGCAGCCGTCACAGGAGATCGGGTTGCCGTCGTCGCACTCCTCGAGCGGATCGACTGCGCCGTCGCCGCACACGAAGGAGATCCGGATCGCATTGTCGGACGTCAGCCCTGCGAAGAGCAGATCGGGCCCGGCCGTCGCCAGCGTGAACGGGTTCTCATAGAAGATGCCGTCGAGCGTCCCACGAACCGATAGGAGGTGCTCGATGGCTCCATTCGGCCGCACCCGAAACACGTTCGAGCCCGAGGCGTAGACGTTGCCCACATCGTCGACGGCGAGGCGCGCCGGGTAGAACAGGTGCTCGACTCCATCCCCTGAGACGTCGAGGATCTTCGTCACCGAGCCGCCCGGCGTGATGCGGAACACGTTGTCGGCATCGTCCCCTGCCACGAACACGTTCCCGCTCCCATCGACGACGATGGGGCAGAGGTCGCAGAGGAACGCGTATCCGCCACCGTCTCCAGACGCGTCCAGGATCTGGGTCGCCGTGCCGCCGGGACTGATCCGGAAGACGTTGTCGCTCCAGCGCGCCGCGACGAAGACGTTGCCGCCTGCATCGGTCGCGATGCCATTCGGGTCATTGAGCGCGTACGTGCCATCTCCCGTCGAGTCGAGGATCTCGGTGACCACACCGGCAGGTGTGATCCGGAAGACGTTGTCGGTGTTCCTCGCAGCCACGTAGACGTTCCCCGCAACGTCGGTTGCGACGCCCGCGGGATCCTCCATCGCGTTCCCCGCGCCATCGCCCAGGATGTCGGCGATCACGCTGATCGCGCCCGCCGGGGTCACCTTGAAGACGTAGTCCTGCCCGATCACCGATGGGTTGTGCGAGGTCACGTAGAGGTTGCCCGCAAGATCGACTGCCAGCCCTCCGATGTCCTCCACGGGGTGGCCGGCCCCGTCACCCGCCGGGCCGATCATCATCGTGATCACACCTGCGGGCGTCACGCGGAATACCCTGCCGCTCCCAGCGACGAACGCGTTGCCGGACGCGTCGACCACCAGAAAGGCGGGCAACTCGAGAGTGTTTCCAGCTCCGTCACCACTCGCATCGATGATCTCGGTGGCCGCTCCCCAAGCCCGTCCGGAATCGAGAGCGAGCGTGGCCGCCACGACCAGAGAAAGGCAGAGAACGACGGGTGAAGTGCGCTGCTCGGCGTGCATCCGGCTCCCCTTTCGAGCCATTCTATGCATCGTGTCTGGGATGTATGTCGCACGGGCGACACCGCGATGTACCATCTCGCCCCCCGCGTGTGACATTTCGCCTCGCGCACCGTGGCTCGCCGAGCGCGGCCACGATCGCCTCGTCACTGGCCCCGAACGCCGCGACGAGGACCTGCCCTGGCCCCGTCCACCTTCTCTTCGAGCGACAGTCGCAGGACCAGATCAGAGTGGCCGGCGCTCAGTCCGCGTCGAGCTCGGGGTAGCGCCGGAAGATCCCCTCCTGGTTGAAGGGCACCCTTCGTTCCGACGCCAGGTAGGCGGCGATGCGCGGCCGCTCACGCACACGCTCGCGCAGCGCGAGCACACCCGGTGTCTCCTCGCTCGCCGCCGCGAAGCCGCGGGGGAACGCGTAGGCGAGACCTTCGAGCGCCTGGAAGAGTCCGAGGTCGGCGTGAGAGAGGCTCTTCCCCGCCAGCACGTCGCCGCCGTTGTGACGCAGCACGCGCTCGAAGTACTGGAGGAAGCGCGGCATCCGCTCGCCGACGAAGTGTGGTGCGCGCCGCCTGGCCTCGACCTGCTGGTCCTCGTAGTAGAGCCAGGCGCTGACGGGATGATGGGTGTCGTGTGCCTCCACCACGAGGTCGGCGATCGTGAGCTGGAGCGCCAGTGCCTGCGCCTGGCCCGCTTCGTCTCGAGGCGCCAGATCGTGACGGCTGCCGAGGAAGTGACCGATCGCGGCCGTCTGGGAGAGGAGCAGATCCCCTTGCTTCAGGACCGGCGGCGCGAAGACGGGGTGCCCCTCGTGCTTCCCCGCCCAGAACGCCACCACGGCCGCGGTGCCGCCGCCCTCCTCCGCCGGCAGCCGACCCACGTCGCGGTAGGGCGTCGCAGCCTCCTCCAGGACGAGCCGGACGAACTCGCCGCGACCGGGGATGTTGGGCCAGTAGTAGAGCTCGTAGGGCGTGGGCATGCGCGGGTTCTCTTCTCCCGTCACCGGTGCGGCGAGCAGTGGAGCTCGTGCTGGACCCGGCGCGCGGGTTCGGGCTACTCGGAGGGGCGCGCGAACGGGTTGGGGATCTGGATGTCCTTCGTCAGCGGCCACTCTCGAACGAGCTCGGGCTTGTGACCCTCCGGGTACCACTTCTCCGGCGGGATCTCGTTGGCCTCGATGGTCTCGTTGATCACGTCGTAGACCTGGTGACGGGGCGCGGGGAACGTGATGAGGGGCGCGTCGAAGGCCGGCCGCGGCGTCTGTGATGACTCGGCAGCGACACCCTCCCGCCACCAGACCTTTCCATCGCCGTGTACGTTGAACGTCACGAGATCCGGCGCGCCGAAGGCGAAGGCGCCCTTCCAGTGGTGCCTGACCTGGGCCACGGTCTCGTTGTTGAAGATGTCGTCGTAGCTGTAGTGGGTCGCGACGCACACCTTGGGCTGCGCCTTCTTGCAGATGTACCCGAGCCCATACCCCGGGGTGTGGGAGGTGTCGATGGTGTACGCCGCCATCGCGGGCGGCATGCCGAGCGCCTGCGAGGACAGCGATACGGCGGCGTTCTGGACCTCGCTGATCAGCATGTCCACGCCCTGGCAGTGCTTGATGGTCAGGCTGTTGGGCCGGTTGTCGCCGGTGTAGCAGAGGCTCCGGCCCTTCCAGTCCAGCCGATAGCTGGTCGCGCCGTCCTTGGTGTGGGAGGTGGGCCAGTGGATGATCTTCACGCCGTTCCGGTCGTAGACCACGCCGCCCTCGTCCATGTAGTCGAACTCGTGGACGACGGGGTCGTACCCTTCGCCGATCGGCCAGGCGTTGAAGCTGTCCCGATGCCAGGCGGTCATCTTCATCATGTGCTCGACCATGTGGCCGATGCCGTACTGCTTCTCCGCCCCGCTCGGACCGTAGATGTGGAGCGGCGTCCACCCACCCTGGATCGGCCGGAACATCAGGAAGTACGGCAGGTCGCTCATGTGGTCCATGTGCAGGTGGCTGAAGAAGACGTGGTTGATGCTGTTGAAGGGGATGCTGAAGGAGTTGTAGTTGCGGAGCGAGCCGATGCCGAGGTCGAAGACGAACCGGTCGCCGTTGCCGAGCTCGACCAGGATGCTCATCCCCGACTGGGACTGGTTCGGGTAGTAGGTCGAGCCCATGAAGGTGACCCGAACCTCGTCCGACTGGAGCTCTTCGGTGCCGGGGTAGTAGAGAAGCGTCGCGTTGAAGTGAGGGGCCGGAGCGACGTGGGGAACGAAGGTCTCTCCCTCCGTCCACCGGTCTTCGGGGATTCCCGCGGTGCCGAAGAACTCCTTCGCCTTCAGCGCCTCGGGGTCCGGCCGCTGTTGAGCCCACGCGGTCGCGACGATCAGGCCGGAGACGGCCAGACACGATGCAGTGATGAACGCCTTGCGCTTCATGCTCCCTCCAGGCACGGGCGGCTTCCAGCGACTCCCTGGCTCCCCCGGTCGCGGGACTGTAGACCGTCCGGTGCGCCGATGGGGCCTCCACGGTACTTTCCGGCCCAGCGCCCCGGTAGCTCAGCTGGATAGAGCAGCTGCCTTCTAAGCAGCGGGTCGGGGGTTCGAGTCCTCCCCGGGGCGCCAG